>NZ_JACYGY010000001.1:967500-1290000 GCF_015221875.1 Dyadobacter subterraneus
ATCGCCGCCAACAGCCATATTTAAAATTAAATGAAAAGATTTATCATAAGGCCACTGCTCCCAGGAATAGCCTGATTCTTTATTAAACCGGAAATATTCTTTTCCGTCAATGCCGATTGAAACATAGGTGGGCGTCCATTCACAGATATAGATATGAAATGCTGTTGAGGCATCTGTGAGTAATGTATCGCGGCCTTTATTAGTTTTTAAAACGTGGTTAAATGCTTTGGTGTGTATATTTCCATGAATGTGATTCTGGTCAAAACCTACGTGTTCCATAATGTCAATTTCACCATTATCCGGCCAGCCTTTGCTGCCATAGTTTTCTTGTGAAAAAAGCATCCAGATGGCAGGCCAGGTTCCGCGGCCTTGCGGAAGTTTGGCGCGAATCTCAAATTTCCCATAAAGAAAATCACCTTTTCCTTTCGTGACTAATCGGGCTGAACTGTAATTTTGTTTGCCTGATATTTTTTTCTGGCTTCAATGATCAGACTGCCATTTTCAACACGGGCATTTTCTGGTTTGTTAGTATAATTTTCCAACTCATGATTTCCCCAGCCATCGCCGCCCAAATCATAACTCCACTTTTTAACATCAGGTTTTCCTGAATAATTAAATTCATCCTGCCAGATTGGCGTTAATCCAAACTCGTATTTTACTGGTGTTGATTGTGCAGGTGAAGTTTGAGATTGCGAACAATCAATAAACCCGATTAGGCAGACTGAAATGAGAAATAGTTTTTTAGAAAAGAATTTTTGCATAGCTACACTTTGTTTTTCAACCTTATAGGAAGCGTAGAAAAATCCATTTTACGTAACATTGCGTTAGCTTCGTCCAGTTTCCTTTGAACAATTTCTTCTTCTGTAAGTTTCTTTACAGACTTGCTTTTCTTAATTTCCATATCATTCCTGATTAGCATTTGGTCTTTTTGGTAATTTAGAAAGATCTACATCTTTTAACAATTCATTCATTTCCTTCAATTTCTTATTAACGATTTGCTCGCCGGTTAATTTGAGCGGAATATTTCTTTTAATTTTTGCCATGTTTACTTAAAAGATATATAAAATGAAATATTGAAATGATATTCAGATAAATAGCTCCTGTGGAGCTTCCTGTTTATAGCAATGTAATTTAAGGTTTATTTTTCTGGCTCCGTAGGAGCCGCCTAAGATTTCCAGGAAACTCCTAAGGAGTTAGGGAAGTGGCTGAGTTAATATTTTTCTATAAACAGGATGCTCCAAAGGAGCAGGTTGAGGTCGTAAAGCAGGACAAAGAAAATTTCCGTAAGCAAATTCAACGATTTATTCTCTTGCGAAAAAGTCGATAATCTATTAACCGTCAATAATGGTGTTTTAATTCTGGAAAGCCCACATTCAATCATTCTCACATTCACCAATTCAATCATTATTTCCCACCGTGTGTGTCGGTTTTCCAAATTTAACGTTTGTATATCAATTATTGAAATCCTCTTCCTCAGGTTGTTTGTGCCGGACTGATCAAATATTATTAATTTTGCTCGCCCCATAATATTAACCGAATGAAGCAATTAAAACTTACCACAGAACTCAACGTTACACCTTCAGAATGGAAAATAAATCATCAATCCAATATATTAACCATTGGCTCCTGTTTTGCTGATGTGTTAGGAAATCAGCTATCGGAAAACAAATTTCCGGTTTTGAATAATCCTTTTGGCACTGTCTTTAACCCGCTGGCCATAGCCAAACTTCTCGATTTATCGCTGGATGGCAAACCTCCGCATGCCGCACTTTATCATCAAAATACGGATGGAATCTGGCTGCATCATGATTTTCATTCCTCGCTTTGGTCAACAAGTCGTGTTGATCTGGAAGAAAAACTGATTGATAAGCAAAAGCAGGTAAATCAGTTTTTAAGAAATGCCGATGTGCTTGTGATTACCTTGGGAACTGCTTTTGCTTATCGCCATCGCGCAACCAATGTCCTGGTTGGAAATTGTCACAAAGTGCCTTCCGATAAATTTGTTAAGGAATTACTGCATCTTGATCAGGTAATCATCGGACTGGAACATCTGCTTTTTAAATTACAATCAATAAAAAGAGACCTGAAAATTATTCTGACAGTTAGTCCTGTTCGGCATGCCAAGGATACACTTCCTCTGAATCAGGTTAGTAAATCGACTTTACGTCTGGTTTGCCACCGTTTGTCGGAGAAATTTAAGCAGGTAAATTATTTCCCTGCCTATGAGATAATGGTGGACGAACTGCGTGATTATCGTTTCTACAAACCCGATCTTATTCATCCAAACAGTGTAGCAGAGGACCATATCTTTCGTACTTTTGCGGAAGCTTTCATCGATAAGCCAGCACTGGATTTCATGAAAGACTGGGAGGGAATTCAGAAAATGATGAATCATCATGCCCAACATGGATTTACGCCAGGCCACCTGGCATTATTACACACACTTCAGGGAAGATTAGGCGATTTGGCCGGTCAGGTAGATTTATCTTATGAATTAATAGAAATAAATCGAAGAATTCGTGAATTTCCTGCCAATTCATAAACTCATTCGTGGTAATTCGTGTTGAACTAGATCAGGCGAAATATATAAAAATTTAGTGGTTTGGGAGAAATCTCAAATCCATATCAAGTACCGCTCCGGTTTTCGGGCGAAATCAATACAATGGGCGAATTTACAATCAATAAAGAAAAAGTATTACAGGCTTTGGGCACTGTTGAGGAGCCGGATCTTAAACAGGATTTGGTAACCTTGAACATGATTCAGGATATTGAGATCGGTGTAAACCAGGTGAAATTTACGGTTATTTTAACGACACCTGCTTGCCCTTTAAAAGAATTGATAAGAAGATTGTGCGTTGAAGCCATTCACACGCATTTAAATCCGGATGTTGAGGTTATTGTTAACTTAACTTCCAATGTAACGAGTATCAGGCCATTAGGCGCGGCACTTATTCCAGGGGTTAAAAACGTAATTGCCATTTCTTCTGGAAAAGGCGGAGTTGGGAAATCTACCGTTACTGCTAATCTTGCCATGGCTTTGCACCGTTCAGGTGCTTCCGTTGGAATTATTGACGCAGATATTTCTGGACCTTCCATTCCTCTGATGTTTGGTGCTGAAAATATGCAGCCGACAATCACACCGAGAAATGGAAAAAATTATATCAATCCGATTCGTCAGTATGGTATCAAAATGATTTCTATCGGATTTCTGACTCCTGCGGACAGTGCGGTGGTTTGGCGCGGTCCGATGGCCAGTCAGGCTTTGAAGCAATTTTTTGGAGATACGGATTGGGGCGATCTGGATTATTTGTTGATTGATCTTCCTCCGGGAACTAGTGATATTCACCTAACTTTGGTGCAGACAGTACCAGTTACCGGTGCGCTTATTGTAACGACACCTCAAAAAGTTGCCTTAGCGGATGCAGTTAAAGGAATGTCAATGTTCCGTCAGCCGCAAATTAATGTTCCGATTTTGGGTGTGATTGAAAATATGGCTTGGTTTACCCCGGCAGAACTTCCTGATAGTAAGTATCATATTTTCGGAAAAGGAGGCGGACAGTCGCTTGCTGATAAATTTGATGTACCTTTGTTGGGTCAAATTCCTTTGGTACAAGGCATTCGTGAAGCGGGAGATGAAGGTCGCCCGGCTGTGATGGATGTTAATCCGATTGTAAATGACGCTTTCCGCATCGCAGCTGAAGGTTTGGCGCAACAAGTTGCCATCCGCAATGCGACAAAGGAGAAGACGCAAATGGTAGAAATTCAGGCTTAGAAGATGCCTGGGTTTGACTTTATCAATAAAATCTTGCATATTACCGAATAGACTATTTTAATAATGGATTCAAGAGAAAAAACATTAGAATTAATTGAGCAGGCGTTGGAAACTGTTCGTCCGTATTTACATGCAGATGGCGGTGACGTGAAGTTGGTAGAATTAACGGATGATCTTACGGTAAGACTAGAATTACAGGGTTCTTGCCAAAGCTGTCCGATGAGCGCAATGACTTTCCGTGCCGGTCTTGAAGAATCGATCCGTAAAGCGGTTCCGCATATCAACCGTGTTGTGGCATCAAACGTGCCTTCATTAGCATAATCGTTTGTTAAGCGTTAACAAACTTGATTCAGTTTGGCTTCAAAGCAGCTAAATTGAAAATAAATCTTTCCTATGCATCATAGGTTGCAATTGATTCATTTTAAATACTGCTTATATTGCAGGTACGTTTTAAAATGGATTAATAAGCAATAATATGCGCATAGGAGTTTTTTTTGGAGGTCCCTCCCGCGAAAGGGAAATTTCATTTGCGGGCGGGAAAACCGCTTTCGAGTACTTGGATAAATCACTTTTTGAGCCGGTTCCCGTTTTTGTTGACAGCTTCGGTCGCTTTATAAAACTGGAACATTCTTTGATGTACTCAAAGGAAATAAGGGATTTCTACCCGGCAAAAAGTAATCAGACTGGCGATTTCAAAACTTATATAGAGTCATTCCCGGAAATGGCAAAACAACCGGTTTCATCCGAAATCGGTATTCTTTTATCTCCTGACCAATTTAAAGATCATTTTGATTTTGCATTTCTGGCCATGCACGGCCCGGATTGTGAAGATGGCGCTATTCAGGGGTTACTGGAATGGTTTAAAATTCCATACAGCGGTCCCGGTTTAATGGGTTCTGCCGTTGGGATTGATAAAATTCTTCAAAACGAAATGATTGCGCTGGTTAATAATCAGCAAAAGAAAAGCTGGACGCTGCGTTACGATCAGTGGATTCCGCGTGAATATTCTATTCTGTTTACGGTTCTGAAAAAACATCTTGGTCTGCCATTGGTAATAAAAGCACCGCATCAGGGTTCTTCAATAGGCGTTGCCATTGTGAAGGAAGATTCTCTGGATGCTTTTGTTGCTGCAATTAACCAATGTTTTTTTCAGGTTGAACTGGAAAGTAAAACCTGGAAAGCACTGGATGCCACTGGTAAACGTGCTTATGTACAACGCATTGCCAATCTGGATGAAGGTATAGGATTTCCGGTTGTTGTGAACGGGGATAAAATCGTTTATCATCCGGCTGATTTGCTTGAACAGCTCGACAACATGTTTGTTGTTCAGGATGATGTAATCGTTTTAAGCAGCTCAAACGCGGAAGATCAGGTTTTGCTTGAAGAATTTATTGACGGCCAGGAATTCTCCTGCGGTTGTATTCAGTTTGATAATGGAAAACCGCTTGCTTTGCCTCCAAGTGAAGTAATTAAAATGGTTGACGTTTTTGACTTTAATGCCAAATACAAACCGGGCGCAAGTCGCAAAAGAATTCCGGTAGATACTACGCTCGAAAAAAACCAGGAGATCCAGAAGGTTATTGCAGAAGTTTTCCAGCAATTGGGAATTACCGTTTGCGTGCGTATTGATGGATTTTTAACACCGGAAGGTACCATTTTACTTCATGACCCAAACACGATTCCGGGTATGTCGCCGACTTCTTTCATTTTTAAACAAATGGCAGAAATCGGATTGACGGTAACTCAGGCATTGACTTATTTTATTCGTCAATCGATTAGAGAAAGAATTCGTCTGGGAAAAGATACCTGGAATCTGAGACATTTGCTTGAAGGTTTGGATGAAAAAATTACTTCTGCGAAAAACGTTATCAAACCGGTAAAAGGAATTCTATTCGATGCTTCGGATGAACATTATGCATTGGCCAGACAAGCATATGGAAAATTGAATGCGGAAGGCGTTTATAAACCAATTCCTGTTTTTCATGGAACGGATGGCAAATATTATCAGCTTCCTAACCCGTTTATGTTCAAGGAATATATCGTGGATGTAGAAGGATTAATAAGTCAGGGAAGGCATCCGCTTTTGATTGAAACAGCTCAAAAAGCGAAGTCATTAACCGATTTTTTTGCTGGCGAAATTGATGATCAGATTCATGTTTTTGACAATACTGAATCAATAGAATTAAGTAAAGATTGGGTTGTAGTCAAAGTTGGACAATAATTTATTTCCCATTTTTAAGGACGAAAAAGAGCTTGTTTAAAGCTCTTTTTTAGTAAATTTCATTTTCTACACAGTTTTTCAGGTTTTAAAAAGCCCGAATTTTACACTGTGAAGATTTTTAATTGAGTTTTTTGACCCCGATAATTTGACGAACCAATGGCACACGGCGCAGAAAAAGTACGGTTAAGCCTACAAAAAGAAAACAAAGGTTGGAAAAAATGGGGGCCATATCTGTCTGAGCGTCAGTGGGGAACTGTACGCGAAGATTACAGCGGAAATGGTGATGCCTGGAATTATATAACCCACGAAATGGCTTTATCCAAAACGTATCGCTGGGGAGAAGATGGTATCGGAGGTTTTTCTGATAATAAACAGCATATCTGTCTCTCTTTCGCTTTTTGGAACCATCGTGATAAATTTTTAAAAGAACGGATATTTGGGTTGACAAACCGTGAATCAAATCACGGCGAGGATGTGAAGGAAATGTATTATTATTTGGATAGTACACCGACGCATTCCTATACAAAAATGCTCTACAAATATCCTCAGCAGCAATTTCCTTATGATAAACTTCGTCAGGAAAATGGCAAAAGAGGCAAGGCCGATCCTGAGTATGAAATCATGAATACGGGTGTGTTCGATAACAATGAATATTTCGACATTTTCATAGAACACGCCAAGGCGGATGAGGAAGATATTATGATGAAAGTGACGGTACATAACCGTGGCCCGAAAGATGCTCCGATCACCGTTTTGCCAACAATCATGTTCAGAAATACCTGGTCGTGGGGATATGAGGCGTTCAATTACAAACCGATGATGAACGGGATTTCAAACCGTTTGATCGAGGTGACGCACCGGAAACATGGAAAGTATAATCTTTATCTGGATAACGCGGATGAGCTTCTGTTTTGTGAAAATGAATCAAATCTTAAAAAGTTATACGGAACAGCGAATAATACGGCTTATCCAAAAGATGGAATAAACGATTATATCGTCAGCGGCAGAAAAACCACAACGGTTAATCCGAATAATATTGGAACAAAAGCTTCCGGACGTTTTACAAAAACGATCAAAGCCGGGGAAAGCGTTGTTTTTCGGATGCGTTATGTAAATCATTCTATTTCAGAACCTTTTGGTGGATTTGAAGATCTTTTCAACAAAAGAATCCGCGAGGCAGATGAGTTTTATGATGATATCCAGAAAGATGTAGCAGATGCTGATCTACGCTCGATTCAGCGCCAGGCTTATGCCGGGATGTTATGGAGTAAGCAGTTCTATTATTACAATGTTTACGAATGGCTGAAAGGCGATCCCGCCCAACCCGAACCTAATCAGGGACGAAAGTGGGGGAGGAATTCCGGATGGAAACATTTGTATTCGGCCAACATTATTTCGATGCCGGATAAATGGGAATATCCCTGGTTTGCTGCCTGGGATTTGGCTTTCCACTGTGTGCCGCTGGCTCGGGTAGATGCAGATTTTGCGAAACGACAGTTAGAAATTTTACTACGGGAATATTACATGCACCCGAACGGACAGATTCCTGCGTACGAATGGAATTTCTCTGATGTTAACCCGCCGGTTCATGGCTGGGCAACATGGAAGGTTTATGAAATTGACCGAGAGCAGAATAACGGCGTTGGTGATATTGAATTCCTTGAAAAAATATTCCACAAATTACTTCTGAATTTCACCTGGTGGGTTAACCAGAAAGATGATACCGGGAATAATATTTTCAGCGGAGGTTTCCTTGGACTGGATAATATCGGTGTATTTGACCGTTCCACGCCGATGCCTTTTGGTGGGAAATTACAACAGGCGGATGCAACAGGCTGGATGGCGATGTATACGCTGAACATGCTTCGAATTTCTGTGGAAATTGCTTTGGTACATCCGGTTTATCAGGATATGGCATCGAAATTTTTCGAGCACTTCCTGCATATTGCTGGTGCCATGGAATCCATTGGTGGTAAAAATTCTTCAATCAGTCTTTGGGATGAAGAAGATCAGTTTTACTATGATGTAATCCATATTCCAAACGGACAAAGTATTCTGCTGAAAGTGCGTTCGATCGTCGGTTTGATACCACTTTTTGCGGTTGAAATTCTTGATCCGCAGAATCTGGACAAAATGCCTATCTTCAAACGCCGGGTTGAATGGGTTTTGGCAAACAGGCCAGATCTTGCCCGTTTGATATCCCGTTGGTTTGAATCCGGAAAAGGAGAAAATCGCTTGTTATCGATTCTTCGCGGTCACCGGATGAAAATGATTATGAAGCGAATGTTGGATGAAAACGAATTTTTGTCTGATTACGGCGTTCGTGCTTTGTCTAAATATCATAAGGATAATCCTTATAAATTCTATATCAACGGAGAAGTATTGCAGGTTGATTACACGCCGGGTGAAGCTTTAACGGATATCATGGGTGGTAATTCCAACTGGCGCGGACCGATCTGGTTCCCGTTAAATTATCTGATTTTTGACTCTTTAATGAAATTTCATGCATATTATGGTGAGGATTTCCAGATAGAATATCCAACAAATTCAGGCAATCTCGTAACGATTAAAGATGCTGCAATGGCAATTGCCAATCGTTTGATCGATATCTTTAAAAAGGATGCAGAAGGCAGAAGGGCATTTAACGGAGACGATGAGAAAATGCAGACCGACCCGAATTTCAGTGATCATATTTTATTTTATGAATATTTCCATGGAGATAATGGCAGAGGATGCGGCGCAAATCACCAGACAGGCTGGACAGGTTTGGTTGCCGAGCTGATTCTTAAAACTTCTCAGGAAAAAATGAAAGAACCTGCCAAGCTGGAATTGCCGCTTAGTAAGTAATTCCTGATTATTATTACTTTTATAAAATTAATTACTCAACCGAGAACGATATTTTTAGTCTTTATTTACTGTAATACCGTAATACAGTTTTTGTTGTAAATATTGACTCATTTTAAAACTAACTGTTTCTGAAAACCATCTTTCAATTTAATTATGACCGCACAATTAGATCCTGCTGTTTTGGCCAAAGTAAATACCTGGCTTGAAGGCGATTACGATATCGATACCAAACAATCAATCCAGCAATTGATTGATGAGGGAAATGATACTGAACTTACTGACGCATTTTACAAGGATCTTGAATTTGGAACGGGTGGTTTACGTGGATTAATCGGTGTAGGTTCAAACCGCATGAACCGTTACACAGTGGGTACTGCAACGCAGGGTTTGGCAAATTATCTTAACAAAGCATTTCCAAACCAGGAAATTAAAGTTGCGATAGCCTACGATAGCCGCATAAAATCTGACGAGTTTTCACAGATTATTGCTGATATTTTTTCCGCAAGCGGGATCACCGTTTATCTTTTCGAAGCACTTCGTCCAACACCTGAACTTTCTTTTGCAATTCGTCAATTAGGCTGTCAAAGTGGTGTTGTTGTTACGGCTTCTCATAATCCAAAAGAATACAACGGATACAAAGCTTACTGGAATGACGGTTCACAAGTTGTGGCTCCGCATGATTCCAACATCATCGATGAGGTAAATGCCATCAAATCAATCGACGATATAAAATTTGAGGGTGATCCTTCGAAAATTATTAAAATCGGTGCTGATGTTGATGAAAAATATCTTGATCATATTCTGTCGCTTTCGATTTCAAAAGATGCGATTGCGCGTCAGAAAGATCTGAAAATCGTTTATACACCTTTGCACGGAACGGGTGTTACGCTAGTTCCGCCATTGTTGAAAAAAATGGGTTTTGAATCGGTGACGGTTATTGAAGAACAGGCAGAACCAAATGGTAATGGCCAGTTCCCAACGGTTGTTTATCCAAATCCGGAAGAGAGCGAAGCAATGTCCAAAGCAGTTGAAAAAGCCAAGGAAATTGACGCTGATCTTGTTTTGGGAACAGATCCTGATGCGGACAGAGTTGGTATCGCTGCTAAAAATCACCATGGTGAAATTCAGCTTTTAAATGGTAACCAGACTGCCAGCGTCCTGATCTATTATCTTTTGAACGCATGGAAAGATGCAGGAAAATTAACCGGAACTCAGTTTGTTTGTAAAACAATTGTAACTACTGATTTAATTGATAAAATGGCTGCGTCTTATGACGTGAAATGCTATAATACCTTAACTGGTTTCAAATACATCGCTCAGGTAATTCGTGAGAAAGAAGGTATTGAACAATTTATCGGTGGTGGTGAAGAAAGTTATGGTTATCTGATCGGTGACGCCGTTCGTGATAAAGATGCTATTGCTTCCTGCGCTATGATCGCTGAGTTGACAGCTTATGCAAAAGACAAAGGATTGAGTCTTTTTGATATGCTAATTGAAATCTATAAAAAATTCGGATTTTACTATGAAGGATTGATTTCATTGACCAAAAAAGGGAAAACAGGTGCAGAAGAAATACAGCAAATGATGGCTGACTTCCGTGCCAATCCTCCTAAAACTTTGGCTGGTTCTGACGTAATCCGCATGGATGATTACAAAGCGTTAACCACTACGGATTTTACGGCCGGAACTACAACGTCGATTCCATCAGGAGAAATGGGAATTGAATCATCCAATGTACTTCAATTCTTTACCGTTGATGGTACCAAATTTACTTGTCGCCCATCAGGAACGGAGCCTAAGATTAAATTCTATGTTGGTGTTCGCGCTGAGCTTGAAGGTAAAGACGAATTCGACAGTGTTTATGCCGGATTGAAAGAAAAAGTGAAATCGATAGGTGAGGAGTTGGGGTTGAAATAATCAACTTGATATTAAAAAACGGCCGCTGCAAAACTTTGCAGCGGCCGTTTTTATTTGGTACGAACCAGAATATATCGCTGTCCGAGGGTATTGATGAAATATCTGATTTCTTCAAGCTGGTCGAATGAAATTGTATTTAAATCCGAGAGCGTCGATGTGGTTCCATTCAGATAAAATTTGGCAAACTGATTGACTGGCATAATGGTCAGTGTATTATCAAATGCTATTTCGATGCCAATTTGTTTTAACCCGTCTTCTGCCTTTTCGCTTTTCAAAGTTTTGTAAGAAAAATCCCGACCACTAAAACCCATGTTCTGGCCCTTGAATGAAGATTTGATCTCATCTTCTAAATAATAATTTGAATTAATTTTTTGGAGTGAAATCGCTTTTTGATAATCTTTTTCTATTTCAAGATTAATACTTTCAGGTGGAGTGAAACCCATACCTAAATTCCCGTTTTTTGTAATATAACCTGAACTTCCTTTCATAGGAGTGTAAGAAGAATTCTCGTTTTGAAAACCTCGCCCTGCTGAACGGTTTATTTTTACATCGACGGTAAGTGTTGTAATAAACTTTTGCAACGGATCATATTCAATTTTGTTGATATTCATTTCTCCTCCAAAACTTTTGATTTCCTTCCTTATTTCATTGATATCGTCAAGTGTCGCAAGCGGAGATATCGCCCAGTAAAGTGTTCCATTTCTTTCCAAAACCCATTTACTTTTTTTAGTTTTTGGCAAAACATCGGGAATATTTTGTTTGCCTTTTTCTAATAAATCAAGCTTCGGACTTTTAACGATTTCATCTTTTCTGATAAATTCTATCACCTTTGGTATAGTCGTTTCAGGAATAAGTAATTCAATTTCACGACTATAAGGAGCTACAAAAGCAGATGACAAATAGAGTATTGCTACTAAGGCTGCGTATTTACCAATTACCCAAATCTGAGATGGTTTTCTGTTCATCATCCTGATACGCTTTTTTAATAATGATTGCGCAAATGAATTGGTTAATGGAATTTCATTTCGTTGCATAACCGTTTTCAAAAGACTGAATTGATATTGTTTCTTTTGGAAACCACTTTTCAAAACAGCATGATCGGCCAGATATTCCAGGTTTTCCTGAACCATTTTTTGATGAAACCATGCGAATGGATTGAACCAGAGAACAATTCGCTGTGCTTCTGCGAGCAAAAGATCAAGGCTGTGCCATTGCAAAATATGCTCACTTTCATGCGCTAAAATGTGTTCAAGCTCACGAGTCGAATGTTTTTTTGGATCACAAACAATCCATCGGAAAAATGAATAAGGAGAAAAGGTATTTCGATTTCTGATTAAAATAATGCCGTTTTCCAGTTTTTCAGATGGCGATTTCCAAAGTGTATAACACAATTTAATAAGTTGGGCCAGCAACTTTGTGAACATAAAAATCACACCCAAAAAATAGATTGTTAAAATTATATCAGTGATCGTCAACTGGATCTGCGGAGAATTTAAAGAAGAAACTTCACTGAATTTTTGTGTAATAATTTCTGTCGAGATCTTTGGAGCGGAGGTTGTCAATTTTGAATCTGCTGATGAAATTCTTCCTGAACCTCAATTGGGCCCCAGTTTGGTAATGGAATAAATGGTAAAGTCCAGGCTGCAAAAACATTATTCCATAACAAAACACGATTCATTTTTGAAAATGTTTCAAACTGAATTAACCAACGGTATCCAAGCGTCAAAATGGCAAGGATGAGGGAAACTTTGAGCAGATAGGCAATGAGCATAGGTCTTTAAGTTAAATTTTAAGACATCATTTTCATTCTTCTTTTTCAATCATCCTGATAATTTCGCGCAGTTCATCAGGACTCACTTTTTCATTTTTAGCAAAGTAGGCAACCAGGTCTTTGTAGGAGTCATTAAAATAATTGCCAACCACCTTTTTCAGCACAAAATTATTCTGGTAATCTTCCTTGCTTATGGCTGGATAATATTCATGCGTGTTACCAAATTGCTTATGCCCGACATATCCTTTTTCTTCGAGATTCCGGATTATCGTCGAAAGTGTGTTATAATGAAGCTTTGGCTTGGTGAAAAGAGGCAGCATGTCTTTTACAAAAGCATTTTGCAAACTCCAAAGCACCTGCATCACCTCTTCTTCCTTATTTGTAAGTCTTTCTGATTCCATGATTTAAAGTTAAAACTATTTTTATAGTTAACAAACTATTTTTATAGTAATTAAACTAAAATTGATTTTTTGTGTCTTGTAACGGTAATGTCCAATCATAATCTATTCTGTATGAGATTAATTTGTTCTCATTCAGTTTTTCTTTTGCAACACACTGCCAACATTATCAGTATCAGGATGAAGATTCCAAACTCCTGATTTATCTTTGAGTTG
Organism: Dyadobacter subterraneus; assembly: GCF_015221875.1. NCBI lineage: Bacteria > Pseudomonadati > Bacteroidota > Cytophagia > Cytophagales > Spirosomataceae > Dyadobacter > Dyadobacter subterraneus. Next base: position 980,643 of record NZ_JACYGY010000001.1, read on the forward strand.
AAAAGCACTTAACCCGTTAGTTATCCGTCAAATAATGTTTCGTTATCCATCTTTTTTTCAGAGATTTTTTTTGCTGACCTGCATTTTTAGTTTGGTCATTTCAATCTCTTTCGCTCAGCAGAATAATGCGGTTATACTTGTAGGAAAAGTTACGGATGGAAAGACGGGCAAACCACTGCCTTTTGCCAATGTTTTTGTTAACAATTCTACCATTGGGACAAATGCAGATGAAAACGGAAATTATAGATTAACGGGATTGACGATAGGCAGTATCGAAATGGCCGTGTCTTTTTTGGGTTATGAAACGGTAAAACAGACGTTAAGATTTGAGCAGCCTGGTGTTAAAACGGTTCAGTTTAAGCTGATTGAAGGAATGCAGCTGACTGGTGTAACAGTTTACGCTAAGAAAAATAAAAAGCGTGAAAAACACCTGGCTATTATTACAAGAGAATTATTAGGCAAATCCCCTTTTGCCAAACAATGCAAAATATTAAATCCGGAAGTTCTTCGGATTTCTCTCGACGACAATGGTCATTTAAGTGCACAAACCACTTCTGCGCTCATTATTGAAAACAATGCGCTGGGCTACAAAATTTTCCAGGATCTGGATGATTTTGATTACTATGAAGGAAAAGTATATTACGGTGGAAGTACCCGTTTTCAGTTGTTAACGCCAAAAGATACGGTTCAGAAAAAACTTTGGAGGAGCAATCAGGTGATCGCGTATCAAGGTTCGCTCAAACATCTTTTAGCTAGCATGGTTTCGGATAGTTTGCAGGAAAATGGATTTAAGGTTTTTCAGGAAATTCCGGATTCTTTGAGAATGTTTCGCTCTGTGAGAAGTATGAACGGATACAATTATATCACCAACAATGTTCATAACAGGATTGAGCAGGTTCGTGGCGACAGGCTTATAAGGGACGGGGAATTGTCCACGGAAAGACTGGTTGTATCAAGAACAATGCTGGAAGTTTTTTACACAAAAAAACATGGAAGCTCTCCTTATGCCGACATGCCATATGCCTACACGCAAATTAAATTTCCACAAGGATATTGCGTAATTACGCCACAAGGCTGGGTCGTTATGCCCATGGGATTTGAAATCGCCGGTTTTCTGGGAAATGACAGATATTCGACGTTGTTGCCGGCGGATTGGAAAAGAGAAGAATAATTAATTGTTAATGGTTAAGGGTTAATTGTTAATGGGGTTGGTGAGTTTATTCTTGATTCTTTGGTAAATATGAATTCAAAATAGTATTGGTGAAGCCTGATTTCTCAAAATTCAATAATTAACCATTAACCACTAAAAATTAACAATTAAAATCTCTTGTTTTCCAGGATTATAAATGGAACATGCACGTCCCAATCTGGTTTGAAGTTTTCCTGGTTTAGGAACCCTTTGGAATAATTCCCCAGTACAAGATCCTGGTCGCCGTCTCCGTCCATATCTTCTGCATCCATACAAATCCATCTTCCCAGCTTATTTATTGGCATAGCATGCGGGATAAAATTCAGTGAAGTTTTGGTTGTATTTTGTTCAAAATAGAGAAAGCTTCCGGAAGGATTATTTTGAAAATCTGCGAAAAAGGAAATTGTGGCCAGATCAATATCTCCATCCCGGTCAAAATCTTTGGCAATTACTTTTGTCGCGCCATGAAGAGGGTAGAAGTAGGTTTTTTTAAAATGAAGATTTCCTTCATTGAAATTTCCTGTATTGATATAAATGTAAACGCCGTGATATGGTTTTAAAATTCTTGAATAATCGCTGTTGTCGCCAGCGGTATAAATAATATCCGGATTTCCGTCTTTGTTCATATCAGCTAACTGAAAACTGCTTGAACCGAAAACCGGCGGAAAACGCAGTATATTTTCAGTTTTAAATCCTCCTTTCTGATCATTCAAAAATATCCAGATTCCTTCATCTGCATGGGCAAATAAAGCCATTATATCCGGCCAGCCATCCTTGTTAAAGTCTCCGGTAATGGCCTGCGTTGCGCCGGCTATTTCTCTTATTGGCGTCTTTTCAAATTTGTTTTCAGGCAATTGTTTTAAAAGATAAAGTCCGCCTTTATTATGGCCAAAACTGCAAACCACATAATCCGTTGATCCATCTTTATTAAAGTCTGCACTTAGAGTTTGTATTGGCCTGATTAAATTTGAAGTAATAGAAGTTGATTTTTGCGTATTATCAAGCTGGATTATTTCACCATTCGGAATATCAAGCGCTTTCATTTCTCCAATGAGTGTAAGGATATTCCTATTATCGGAAAACAAAACGTTGACCGCCGGCGAAGGTAATTTAGCAGCAAGTGTTTTATTTAAATTTGAATCCCATTTAAACAAATCCGGGTTTTCTGAGCTGTTTGTGTAAATGTTATGATCCTTATTGTTAATTGAAACCAATGTCGTAGTGGCAATAAAATTGGTATCGTTTTTTGGTGATTTTAAAGAAAAAATAGCCCAGTCATTTTTAGGAGCTGTCGGTGCTTTTGTTTGTGGGAGTTTTACCGGAGCTAATGAATCATAGTAAGCAATGATTTTCATCCAGTCGCCCTGAGAGATTGAAGATTTTTCGTTTTGAAAATAATGATTGTTTTGCCAAACTTCCAATCCCAGTTGTTTTGCCATGGCAGGTAAAACCTGATTTTTCCAGGTTTCTTTATCAAGTAAAGACGGCTCAACGGGTAAGTGACAAGTGCTGCAATATTTCTGAGCCAATTTTTGCCCTTCCGCCATTTCTCCTTTTAATTCAGTTTTTTCAGAATTTTTGTTTGAATTGCAACTGACAGACAGGAAAGTTCCAGTCCATAGTATTGTTAGCCAAATAAGAAAAGACGTATAATTTGCCGGCCGCATGAAAAGATTTTTTCAATTATAAACAAAAAGAGGCAGTCGTGAAACCGCCTCCTTTTGTTGGTTATAGTTTGTTATTGATATCCTGGATTTTGTTTCAAAGAAGAAACGCCATTTCTAGTGCTTAAATCAATTTGTGTTTGAGGAATCGGGAAATATTCATTTCTGCTCTTTACGAATTTTCCTCCACTTACATCAGGGGTGATTTTGCTTTCAAAAGCGACATAAGCATTCAAGGTTGTCTCAGCAATGCCCCAACGCGAAAGATCAAAGAAACGGTGACCTTCCATAGCAAGTTCGAGTTTGCGTTCAAAATAAATTGCTTTAAGCGCTCCGTCCTTACCTTTTGCAGCAAAAGCACCTGCCGGATAAACAGCAACTTTATAATTGGCAGCCGGTGTTTTGGTATATCCGCCCATTGGTTTAGTTGGATCTGCATAGGTATAAACCCAGCTTTCCGGTTTTGCGGCGCGGGCACGAACTCTGTTCACATACTCCTGCGCTTTTTCCAGACTTCCAGCCTGAGCTTCGGCTTCCGCAGCCATTAAAAGAACGTCCGCAAAACGAATAACCAATACATTAATTGCTGTTCCTGGCGCCCATGAATGCTGGTCAGAATATTTGTCCTGCGTAGCCTGATAGTACATATTTTTCTTTGGAGAATATGGACCGGCGTAACTCTGATCACGAATCCAGGCTTGTCCCGGATGGTTACCCCAGTCAAGGAAAGGAATTCCGCGGCGGCCAACCGTCCAGTCGATACGCGGATCAAGAGCCACAGTTCCGTCAGGCGTGTAAGCTGCATCCGATTTTATCCCCATATCATTTTTCACAGTTGTTGCATTGTAATTATCAACCAAAGGAAGTCCGTTTGCATCAGTCTGGAAAGAATTGGCAAGGTCAAGACTTGGCTGATAAAATCCGCAGCAACGGAAAGGAGAGTTGTAAGGGAAATTCAGCATTCCACCGGTATTGGCGTTATCAATGGTGTTTGTTCCATCATTTGCAGCCATCTGGATCGCAAAAACTGATTCAGCCATGTTTTTCTTAGCCGCATCAAAATTATCCTGATACTGTGGCATCAAGTCATATTTGATACCATTGCTTGTGACACCAGAGCTAATTACCTGATCAAAAGTCGTTTTTGCTTCTGCAAATTTTTTCTCATACAAATAAGTTTTACCTAAATAGGCAGCAGCGGCCCATTTGTTCACACGTCCTACATCAGATTGTGTTGCAGGCAAATTATCCATGGCGTATTTGAAATCCGCTTCAATATTTGGCCAGATATCTACATCATTTTTTACGGCAGCAGGATTTTCAGTAGTTTCATCAACCCAGGGAACCATGTTGAACATTTTCTTCAATTCTGAATAATAATGTCCGCGTAAGAATCTTGCCTGCGCTGAATAACTTGTTTTTTCTGCGTCCGTCATACCGGATGTAACCAGAGGAACAAATTTCAAAACCGTATTGGCGCGGTTGATACCTTCGTATACCGCTTTCCATTTACTGTTGAAAAAACCGTTACTTGGTCCTGCACTGTAAATCATGATGGAATTGATACCCGGCTGATCAGCTCCGTCACTTCCTTTTTTTGCATCTCCACCGGCAATACTTCCGTAAATCCAGTTATCCGCGGCTGCATCCCAGGCGCTGGCTGCTCCAACTCCGTTTCCATCAAGGGCAGCATAAGCACCTATCAGTAAATTGTCAACACCCGCTTTTGTACTTAACTGGGCATCACTCAAAGCGCCTAATGCCGGTTTGTCCAAAAAAGAATCCTGGCAGGCATATGAAAGCAATCCGAAAGCAACGACTAGGGCTATTTTGGAAAATCGTAATTTTTTCATCTTTTTTCTGTTAAAGGATACAGTATTAGAATGTCAGATTTAAACCAATCAGGAATTGACGGGTGTTAGGGTAAACGCCTTCGTCAAGACCAAAAGCTGTGGAACCAGCCACCTGGCTTTGACCAACTTCCGGATCCGGACCTGAGTATTTAGTGATCGTAAACAGGTTAGCCGTTTGTACATAGACGCGCAGTTTTTCAATTCTCAAACTTTGCGTCAGACTTTTTGGTAAAGTGTAACCCAGCTGAGCATTTTTCGCGCGCAGGTAAGATCCTTTTTCTACGTAGTATGAGTTAGGAACGTTGGTGGTACTGAAAGAACCTGTGTTTTCCTGAATCGGCGCAGTTGCGTTTGTATGATCCGGTCTCCATGAATCGTATAAAGCTGTACTGCTTTTAGCGCCCTGGAAGTTGGTATAGAAATCATTCCACCATTTAAGGTTATTCCAGATCTGATTTCCCTGTACACCATAGAAGAAAATTCCGAAGTCAAAACCTTTGTAATTAGCTCCGATATTCAAACCGTAACTGAATTTCGGACTTGGATTACCAAGGAAAGTACGGTCGTCAGAAGTAATGATTCCGTCACCGTTGGTATCTGCGTAGCGGAAACGACCCACTTTAACTTCATTCTGATAAACTGCATCCGGATTTCCTGACTTCTCTTTTGCACTTGCATCAGCTTTGTTGATTTCATCCTGAGAATTCCAGAATCCATCAATTTTATATCCGAAAAACTGTCCGATTGAATGATCAACTGCGTTACGAACAATATTACTTCCATTAAATCTGCGACCTTCCTGATCAAAATAAGTAGCACCGTCAGTGATTTTCTTGATTTTGTTATTGTAAGTCGTCAGCGTTGCAGTAGCATTGATTTTGAAATCTTTTACTATTGTTTTTTCAGCGTAAATGGATAGATCTATACCTTTATTAGACATTTTTCCAATGTTAACCGCTGGTGCAGTTCCTTGTCCAACCGTACCGGCAAGCTCAGGAGAGAACAAAAGGTCATTGATATTTTTTTGGTAATAATCCACAGTAAGATCAATTGCACCATTAAACAATGTCGCGTCGATACCAATGTTTGAGTTGATATTACTTTCCCATTTGGCGTTCGGGTTACCAACACGTGTTCTCTGGAATCCTTGAATTGTGCTGTTACCTGTTCCTTTAATATCATAGAATGAATTGCTCCTGTTCAAACCATAGGTTGTGAAAGCATTGGCTGGATCCACATTAAACTGGTTTCCCATAATACCATAACCTCCGCGTACTTTCAGGTCGGTGATCCAGGTAAGACTTTTCATGAAATTTTCTTCCTTGATTCTCCATCCCGCACTAACCGCTGGAAACCAGCCGTATTGATTGGTAAAACGAGAAGAACCATCACGACGCAAAGTACCGCTTAACAAATATCTGTCTTTGAAATTATAGTCAAGTCTTCCGATGTAGGAGAACAATGCATCAGAATATTTGGCACTGTAGTTGGTCGGTGTTCCTGATCCTGTTGACAAAATCGTATAATTCGGGTCAAAAGAAAAGTAGCTTTGAGATGTACCGCCAACTTCACGTCCTGTGCTTGTGTAAGCTTCCGTTCCCACCAAAATTTTGATGGTATGCGTGTCGTTGAAAGTGTGCTCAAAATTAACCGTGTTGGTCCAGGTCCAGTTAAATCCGGTATTAGTATATTCTGTGTAGGAATTGGTGGTTGTATTTTCAGAGTTTTCCCATTCCGGATAGCTGAAAGAATTTCCTCTTTGCGAATAATAGTTACCCCCAAAGCTTGAACGCGCAGTAAAGTTTTTCAGGAAATCTATTTCTGCAAACATATTACCAAACACGTTGTTCCCAAGTCCCTTGTTGTTACGCGCACGGTCACGAATCGCTACCGGGTTTTTTGCATTACCCAAACCACTACCGAAGGAACCAGCATAATTGCCCTGAACATCATAAACCGGAATAATTGGCTGCATACGGTAAGCCATACCAATTCCGCCGCCTTCCTGCAAAATGTCAGTTCTTGGGTTGTCGACAAGCGACAAAGCAATGTTCTCACCAACACGGATATGCTTGCTGACATTATACTGGCTGTTCGCACGTATTGTGTAGCGTTTCAGGTAAGTGTTCATCAAATTACCCTGCTGATTGAAATGGTTGAAAGAGAATAAATAACTTCCACCAGCTCCGCCGCCGCTAACGGATAAGTTATGGCTTTGAATAGGCGCGTTGTGAAATACCTCGTGAAACCAGTCTGTTCCTTGTTTATTGGCTTTTACGATACGGTAGAAAGAATCCATATCGGCTTTGTCCGTATAATTCGGGTTAACATAGTATTTTGAAAGATCAACACTTCCTTCTTTCGCGCCTGTTGGAACGATATAATCCGGCAGAACTGGCGTAGCACCGCTTCCGTATTGAGGATCATTGATGGTAGCACCGGAATTTTTAAGCGCAAGAAATTTCAAATCCGCCATTCCTTGTGAAGAAAGTATGTCATATACATTTCCTTTTTTCACAGTTTGTGTACCATAATACATATCGTAACTGATCTTCACTTTTCCAGTTCCGCGTTTGGTAGTAATGATCACAACACCGTTGGATGCGCGGGAACCATAAATAGAAGCAGAACCGGCATCCTTCAAAACCTGCATTGTCGCTACGTCATTCGGGTTCAGGTTGTTGATATCCTGTGTTGGTACACCGTCTACAACAAATAAAGGCGTGTTGTTTCCAAATGAGTTGATACCACGAATACGGATTTGAGGTGCCTGGCCAGGTTGTCCCGAAGTAAGAACGGTAACACCGGAAGCACGTCCCTGAAGCTGGTTTGAAAGGTTGGAGTTTGGCTGCTCGGTAAGTTCACCTACTTTAACAACAGAAACTGCACCAGTCAAATCCTTTTTTCTTGCTGTTCCATAACCCACAACGACAACTTCACTAAGCAGTTTTTCATCCTGAACCAAAGTTACATTTACAGTGCTTTGGCTTGAAGGAACATCAACGTCTTTGGATGTGAAACCGACAAAGCTGAAGGTCAGGGTCACATTTCCATCCGGAGCAGCAATCTTGTACGAGCCGTCTGCATCTGTATTTGCACCGCGGGCGGAACCCTTAACAATAACAGAGACACCCGGTAAGCCAGAACCGCTGCCATCAGATACAACACCTGAAATAGAACGTTCCACAGTCAGATTTTTAGTTTGCTGAGGCGTTAGCATTTCTGTTTTCAGCTTGATACGTTTCAGGATGATTTGTTTTCCCGAAACTTCGAATTCAAGATTAAGAGGATGTAAAATTGTTTTTAATGCGTCACCAAGTTGTTGCTGTTGTAGATTTACCGATATTTTTCTTTCTGATTTAATTAAACTTGAACTGTACAGGAACTTTACATTTGCTTGTTCTTCTATTGTTGTCAGCACTTTACGTACGTCCTGATTCTGCATTTGAATCGTCACGCGGTTGTTCAGAATTTCCTGCGCCTCGCTCACACGTGCCATGGAAATAGTCGACAGTAGTGCTGCAATGATGAGTTGCGTACAACTGAATCTCATAATGATCTGCCAATGAGCATAGTTAGGATACAATTTTTTCATAACTTTACTTAAGTTTTGTTGAACTTGAAAAATGGACAAAACAAATCCTCCATCCGCTGAGAACGGATGTATTCGTACTGAGGAGAAATGATTGGGTTGGTGATGGTGCAAACATCATCAACCTCTTTTTTTGATTTTGTTAGTTAGGTCATAGTGAACGAGTTGGAAAGATTAGGTGATAATTGATAAATTAGTCAGGTTGTAAAATCTTTTATATTTTTCAGTGGCATCCTCTGCCGGTAATGACTACTTGTGCATCTATTACTTCAAATTTTGCTTCAATGCCTTTGCAGATCATATCAATTTTTTCGTAAAGATTTTCATTACTGAAGGAAGCAGTCAGGAGGCAATTGCCTAGTATTTTTTCATCATAAACGATATCAATTCCATAGGTCTGTTCCAGATTGGCAAAAATTTGAGAGACTTTTTCATCCTGGAATTTCAGCATGGGAGCAGGTAATACAGCTGAGGCAATGATTTCCGGGGTATCCACCAGCAATTTTTTAATTCGAAGCTGCTGCCTTAAAAACATGACCTTTTGATTTGGTGTGAGAATTACACCAGCAAGTTTGTTGCTGGACTGATTCTTCTCAGCATCATCATCCATTCTTGTAAATACGGATACTTTTCCGGTTTTTACAGCAACTTCCACTTCTTTATCATTATCAAAGGCTTTAATAAGGAAGCTTGTACCTAAGACTTTGGTTATCAATTCATTTGCGTAAACAAAAAATGGTTTATCCGGATTTTTTGTTACGTTGAAAAATGCTTCACCCGACAGATATACTTCACGCTTCGAATTTCTTTCAAAATCCGCAGCATAACTTACACTGCTTTTGGGATGTAACACAATCGTACTGCGGTCGGGCAGAACAATGAGCTGCAGTGTATCGGAGCTATTTATTTTTTCTTTTAACTCTGTTTTTGAACAGGCTGTAAGTTTTTTATAGATTGTTGTATTGTTTTGTTTTTCTGTTTTTAAAAACCAGCTAATGGAAAAGATAAGCACAGCTGCCGCAGTGGCAAAAGTAGTCAGCCAGCGGGATAATATTTTGCCCGGTTTTTTATCCATATGCTGTTGAATATTGGCCAGCATATTTTCAACTTTTACCTCATCAGGAAATTCAGTTTCTATTTCATCTTTGATTTGAAGCAGGATAGATTGAGCATTGGCTATCATTTCAGATTTTTCGGGATACTGAATCAGAAATTCTTTCCAGAAATGATTTGTTTCAGAGGTAGGGGTATATACCCACGCTTTGAAATATTCGTCTTCCAGAAAATCAGTTACTTCAAAATGGTAGTAACTCATATTGATAGCATTATTCGATGAAATAATTAAACTTGTTCTTTATTTAGAAAGAGCAGTGAAGTAGAAAGTTTAACTCACTTTAAAAGAAATATTTTTAAAAAAATAAAAATATGCCTGCAAAAATTATAGAAGTGGTAAGATGACGCAGCTTTAAAACTGCTCTCTGGATGAGATTACGAACAGATTGCTCGTTTATGGAAAGTATTTCAGAAATTTCAGAATAGCTGAAATCCTGGTAATAGCGAAGCATTAAAACTTCATATTGACGTACGGGAAGACTTTTCAACCAGCTGTTTAATTCGTCCTTTTGTCTCTGAAAATCTTCTTCTTCTATGATCTCATATTCCTTGGGGAAATCTACCGGATGTATTCCTTCATCAATATTTTCCCAGCGCTGACTATGATGATTTCCATTAACGGATTTGTGTATCCGGCGGCGCAAGGCACGGAAGAGATAAAATTTGGGAGAATCAACATCTGCCAAACGACTTTTACTTTGCCAAATATCAATAAAAAGTTCCTGAACCATATCCTGAACAGCCTCTTCATCGGATATAAGCTTCTTGCCATATCCGTAGAGGACATGAACATATCTATGGTATAATGTGGTAAAAGCTACTTCATCACCTTGTTTGAAGGCTTGCCACAATACTTTATCTTCACTATGTGTAAAAGTTGATGTCAAGTATGAAGTTTTTAGTTACTCAAAAGTATTAAAAAATATAAGAATATAACAATTTAAATCTTACTACTTTGCAGATATTACCATTTTTATATCATATATTGATAAATTTGGATTAGTCAGCATCTATTTCAATCCCATTTTCTTCATTATTCAGACTATTTCAATTAAATGATTAGAGATAATATCAACCTTGACGATGATTCTTCATATTCCAAATAATTATCTGTTAAAGGCTTATATAACGGGCTTTAATATCCAGTATCATTAGGGTTTAATTAAGGATCCGGATTCTAACTTCATTAAATTTAGTTCAGTGGCACAGGCTTGTCCAGGATATTTCTTGTTGTGATGATCTCAGGAAATAGGCCATTCTCCAGATATACTTGCACTAAACGAAATCCGGTTGTGAAGTGCAGTTTTTACCAAATTTTCGGCTGAAGTCTATAAGAGTACTATTTATTGGAATAGTACAATGGATGTTTTAAATACAGGAAAAATACTATTGTCAAATTTTAAACTACTTGTTGCACTTTTTATATAAACATAGGATTATTCGAATATTAAGATATAACCAAAATTGGAATTTTTCAATATGAAAACATTGCTATTGACTTATATTAAGATTGTTACCTACCTTTGACATATCAAAAGCAAACGAAAAGGCGCTTTTATATAATCCGAGTAGAAATTGAATATTAATTTAACTATATCTGTAAAGTACAATTCTTTGCAGAGAGATTAAACAACATAAAATTAAAGACATCATGAAAAAAACAATCTTAGCAATCGCAGTTTTGGTGGGAGTATCAACTGCAAGTTTTTCTTACGCAAACGAAAAAAATTCTAACAGTTCTGCTGCTGCAATCGAACTGGTTTCTGGCGACAATGTTACTTTCCGTTTGAAACTTGACAACGTAAAAGAAAAATCTTCTGTGATTATTAAAGACGATTTCGGAACTGTGCTTTATAGCTCTGCAATTCCTAAGTCTGAAAACTACTCGAAAGTATTTGACCTTTCTAATCTTTTGGATGGTAACTATACTTTTATCGTGAACAATGGTTCAGAAGTTACTGAAAAACCTTTCGTTATCGCTACTGAAACAAAACGTTTGGTAACTGCTGTTAAATAAGGAATACAAGTTTTAAGAAATAAAAAGGAGAGCAACGGTCCCGTTGCTCTCCTTTTTTTGTGGGCTATGTTTTTTGCCAATGAATAATTTGGGTTTCCCAGGGTTAAAACCCTGCGCTATAATGTCGGTCATGCCAATGGCATTTTGCTTTGTGACGGTTTGGTTGATATGAATGTTATTGGGTTGACTTTTATCTGTCCCATGGAATAAATTCCGTGGTTATCAAATCGGTCATACGTATGGCACTTTGTTAAACTTAGATTTGCTAGTATTCATAATGCCGTAGGCATGACCGACATTGTAGCGCCGGGTTTTAACCCGGGGAAAGCATAGGGGTTGAGATTATAATACGAAAAAATGCCATAACATGACCAATTAGGGAATGTTATGGCATTTTTAATTTATAAAAATTGGCGTATTAACTTACAGTTTAAAGATCACACCAAAATTGACATTTCCTTGTAAAAAGAAGAAATGCTGTGCTGCTCTGTCATCTGTAAAATTGGTGGTCAGGATATTCGGCATATTGATATACCCACCTTTGGCCTCGCCCTGAATAAAGAAATGCTTGAAAAAAGTAACATTAAGTCCGGTAACCAAATCAACACCGTATCCCGCCACATGCCATTGATCGTTCTCGGCATAATTAAGCAATGTTACATCAGACTTTGGGTAAAGAACACCCGCTCCGACACCTTCAATTAAATTAATGTCAATGTTTTTTATTTTCAGGGATCTCTGGTCAAAAAGATTATCCATTCTTCTTACTTCCAGATTCAGGTAATTTAGTCCGTTGGTGTGTTCAAAGCGCAAAAAGTTTGGAGTCAGCTTAATAGGTACATTATTATACGTCCTGTCATAATCCGTTCCTGTTCCGGCAATAGCACCATTAATTTTAACAATCTGATCCTGCTGCATTACATATTTCATGTGATCAAAACCAAAGGAAATGCTGTACTTGGAATTGAAATAATATCCTATTCTGAAATTGTATTGGGGAATTGTAATTTTTGAAGGATTGAAATACCGTAGAGAAAATCCTGTTTGACGATCTTTTGCAACTACATCTTTCAAGGTAAAGTTATAATCGTTTCCCTTAAAGTGAATGTCTGACTTTGTATAAGCACTCTGGTTCCAACCCCAGGAGACAAATATTTTTCCTTTTTGATTATGAGCGTTTGCGAAATCGTAAGTTTGGGAATACGCGATAAAAGCTTGCATGACAAGCATGCTGACAAGGAATATTCTTTTCATAAGATATTGATAGAAGAGATATTAAACTAAACAAAGACACAGACTTATTTCTATGCATCTGTTTTTGACTAGTGATTTAAGTGATTTTTACAAAATAAAGTTCACACGCAAACGGATGAAATCAACTGTCTGGCAAAGTTAGAAAGATTGTATTTATTTAATTGTCACACTCGGTTACTTTAAAGGTGAAAACCTGAAATATTAACATTTTTAATTTTTTTCTAATCGATGACGAATGCGTTGCAATTTGTTATTTTCAAATTGTATATAAACAAAAACCGCCGCAGAAATCACTTTCTGCGGCGGTTTCTTTATGCTTACTGTATTCTTCCTAATATTTCATTACCTTTTTCTCTGCGCTGCTTTGAAATGCAAGGTCAATTACGCGGCAAGTTCGTAGGATTTCTTCCGGCTTCACCGCAAGTTCTGCACCTTCGACAATTGCTTCATATACATTGTCATAAAATGGCATATAATCACCAGCTTCGCTTTCTATAATACCTGTAAAGTCAGCGGATGACAATTTCCCCCAACGATTTTCAGGTTCAACACCCCATGGTTTTTCATCAGGTAAAATATTTTTACGTAATGTTTCTTCCTGCGGATCCAGCCCGCCTTTGATAAATGAACCGCTGGTACCGTGAATAGTATAACGCAGGAAATTTTCGTAAACCATCAAACTGGATTTTAAAACTACCAATTTGTCAGCATAACCTAGTCTAACGTCAAAATAATCGTCGATTTCACTATTTGGACGAACACTGCGAACTTCGGCTGTAACCGTTTCAGGTGTGCCAAATAAAGTGAGAGCCTGATCAAGCAAATGCGGTCCAAGATTATATAAATTTCCACCCACGTCAACCTTTTTCTCTTTCCAGGATTCCGTCGGAACAACAGGGCGGAAACGGTCATAACGGCATTCATATTCAATAACATCACCAAGTTTTCCTTCTGCGAGCAGCTTTTTGATTGTTAAGAAATCGGAATCCCAGCGGCGGTTTTGATAGGCAGTCAGGATCAGATCTTTTTCTTTAGCAAGGGCTACCAATTGTTTCGCTTCGTCTTCGGTTGCTGCAAATGGTTTTTCAATTACTACATGTTTTCCGTTTTCAAGGGCGTCCATGGCGTATTGGAAATGCGTATCATTGGGAGTGCAAATAAATACCAGATCAATTTCTGTATCACTCAAAAGCTCATCAATGGAACGTGCATTTTCTATGGAAGAGTCAAATTCCTGTGCTTCATTTTTGCTTCTTTCAACTGCTGTTTTTAATTTAAACCGAGGATTAACTGAAAGAAAAGGCGCATGAAAATACCGGCCGGAAAGTCCGAAACCGATAAGGCCAACGTTAAGAATTTTGGAAGACATAATAATTGGAATAAATGAATAATAAATAAAGGAATATGCCATGCAAGATTCCTATTAATAATTCTTGTTGCAAAGTTAACTTTTACGGGTACAGAGGCAAGTTGTATCTAAAATCAGGTTTGATAATACACGTTTACGCCTGCTCCCATAATTCTTTCACTTTAAATAAATCTCTTTTCATCGCATCAAAAACAACTTTTGGCGCGACGGTAATCTTATCCGCTCCCTGATCGGCACCTCCCAGAGGATATTCCAGATGCAGACAAATCGGAGCCTGAGTATTACTGGCTTTTAACAATTTGAAATATGTTTTGAAATCAACCATACCTTCCCCAAGCGGCACATTTTTTGGCGCCCATTTTCCATTGGTTTTTTCCCACATGAAATCTTTTAAAACAATTGTTTTGATGCTTGGTTTGATCAATTCATAACCTGTCTGCCAGGAAAGTCCGCCTTCAAGTGTGGCATGCCGGATATCGTATTGCGCACCCATATGGCTCAAATCAGCCTTTTGCAGCAATTCCCAAACTTCGAATAAGGAAGCGCCAACCATTCTTCCTGCGTGATTTTGATAACAACCGGTAATTCCGAGTTGCGTATTCAGCTTGCTTAAAGCTGCCACTTTATTTCTGTATTCATCCAGCGACTGCGGAATCGTTTTCTGGTCGTTGTATTTGTACCAGTTCATTCGGTAGTACTTAATTCCTTGTGCTGCGGCTACTTCGAGTACTTTCTTGTCGAGCGGATTATTCTCATCTTCAATAGCAGTGGCCATCAACAATGGCGAAAATCCTACTTTTTTCATTTCTTCAACCACCAGTGGTAAATCGGTTTCAACACGCTCAGGCAACACATGTCCCTTTGGCCGTACAGTCAGATCAATGCCATCAAAACCAATTTCTTTCGCAGCCTCTGCCATGTCTTTATAGTTTAAAAACTGCAAATGCTTGGAGAAAATATTGATTTTGGGAACACCGGCCACTGGTGTTACATTTTTGGAAAATGCTTTTTGCTCAATGAAAGGAAGTAAACTTCCCGCAAGGGCAGAATTGATCAGAAAGTTTCTTCGGGACAATGGGTTTGGCATATTACGGTTTTTAGATTGCTGCTGTGACAAAGAGAAGATGCTGATTCAATGTTATTATAAAGGAGACGAACAATGAATCTTACTACCCGTAGTAAGGCCCGTCTTTTGGCGATTTAACAGCGTACCCGGAATTCGAAAAGTAGTCCTGAAATGCTGGTCAGGTGATATTACTAAATAATGCAGCAGCCGTTTTTCAATAAGGATTAGAGGTTTTGTAAGAATTGTCAGTCACAAAATGTGATTACTGTATTTAAATTGTGGTATTTTTGTATCATGAATACATGGCCTGTTACAATCCGTTTTCAAGATTTGTCCGAGTTGGATACTGTTGCGGCTTCTTTATTAAAGTTGGGAGAAAATGTTTCGGTTTGGCTGTTTGACGGTCCCATGGGCGTTGGTAAAACCACATTGATAAAAAAACTCTGCGAGCTTCTGGGCGTTCAGTCTATTGTGCAGAGTCCAACCTTTTCTATTGTTAATGAATATATTACCAATGACAGAAAAGTAATTTACCATTTTGATTTTTACAGGATCAGAAGCGAAGTTGAAGCATTGGATATCGGTATTGAAGAATATTTTGATTCCGGCGCATTTTGTTTTGTAGAGTGGCCCGAGAAAATAGAGTCACTTTGGCCATATCCGCATTTGTTGATAAAACTGAATTCTGATGAAACAGGGGAACGCGTTTTGGAAATCAGCGAAGTGAAAGTCTGATAAAATGTGAGCCATTTTTCTTGATTGTTTATAGATCCACATTATTACTCACCAAGTATAAATTTAATATTTCACCTATTCCATGGCACAACCGCAAATAAAGGGTTTTGAAGAATTGGCAAAACAGTCGGCACTTTATCCGCAGGAGTCATTACTGGCAACCCGGAAAAATCAGAATTCCTTACTTATTGGTTTGCCAAGGGAAGTTTCATTACAGGAAAATCGCATTGCTTTAACGCCGGATGCGGTTGGTATTCTGGTGAGAAACGGACATGAAGTTTGGGTTGAAAAAAATGCCGGAAAAAGTGCCAATTTTTCGGATCATGATTATAGCGAAGCTGGCGCCAGCATTGTTGCAGGACCAAAGGAAGTTTATCAGGCCAATCTGATTTTAAAAGTTGAACCATTGGTTGAAGAAGAATTCGCCTTTATCAAAGCCGGTACCACGCTTATTTCTGCGTTGAATTTACCGACGCTGGAAAAGAAATATTTTGAAAGACTGAACGAAGCCAAAATTACAGGTATCGGTTACGAATTAATTGAGGACCAGGTAGGAGGGAAACCAATTATACGTGCAATGGGTGAGATTGCCGGAAGTACAGTTTTATTGATTGCAGCTGAATATTTGTCCAATCCCAATGGTGGTCGGGGAATTATTCTTGGCGGAATTACCGGCGTGCCGCCAACTAAAATCGTAATTCTTGGCGCAGGTACTGTGGCGGAATACGCAACACGTGCAGCGTTGGGTTTTGGTGCAGACATCAAAATTTTTGACAAACATATTTATCGCTTACAAAGACTGAAATATTCTATCGGGCAAAATCTTTACACTTCTATTATAGATTCGGATACGTTGGCTGAGGCAATCAGTCGTGCCGATGTAGTAATTGGCACAATGAGGGCTGAAAACGGCATGAGTCCAATGGTTGTTACAAAAGAAATGGTGGCGGGCATGAAGCAAGGTTCTGTCATTATTGATGTGAGCATCGATCAGGGAGGATCTTTCGAAACGTCCAAAATGACAACGCATAAGCATCCGACTTTTAAATATAAAGACGTGATTCATTACTGTGTTCCAAACATTCCTTCACGGGTTGCCAACACGGCGAGTACGGCTTTAAGCAATGTTTTTTTACCATTTTTATTACAGACCGGCACAATTGGTGGTATAGAAGAAATGATTTATGCAAATCGTTGGTTTATGAAAGGAGTGTATTGTCATAAAGGAACATTAACCAATTCTCACATCGCAAGAAGTTTCAATATGCGTTATAAAGATTTGACGTTGTTGCTTGCGGCAAGAATGTGATTTTGGCTTTGGGTCGTCAGCTTTCGGCTGTCGACTGCGAGCGCAAAGTAACTGGAATAAATGAATTATACATTTGAAGAATGATGTAGTGATTAAATAATAATAAACAAAATAACGGTTGCAAGCCAATGCCGAAAGCTGATGGCTGACAGCCGATAGCCCAAATATGATTAACAACAGCAATGAAAATGCCATGATGGACGATGCAAACTCGCCTGAGTTGAACCGGAAATTAATGGGATATGTGTCACAGGATTTTGTACGGGTTTCGGATCAGTTGAAGGATGCTTCATATCAGATCCGTAAAAGAGGATTTTCTGAAAACCCGATTTTTGTCATCACAAATGAAGAGGTCGATCTTGGTGTGCTGCTGATCGGCTCTACTGAAATGACAAACCGATATAATTACAGAGCATCCTACATGCAGGAATTTATAGACCGGAAATTAATTGGCGAAGAGTCAATTGATCTGTTTAAGGAGAACTATAAAAACGCAGACGAATACTGCTGCCTTTTTGCATTAATCGGTGATTTCTCCGGTTTTATTTTTGTTCCGTATCCGGAGGATAATTAACAAAAATAAAAAGTTTGGAATATGTAAAGGTAATAACTCTTTTCAAGAGTTATTACCTTTTTTTATACCCCCAAGCATCCAATATATTGAAATATTATTTTCCAGATAATTATATATATGAAAATATCAATAATAAGATGTACGTAATTATTAATTAATTATAATAAGTAGTTGTTTTATTAATTAAATTATTAAAAACAGATTAATGTTAGGATATTTGTTTAAAGGGTAAATTTGCATTATTATAATTTGCGTTTTTGCCAGGCAACCTATGTTAAATTTTTGATAAAATTAATTATGAAGAAAAAATTACTTAAAAACCGCTCCTGGGTATTTATACTTCTGGGCTTTTTCTTTACCCTGTCCCTGGCCAACGCTCAGGACAAGATGGTAATGGGGAAGGTAAGCGATGAAAATGGAGCAGGCCTTCCAGGCGTTTCCATCACTGTAAAAGGTAGCAATGCCGGTACTAACACGGATGTTAATGGTGATTACAAAATCTCAAATGTAACTCCTGCCTCTGTTCTTGTTTTTTCTTCAATCGGATATTCCAGAAAAGAAATCCTGGTAGGAGATAAAACCGAGATCAGTTTGAAAATGGACGTTGATGCGGCGAATTTGGAGGAAGTTGTAGTAACGGCCTTAGGAATTTCAAAGGATAAAAAAGCTTTGGCATATGCTGTGACAGAAGTTAAAGGGAGTGATTTTACACAAGCTCGTGAAATTAACCTTGGAAACGCTTTGTCAGGTAAGATTGCCGGTGTAAATGCTTCAAGTACAGCAACGGGTCCTGGTGGATCCAGCCGTGTACTTATTCGTGGTAATGGTTCTCTAAGTGGTGGGAACCAACCTCTGTATGTGATTAATGGTGTACCTATCGACAATACAAACGTTGGTAGTGCAGGTATGTGGGGAGGTTTTGATACAGGGGATGGTTTGAACAGTATCAACCCGGATGATATTGAGTCTATTTCAGTATTAAAAGGCGGAACAGCAGCAGCACTTTACGGTTCGCGCGCAGGGAACGGAGTAATTCTTATTACTACTAAAACTGGTAAAGGCAGTAAAGGTATCGGCGTTGAATACAGTGGAACTTACACAGCAGAAAAAGTTCGTAACCTTACAGACTGGCAATATCTTTTTGGATCAGGAACACAAGGTGTAGCTCCCGGAAGTAAGGATGAAGCCATTGCTAATGGCGCTGTTTCCTGGGGTAGTAAATTAGATCCATCTAAACAAGTAATTCAGTTTGATGGTGTCGCCCGTCCATATGAAGCGCAAAAGAAAAATATTGAAAACTTTTATCGTACAGGAAGCACGTTTTCCAATACGGTTGCTGTCTCTGGTGGAGATGAAAAAATGAATTTCAGATTTTCAGCTTCTAATGCAGATTCAAAAGGTGTTGTTCCTAATGCTTCTTTCAATAGAAAATCTTTCAATTTGAGTGTAAATGCGAATTTAGCCAGAAAATTGATTTTCGAAAGTGTTGCTCAGTATAATATTGAAGAGGGAAGAAACAGAAGTTTCCTTTCTGATACCCCAAAAAACCCAAACTTTGCCGCATATATGCTTGCGACAAACGTGGATATCAGAAACCTTGCGCCTGGTGTTGACAGCAGAGGTTATGAAACCCTTTGGAATGGTAGCACCTATTCTCAAAATCCTTACTTTGCTACTGACTATGTAAAAAACAGTGATGATCGTAAGCGTTTTTTAGGGTCTTTCAGTCTTAGATATAATCTGGCAAACTGGTTATATGTAAGAGGCCGTTTGGGAACTGACTTGAATACAATTGATTTTGTAAGCATTGAACCTACGGGTATTGCTTATTCTACGAGAGGATCAATGGGACAAAACGCCCGTAAAATCAGTGAAACAAATGCTGAACTACTTCTTGGTGTAAATAAGGATTTCGGAGATTTTAGTTTCAATGCAATCCTGGGTGGTAACAAAATGTACCATGTTAACCAAAACATGTATATTGGAGGAAGTAATTTCGTAATTCCTTTCAACTACTTTCTGGGTAACCTTCAAAGCAGTGATCGTAATATTGAATACAAACCGTACAAAATCAATTCTACTTTTGTATCGGCAGATTTAAGCTGGAGAAATATTTTGTTCCTGACTTTTACAGGTCGTGAAGACTGGTTCTCTACATTGGCAAAAGCAAATAACCATATTTTCTATCCATCAGTTGGTCTTGGTTATATTTTATCTGATGGTCTTAAATCAAAACCAAACTGGTTGACATACGCGAAGGTTCGTGGTTCTTGGGCGCAGGTTGGTGGAGGATATCCTGATCCTTATGCACTTAATCTTACATATTCTCTGCAAGGAAATCCATATTCAAGCTATCCTTTGATGAATATTGGTACCAACACGATTCCTAACCAGAATCTTAAACCAAATACATCTACAACAACTGAATTTGGTCTTGAAACCAAATTATTCCAGAGTCGCATCAATCTGGATCTTACTTATTACAAACGTGTCACAACAAACGATCCTGTTAAGGCTTCCACATCTTCGGCAAGTGCTTATTCCGATGTATTGTTGAACGTTGGAGAAGTTAGAAACCAGGGTATTGAGCTTTTGTTATCAGGAACTCCTTTCAGATCTAAAAATGGTCTTTCATGGAATGTAAGCTTCAACATGGCTTACAATGACAACAAAGTTGTAAAAATTGCTGACGGACTTCCTACTTTGTCTCTTGACGAATCCCGCACACGTAATGCCTATATCTATCACTTCGAAGGACAGCCTTATGGTATGATCGCTGGTTCAAGAATGAAACGTAATGAAGCAGGGCAGGTTATTTATAACAGTGCAACCGGAATTCCTGTACAAGGAGATTTTGAAATGCTTGCTCGCGGTGTTCCTCCGATTACAATGGGTTTAACAAACACAATTTCATTCAAGGGTATTTCTTTGGGAGTGTTGCTTGATGGTAAGTTCGGCGGATATATTTATTCAGCAACCAACGCTTTTGCAATGTCACGCGGACTTCTTAAAGAGACTGCTGAAAATGGTGTTCGCGAAACAGGTGTTGCACTTAAAGGAGTGGATCAGAATGGAGCTGAATTCTCTAAAACTATTACTGCTCAGGATTATTATTCAGGAATTGCGACAACGATTACAGATCAGTCAATCTTCAAATCTGATTTCGTAAAACTGCGCCAGATGACATTGGGTTATAGTATACCTAAATCTGCTTTTGGTAAACTCCCTATTCAGTCAGCAAGTCTTTCTTTTGTTGCCCGTAACCTTTTCATTCTTTACAAAAAGACGCCTAATGTTGATCCTGAATCTTCATTCAACAGTGGAAACGCACAAGGTTTGGAAATGTTTGGAGTTCCTCCAACGCGCAGCTATGGCTTAAACCTGATGGTTAAATTCTAAAAATTGATCTGAGAAAATGAAAAAATATATCAATAAATCGAAACTGGCAATTCTTGGCGGGATCTTTACAGCAGGTTTGGTCACAACCTCTTGCGACAAAGGATTCGTTGAGTTGAATACCAACCCGAATGCAGTTACAACACCTGTTTTAGAAAACATGTTTACATATAACATCGTTAAAACAGGTGGAACTGGTTATGAAAACCACCGTGGAAATCTGATTTACGCAGGTGCCATGATCCAGCATTTTGCATCACTGAATACATACTGGTCGGGTGACAAATACCTGTCTAACGTTGAGTATTACAGTGCGTATTTTGAAACGGCTTATGCTAATCAGGTTAAAGAAATCGAACAGATTATCAGCCTGACAAAAGATGACGCAGCGTTGAGTAATAAATATAATATTTCTCGTATCTGGAGAGCCTTTATCTATCACCGCATTACGGATTTGTATGGTGATATACCATACTCAGAAGCCGGAAAAGGCTTTTTGGACGGTACACTTGCACCAAAATACGACACCCAGCAGTTTATCTACACAGATATGCTAAAGGAACTGGATGAAGCTGCTGCTGCCCTGGATGCTTCAAAAGAAAGCTATGGTGCTGCTGACGTTCTATATTCAGGTGATGTTGCTAAATGGAAAAAATTTGCATATTCTTTAATGCTTCGTCTGGGAATGCGCGTTACAAAAGCAGATGCTGCAATGGCGCAATCCTATGTAAAAAAAGCAATTGCCGGCGGTGTAATGACAAGCAATGATGATGTCGCAAGATTGCTTCATTATAATACCAACGACAATAACTGGCTTCAGGAAGGTAATTTGTTAAAAACACAGGAATATGACGCGACTAACCTTAAAGGAAAAGGAAATAGTAAGCTGAGTAAAACTTTTGTTGACTTTCTTCAAACAAATAACGATCCTCGTTTACCATATATAGCAACGTTATGGGAAGGCAATGCCGATCCTAATGCTCTTCCAGCAAGTTCAGCTCCGGCAGTGCAAAAAGGATTACCGAACGGTTACGACCCAACTACAATCAAAACATTGATTCCAAGTTGGAACGATGCATCTCTGGCAACTTATTCAGAAGCTAATCTGAACTATATCGCTAGCAATGCAGCGCCAACGGTGTTCCAGTCATATGCAGAAGTTGAATATCTTTTGGCGGAAGCTGCTCTTCGTGGCTGGGGGGATGGTGCTATTGCTGCGCACTATAATAAAGGTGTTACGGCTGCAATGAAATTGTTCTCTCTTTACGGAGCGACAATCACAGATGCAGAAATTAGTGCATATCTGGCTGCTCATCCTTTCCCGGCAACAGGCGAAGCGGCAGAAATGAATGCTATTCATACACAATATTGGGCGGCAACATTCCTGAATTCTTATGAAGCTTATGCTAACTGGCGCAGAACTGGTTATCCTGTTTTGACTCCAACGAATTATGCTGGAAATGCTACCGGAGGTGTTATTCCTCGTCGTTTGAGATATCCTGCTTCTGAGGGTTCAAAAAATGCTGTTAACTATAAAGCCGCAGTTGCGATTCAAGGTCTTGACGATTTCCTGACTCGTGGATGGTGGGATAAATAAACATTTTAAAACGAGTTAAGCGAGTATCACTTAACTCGTTTTATTCCTACTTATGAATAAATTAAAACTTCAACGCATTGTTGAAGTTTTTTTAGTTTTTATATAATATCTTTCGTTACATTTTTCATAATCTTTTCATGTTGACGAACAGGAATTTGCCGCTTTACTTATCACAAATTTTTTTGCTGAGCTTTCTCATTTCGGGTGTAAAAGCGCAGCAGCCACTTTTTCAGTTACTGACACCAAAACAAACTAACATTGAATTTCGTAACGACATCAATGAAGACGAAAGTCTGAACGTGATGGCTTATGAATATTTTTATAATGGTGGTGGCGTAGCTGTTGGAGACGTAAATAATGACGGGTTTGATGATGTATTTTTCACGTCAAACATGAAATCGAATAAACTCTATCTGAATCTTGGGGCATCGAGTGGCGGAGCAATAAAATTTAAAGATATCACCGGATCAGCGGGAAAAGGTTTGGAAGGCAGAAAGGGCGGCTGGAAAACCGGCGTCACCATGGCGGATGTAAATGGTGACGGATTGCTGGATATCCATATTTGTTACTCGGGAAAGGTAGATGACGAAACTCGAAAAAATCAGCTTTTTATAAATCAGGGGATCAAAAACGGCTCTGTAAGTTTTTTAGAACAAGCCAAGGAATACGGACTGGATAATATCAGTTACAGCACACAAGCCAATTTTTTTGATTTTGATAACGACGGTGATCTGGATATGTTCCTGTTGAACCATAGCGTCAAAAAAATTGATAACATGGAATTAGCCAATTTTCGTAAAGAAACGGATGAATTGGCAGGTAATAAATTGTTTGAAAACAGAAATAATAAATTTGTAGAGGTAACCAAAAAAGCAGGCATTTATCAGTATCCATTAACCTTTGGTCTGGGCGTTGCCGTTGCCGATATCAACCAGGACGGCTGGCAGGATATCTACGTCACCAATGATTATAATGAGCCGGATTATTTGTACATCAATAGCGGAGACGGCACTTTTCGTGAAGAATCCCAAATGTGTTTTCGTCACCTCGCCCAGTTTTCAATGGGTTTGGATATAGCTGATTTCAATAATGACGGATTGCCTGATATCATGTCGCTTGACATGCTTCCGGAAGATAACCAGCGTCAAAAACTTTTACAGCTTCAGGAAAATTATGAAGCTTTTGAATTGATGATGAAGCAAAATCTGTACAAACAGTATATGCGGAATATGCTTCAGCTGAATAATGGTGATGGTACTTTCAGTGAAATCGCGCAGGTTTCGGGTGTTTCTAACACGGATTGGAGCTGGTGCCCGCTTTTGGCAGATTTTGACAATGACGGATACAAGGACTTGTTTGTCAGCAACGGCTATCTAAGGGATTATACAAATAAGGATTTTCTAAAATATTGGGGAGAATATAAAATCAAGAAAGCGGTAAGTAAAGAACCGTTTTTATTGATGGATCTGGTGAAAGCAATGCCTTCAACCAAACTTGCCAATTACATTTTCAAGAATAATAAGGATCTGACTTTTAGTAAAATGCAGGATACCTGGGGCCTGAATAATCCTTCTATTTCCAGTGGTGCAGTTTACGTGGATCTGGATAATGATGGTGATTTGGACCTTGTGGTTAATAATATTAATGAGCCCGCTTTTGTATACCAGAATATGGGTCGTGAGCAATTAAAATCTTCTTATTTGCAGATAAAACTGAAACAATCCGAAGGAAATACAAACGCCATTGGTGCAAAAGTTTATCTGTTTTCAAAAGGGAAACAACAATATCAGGAAGTAAACCCGAACCGCGGATATTTGTCTTGTTTGCCCGTTAAACTTCACTTCGGGTTAGGAAATGATACGCAGGTGGATTCTGTAAGAATAATCTGGCCGGATCAGAAAGAGCAGTATTTAACCAATGTCGCGGCGAATCAACTTCTGGTTGTAGAAAAACAATCCGGAAAATTGAAAAAAGTAAAAACAGATCAGAAAAAAGAAAAGACTGTTTTTACCAAAGCAGAAAATCTGATAACGTATCAGCATGAGGGTTTCAACGAAAATGATTTCAAAAGACAACCGTTGATGTTATCCATGTACTCCCAAACCGGACCGATCATTGCCAAGGGTGATGTGAATAAAGATGGTTTGGAAGATATTTACATAAGCGGTGATCAAAACAAACAGGCGAAAATCTATTTGCAGGATTCCAAAGGTGATTTCAAGGAAATGCTTGGTTTTTCGATTGGTGATGAAAATTTATCCGGCAATTCCGCCACACTTTTCTTTGACGCGAACGGAGATGGTTATGATGATTTATATATCGCCAAAGGTGGTTATTCACTTTTTGAACCAAACACATTCTCTCTTCAGGACGAAATTTATCTGAACGATGGTAAAGGAAAACTAAACCTCGCCGTATTGTCGATGCCGAATATGAAGGCTAGCAGCAAATCCTGCATAAGAGCTTGTGACTATGACGGCGACGGCGATCAGGATTTATTTGTAGGTGGCAGGATTATTCCTGGACGTTATCCTGAGGCACCGACTTCATTTCTTTTGACTAATAATGGAAAAGGAGAATTCACGGTTACCCCGGTTCCATTTTCAAAAGTAGGAATGGTTACCGATGCGCAATGGGCTGATCTTGATGATGATGGGAGAAAAGATCTTATCATCTGCGGAGAATTTATGCCGATTAAGGTTTATGCCAATACAAAAGAAGGTTTCGTTGATAAAACGTTGCAATATTTTACGGAAGAAGAATCCGGTTCCTGGTCTTCGATGATCATTGAGGATCTGGATGGCGATGGAAAAAAGGATATTGTGGCCGGGAATTTTGGTATTAATTCACAAATCAAAGTTTCCCACAAAGAACCGGGAGAATTGTATTTTGCCGATTTTGACAAAAACGGTTCCATCGATCCGTTTTTCAGTTTTTACGTTCAAGGAAAATCCTATCCGTTTGTGAGTCGCGATGAGTTGAATGACCAGATTTATCCGATGCGAAAGAAATTTGCCTTTTACAAAGATTACGCAAGTGCCAGTATCACAGATATTTTTTCTCCGGAAGTTTTGGCAAAGGCAGGTAAGCTGGATTTTAACGAAGCACGCTCCGTTTGTTTTATGAATAAAAACGGACGTTTTGAAAAACAGATTTTGCCAATCCAGGCTCAGTTTGCACCAGTGACTTCAATTTTATACCAGGATTTTGACCGTGACGGAAATAAGGATTTATTGTTATTGGGGAATAAATCAGATAACCGTTTGAAATTGGGCAGTATGGATGCAAATTATGGATGTCTGTTAAAAGGCGACGGAAAAGGGAAATTCGCTTATGTCAGTCAGGCAAACTCTGGTCTTTCTGTTGCTGGCGATGTAAAAACGGCTTTTGAAATAAAAGTCAAAAAACAGCCAGTCCTGGTAATCGGCGCATTCAATAAACCCTTGCAATTCTATCAATCAGATAAAAAATAATGAAGAAATTTTTAGTAGTAGTAAGCTTGTTTTTTTGTCATTTTGCCAAAGCCCAGAATTTAGGAAAAGAACTGGATTCACATTTGCAGCCAGCGATTTTTGCCGTTACGATGGTGATGATACATGATGTTGCCAACCCGCCCGCCGCAAGCAGATTTTACACTTATTGCTTGTTGGGGGCTCAGGAGATTATTTCGCAAAACAATAAATCTATAACTTCTCCAACGGCTTATATTAATGATCTAAAAAAGATTGAAATAGAAACCAAGGGTACTTACGACTATAAAATCGCTGCTTTATTATGTATTCTTGAAACCGGTAAAATTATTCTTCCTTCCGGATATATGCTGGAAGAGGATGAAGCAAAACTTATTGAAACTCTAAAAAAACAAGGATTTACCGACGCCATTATTCAGCAATCTATTTTGGTTGCGCAAGAGGTTGCGAAAAAAATCATCGTTTTCTCCACGCAGGATAATTATTCAAAACTTAGTACAAGATTAAGATATCGCCCGCTCAAAGGAGAAGGTCACTGGTACCCGACACCACCTGCGTATATGGAAGGCGTTGAGCCGCATTGGCGGACAATCCGGCCGGTTATGATTGATTCAAGCGGTCAGTTTAAACCAAAACCGGAAATACCCTTCAGTAAGGATACATCGAGCACTTTTTACAAACTTGCCTATGAAGTTTATTCCGCAGGCAAAAATATGAATGAGAAAACCCGCGCCATTGCTTCGTATTGGGACTGTAATCCTTTTGCCATCAATACTTCCGGCCATATGATGATCGGGTTTAAGAAAATCAGTCCGGGCGGTCACTGGATGAATATTACGAGTATTGTTACAACCAAGGCAAAGGTTGATCTTGATCATGGAATTATGATTCATGCCACAGTTGCTGCAACTTTAATGGATGCATTTATCAGCTGCTGGGATGAAAAATATAAAGGTAGTCGTGTCAGGCCCGAAACTGTTATCAATCGTTATATCGATCCCCGCTGGCAGCCGCTTTTACAAACACCTCCATTTCCGGAATATACCAGCGGACATAGTGTGATTTCGTCCGCCGTGGCCGAAATACTGACTTATTTTCTTGGCGATAATTTTGCTTTCACTGACAATACGGAAGTCATATTTGAATTGCCGACCAGAGACTTTACTTCTTTCCGCCAGGCTGCCGAAGAAGCTTCCATATCACGGCTTTATGGAGGTATTCATTTCAGGGATGCCATAGAAAACGGGCAGGACCAGGGTAGGAGAGTTGGAGAATTTGTTGTTGCTAAAATTAAAAGAGCGGGGATCATACCAGTAAAGATTAAATAGAGGTGCGGGAAGAATAAAATTTTGCAATATGTATTATTCTTGAATTATTATAACTGAATTAATTAATTTGAAAAAATATTGTTAAAATAAAATTAATTTTATCCGAATAAGTTAATTGCTAAATGGTTTCTTTTAGTTTTAATAGAAAATTAAAATATAACCCAATTAACCTATGTTAAAAGAACTACGACCTTGGCTGCTGACTTTACTTGCAGTAGCCTTATTCACCGTTCCGATCTTTGCCCAGGATGTCACTGTAACTGGTACTATTCTGGATGAAAACGGAGCCGGATTGCCAGGTGCCAACATTCTTCTTAAAGGCACAACCCGTGGAACAAATTCAGATGGTGAAGGAAAATTCAGTTTGTCTATTCCATCTGCCGGCGGAACATTTATTATTTCTTCGGTTGGTTATTTACCAAAGGAATTAAATGTAAGTTCTTCTACTACCAACGTAAATGTTGGTCTGGAACCCGATGTAAGAAGTTTGAATGAAGTTGTTGTAACCGCTCTTGGTATTGAGCGCAGCGCGAAATCGCTGACTTATGCAACACAGCAAATTGCAGGAAAACAATTAACAGATAACCGTGATGCCAACTTTGTAAATACACTTTCCGGTAAAGTTGCCGGTTTGGTCGTTTCACAAGGTGCTGCTGGACCGGGTTCCGCAGCCCGCGTAATTTTGCGTGGTAACAGATCCATCACAGGTAATAATAATGCACTTTTTGTAGTTGATGGTGTACCTATTGACAATAGTTTGCTTGGTCAGGTTTCCAGCGATTTTGGTGGAAGCAACTCTTCGGATGGAGCATCAAATATCAACCCGGATGATATCGAGTCGATGAACGTATTGAAAGGTGCAGCAGCTTCTGCACTTTACGGTAGCCGTGCAGCCAATGGTGTTATTATGATCACGACCAAAAAAGGAAAAGCCGGTCAGATTTCTACAAATATTAATTCTGGTGTGACGATGGAATCTCCATTTTTACTTCCAAAATTACAGAACGAATATGGACAAGGAAGCGCAGGAGTGGCAGGAACCGGGGCAAGTAGCTGGGGACCAAAAACGACTACATATCCCAATAACATCAGCGATTTCTTCCGTCACGGTGTTTCTACAAATAACTCAATTGGTATCTCCGGTGGAACTGATAAAATTCAGACCTATACTTCTTACACCAATAATTATAACCAGGGCATTGTACCGACCAACAATTTGATGCGTCACACATTCAATATGCGTATCAGCAGCCAGGTTACCAGCAAATTATCTGTCGATGCAAAAATTACTTATGTCAATCAAAAAATTGACAACAAGCAGTTGACCGGAGAAGCCAGCAATGTAATGCAGCTTTATAAAATTCCGCGCAGTGTTGATTTGGATACTTATAGAAATTATGAAGGCAGTGACGGATATCCAACATATTGGACAACTTCGTCTATCTACACTAACCCTTTCTGGAATATTTATAAAAATACAGGACAGGAAAAAAGAAACAGAATTACGGCACTTGGTTCTGCCAAATATCAGCTTACAAACTGGTTAAGTGTTCAGGGCCGTATAAGTTATGACCGTTACGATGATGTGGTGACTAACAGAACTGCTAACAACAGTTTGGGAGGTTTGCCAGGTGGTTCTTACAGCGATTACCAAAACAATGTCTTGGAACGTAACCTTGACGTGCTTCTTTCTGGTAACAATAAACTTGGAAAAGACTTTTTGTTGTCATACAACCTGGGAGCAGGTCAAACACACAGAGAGTATTCTCAAATTGGTGGTAATGCAGGTGGTTTGACCGTACCAAACAGATTTGACCTTTCTTTCGCAAGAACGCTGACTAAGATTGCGGATTACTCGGAGAGAGAATTACAATATGTATTTGGAACAGCTTCACTTTCTTACAAAGATTTCATTACGATTGACGCTTCTGCCCGTAATGACTGGTCTTCTACGCTTCCAAAACCATATTCTTACTTTTACTCCTCTTTCAGCGGTAATGTAATTCTTTCAGAAGCATTAAAAATGCCTCAATGGATCAGTTTTGCCAAAGTACGTGGCTCGTGGGCTCAGGTAGGTGCTGACACGGATCCTTACCGTCTGAACCAGAATTACACGTTTTATCAGGGTGGAAATGGCGGAGGTTACATTTCAAGAGACAACACGCAGCCGGCAACAAACCTGAAACCGGAAATTTCATCTTCTACTGAATTTGGAGCTGATTTAAGATTCTTCAACGGAAGATTGGGTATTGACGCGACTTACTATATTTCCAACACTGTTAACCAGTTGTTAAGCTTGGGTAAAGCGCCGGCATCAGGTTTCTTGTCCCAGTATATCAATGCAGGTAAAATCAGAAACGAAGGTTTTGAAATTACCTTAACTGGTAAGCCGATTAAAAACGGAAAACTGAATTGGGATATAACGCTTAACATGGCAAGAAATGTGAACACCATTATCAAACTTGATCCAAACATTAAATCTGCATTCCTTTCAGGTGGATATGGCCGTACGGCTTCTCCAATTGTCAAAGAGGGAGGTTCCTATGGAGATCTTGTAGGTTATAAATGGTTGAGAGATGCACAAGGCAGATTTGTAGTAACTGCTCCTGATGCTGATGGCAAAAATGGTGGTAAACCAGTTTCAACAGCAACTCAGGATGAAAAGGTTGGTAACTTCAACCCAAAACTTACAGCCGGTTTGAACAACTCGTTTTCTTATGGAAACTTCGTTGCAAGCTTCCTGATCGATGCACGTATTGGCGGACAAATGACTTCTGGCAGCCAGGCTATTCTTGCTAATGATGGAAATGCCGACTACACGACTAACTTCCGTGATGGTGGCTGGATAATTCCGGCGGTAACTACAACCGGAGAAACGAACACAACGCCAATCAATGCGGAAACTTTCTGGACAACTGCTTCGGGTGGACGTTATTCATGGGCTGAATTCTTCACTTATTCAACCACAAACGTTCGTTTAAGAGAGATTACAGTAGGTTATAACATTCCTTTCGGAGAGAAATTTTTCTTCAAAAATGCACGCGTATCGTTCGTTGCCAGGAACCTGTTCTTCATTTACAGAGGTTACGCAACATTGGACATTCCGGGTATTGCAAAAAGAAAACTGCCATTCGATCCGGACGTAACCCTTGGTTCAGGAAACTATCAGGGTGTTGAATATGGAACTATGCCTTCAACCAGAAGTATTGGTTTAAATCTAAAATTAAGTTTCTGATCTAGTCCAGCGACAAATTGATTTAAACCTTATCTAAAACATTGTAAAGAATATGAAAAATATAAATAAATGGCTTCGCAGATCTTTTGTGGTAGGTTTAGTTTCAAGCACCGCGGTGGTTTGGAGCGGCTGTACCGGAGATTTTGAAGAAATGAATACCAGTAAAACCAAGCTTACTGCCGCGGCCGTAGGAGAAGACGAGCTTCCGTTCTTGTTTTCAAGAGCTCAGCAGCAGGCTTCCTATTCTGGTGGTACGTATCAAATTGCACAAAATCTTTTTGCAGATTTATATGCACAATATTTTGCTACAACAGCTACATATTTCCCGTCGGACCGCTACGTAATGCGTTTCGACTGGCTGACTGGTCACTGGAATCCGATTTACACAGACGTTGTGCCGCAGTTGAAAAAAGTATTCGAACTTGCGGACCCGGCTTCTGCGGAATATTCTCTGGCCAGTATCATGTGGGTTTATGCATTTCACCGCGTAACGGATTATTATGGTCCGGTTCCTTATTTCGATGCGGGTAATGGAGAAAACACAGTTAAATATGATGCGCAAAATTTAATCTATGACGATTTTTTCAAACGTCTTAATACTGCAACAACCGCTTTGAAATCAAAAACATCGGAGAAACCTTACGATACCTTTGATATCATGTACGGTGGTGACGTCACCAAATGGATCAAATTTGCCAATACTTTAAGATTGCGTTTGGCACTTCGTATTTCCAAAGTAGATCCTGCCCGTGCCAAAACAGAAGCGGAAGCAGCTGTTGCCGGTGGTGTGTTTACGGATATCGCTGACGATGCTTATATGGTGAAAAACCTTGCTGGTGATGACCACAATGGTTTGGCAAGAATCGCGATCTGGAATGAATTCCGTATGAGTGCATCCATGGAATCAGTTTTGAAAGGAACTGAGGATCCCCGAATTGGTGTGTACTTTCAGCCAGCATCCAAAACCAATACTTTTGAAGGTGTTAGAAATGGTTTGACTGCTGCGGAACTTGGTATCGATGCCAACAGCAATGATAATAATTCCAACGTTGGTGCTCATTGGGTTACAGGTTCAGGTGCAAACTGGGATAGTCAGTTAACTGTTCATCAGGATATCATGCATGCTTCGGAAGCTTATTTCCTTCGTGCAGAAGGTGCTTTGAATGGCTGGAATATGGGTGGCGGGACTGCAAAATCCTACTACGAGCTGGGTATCACAACTTCATTATCTCAGTGGAATATTACAGGAGCAGCGGCAACAGCATTTATTAACAGCACCAAAACACCGGTAGCTCCGGCTGATCAGCAAAATTCTCCAGCCATTTCGAATATTGCAGTAAAATGGGATGATGGATCATCGGAGCTTGTTAAGCGCGAGCAAATCGGTACACAGAAATGGCTTGCCATTTATCCTGATGGTATCGAAGCGTGGGCTGAGTTCAGAAGAACACGTTTTCCTAAGTTGTACAATGTCGTAAATTCAGATAATGCGGACGTGCCGAAAAGTACGTTCATCCGCAGAATTCCGTTCATAGATGCAGAAAAAGCAAGTAACGGAGCAGCCGTCCAGGCTGCCGTAACCTTATTGGGTGGTCCCGATAAAGCAAGCACTCCGCTGTGGTGGGATAAAAATTAATACCTGGCGG
Organism: Dyadobacter subterraneus; assembly: GCF_015221875.1. Lineage (NCBI taxonomy): Bacteria > Pseudomonadati > Bacteroidota > Cytophagia > Cytophagales > Spirosomataceae > Dyadobacter > Dyadobacter subterraneus. The sequence goes on from NZ_JACYGY010000001.1 coordinate 1,013,050, forward strand.
GTATTGTACCAGTTAGCAAAAGGCAGGCTTTATGCCTGCCTTTTTGTTCTTACTTTGTAAATTTAGTTTTGTTAAATAACGGTAATAAGCCGCAATTTATTTACCGGAGTTAATATTTCTGCGAGGTTCAGTATATTCCATTATTATGAAAAATAGCCGCATCCCGATTCTTTTACTGATCATTCTTTTTTCTTCCTGTCAAAAAAAAGACACATTATTCACACTACTCAATTCGGGTGAAACCGGAATAGAATTTAATAATTTCATAGACGAAGATGCCGAAAACAATGTTCTCGAATACGGATATTTTTACAATGGCGGAGGCGTGGCAGCAGCAGATTTTAACAATGACGGGCTGGTGGATGTATACTTTACCGGCAATATGGTGGCCAATAAATTATATCTCAACAAAGGAGATTTCAAATTTGAGGATGTTTCAGAAAAATCAGGAACGGCTTTAAATGTTGGCTGGAAAACAGGTGTTTCACTGGTTGATATTAATGATGATGGCTGGATTGACATTTACGTAAGTCGCGCTGGCGCACAGGATGCGAATCTCAGAAGAAATAAATTGTACGTCAATAATGGCAAAACCGCTGACGGAATTCCGGTTTTTACGGAAAGATCAAAAGAGTATGGATTGGATGACGATTCCTACACTACGCAGGCCGTATTTTTTGATTATGACAGAGATGGAGATACAGATTGTTTTTTGTTGAATCACTCGATCCAGAAATATGCCGGTTTCACAAATCTGATCGCGAATTATAGAGAACAGAAAAACCCGATTTATGGGAATAAGTTGTTGAGAAATGATAACAATAAATTCACCAACGTTACGGATTCCTCAGGTATCGTTTCTAATGTTTTGAGTTTTGGATTAGGGATCAATGTCAACGATTTCAACAACGACGGCTGGCCGGATATCTACATTTCCAATGATTATAACGAAAATGATTATCTGTATCTCAACGATAAAAACGGAAAATTTAAAGAAGTCATCCGTGACGCAACAGGCCACGTTTCTCTCTATTCAATGGGAACCGACGCGGCTGATTTAAACAATGATGGCTGGACGGATATTTTGACATTGGATATGCTTCCGGAAGGCAATGAACGTATCAAACTGACAGCCGGAGACGATAATTATGACAAATACCAGCAACTTTTACGCGCCGGTTTTCATGACCAGACTATGCGGAATATGTTGCAGGTCAATAATGGAGTTAACGAAAATGGCATTCCTGTTTTTAGCGAAATTGGTCAGTTGGCTGGTGTTTCAAATACCGATTGGAGTTGGTCTGGTTTAATGGCGGATTTTGATAATGATGGCTGGAAAGACATTTTTGTTTCCAACGGATATGCTCGTGATTATACGAATATGGAGTTCTTGAAATATTCCACGGATCTGCAAGCCAATGCCGGTAAGGACGGGAAAGTGCCAAGCCAAATGGAAATCATTGCACAAATGCCGCCTATTAACGGTCCGAGCTATATTTTCCAGAACCAGAAAAACCTGACTTTTGCTAAGAAAACAACAGACTGGGGTTTTGATGAAAAAAACCAGGCAAACGGAGCTATTTACGCGGATCTGGATAATGATGGGGATCTTGATTTGATTACCAATAACGTTAACCAGAAAGCATTTGTCTACAAAAATAATGCAGAACAAAAGCTCAAAAACAAATTCCTGAAAGTAAAACTGGAAGCTCCAAAATACGCCGTGATGGCCGGAGCGCGTGTTACACTTTACAGCGATTCATTAACCCAGACACAGAATTTCATGCCCGTCCGAGGATTTCAGTCTGCTCAGTGGGACGGGATTCATTTTGGTTTGGGGCATGATACTGAAATTGATTCACTGCAAATTTCCTGGGCCGATGGAAAAACACAGACTCTAAAAAATGTTTCTGGTAATGCTTTAACCTTGAATTACAGCAAAGCCACTTTGCCGGTATCAGTAATTATCCCACCCAAAACGGGAATTTTTGAAAAAGTGACGATGATTGATTTTAAACACAGCGAAGATCCGAGAAATGATTTCCGGGTACAAACTTTGCTTCCCGCAATGCTTTCCTATCAAGGCCCGCATATTGCACATAAGGATTTGAACGGCGATGGCATTGAAGATCTTTACATTGGCGGCGCACGTGGACAAGCCAAAGGAATTTTTATGAGTAATAAATCCGGGCAGTGGATTCTTTCTCCTCAGGAAGTTTTCACACAAGATGTGGCTTATGAAGATGCGGATATGGAATTTTTTGATGCGGATAATGACGGTGATGCAGATTTGTTGGTAACAAGCGCAGGTTATGAATTAAACGCCGTTGATAAACTTTTGCAATCCAGATTGTACATCAATGACAAAGGAAAATGGTCGCGTGCGGAATTTCCAGCCGTGGCTTTGAATGCCTCAACAGTAGCAATTTCCGATGTAGATATAGACGGCGATCTGGATATTTTTCTGGGTGTCAGGGTTACGCCGGGAAGATTTCCGGAAAGTGCGGGTGGTTCACTTTTGATCAATGATGGAAAAGGGAAATTTGCAGACCAAACTACGGCGCTTGCTCCGCAACTTTCAAAAGTCGGGATGGTTACCGACGCTTCCTGGCAGGATTTGAACAAAGATGGATTTCCGGAATTAATCATCGTTTCCGACTGGATGCCGGTCAGGATTTTTTCCAATCAAAAAGGCAAACTTACGGATGCAAGTATTGCCTGGGGAACTGCAAAACTCAACGGTTGCTGGAATACAATTCAGCAAGCAGATATGGATGGTGACGGCGATATCGATTTTGTTGTAGGAAATATGGGAAGCAACTGGCAGTGGAATATCACATCACCAAAAGGCCTGACTTTATATGCAAATGACTATGACAAGCTGGGCCGGATTGTTCCGGTAATCAGTGTTACCGAAGGAGAAAAGCAATTTCCCTATGCCAGTCGTGATGAATTGCTGGACCAGATTCCTTCACTTAAAAAGAAATTTCCAAATTACGTAAGTTATTCCAAAGCCAGTTTGTCAGAAATTTTGCCACAGGAAAAACTGGATGCTGCACAGAAATTATTTGCCAACGAATGGAGAAGCGGAATTCTTGAAAATAAAAATGGGACAATGATTTTTCATCCGTTGCCATTGGAAGCACAGTTCGCGCCGATCTATGCCATTTCTCTGACAGACGTAAATAATGACGGTCGTGCTGATATTTTATTGGGTGGAAATTTGAACCATACCCGTGTAAGAGTGGGCAGAAACGACGCGAATTATGTCCAGCTTTTTGTTAATAAGGGAAACCTGAACTTTGATTATATTCCTCAAAAAACTTCCGGATTGTTTGTAAAAGGGGAAGTTCGGGATCTGCTTACGTTACCTGTTGGCAAGGAAAATATTTTGATTGCCACGGTAAATAATTCCGCCGTTTTGACTTATAAACTGAACGGTTTAAATCCCAAAGTCAAACCATAATCTATCTTGTAAAACATTTTTGAGCTGCCACGAATTTACGGCCATAAAGTAATAATTGTATCTTTGAATTCACTTCCTGCAAAACCGCGATTTCTGGTTAGGGTTGTGAATTCAAAACAATTGAACGAGAATTATAAATGAATAAATATTTAGCTGCTTTCATCTTTACTTTTTGTCTGATAACCGCTAATACACAAGCGCAGGAAATTAAAACGGCAGAAAGTGATTCTTTGAAAGTTGTCCTGGATTCCACTGATAAATCATTACCTGCTCTAACTGATTCTTTACCAAAACCGAAAATGACAAAACCCCAATCTGCTTGGAGTTTTGGATTAAATGGCGGTTATAGTTATCGTTTGCCCAATGCAGGAACACGTTCAGATACGCCTTACTCAAAATATCTCAGAGGATTAAAGACTGGTTTCTCAATAGGAGCAGACGGACACAAATTTTTCTGGCCGCGTGTTGGCCTTGGTTTAAAATATAATTTCTACAAAAGCAAAGGCGAGTACGACGCTGATTTCAGCGACGATATTTCCATTCAGTTTGTTGGCCCGTCATTTATATATCAGTCGCCATTTGAAAATGGAAAAACGTCTGTTCTCGCAGGTTTTGCCATGGGATATCAATCTTATAAAAATAGCGCAAGAGCTTACGGTGAAGATTTTACACTTAGAGGAAGTGCTACCGGCTGGGCTATGAGTCTGGGACTGGAACAAAAATTAAGTGAACATTTTGCGCTGAATCTGACAGGCGCCTGCTATTTGGGTACATCCTACAAATTCAGAAAACAAATGGCCGGGCATACAGAGACAATCAAGCTCACAAGAGAAAATTTTGAAGATCTGTCCCGTATTGAAATCACCCTTGGATTGAAATTTCTACATTAATACTTTCGTTTTGTTTTATGATTAAGTAAGGGAAAAGTTGGACAAAAAAGTCTTACTTGTGTAACCTTGACAGGCTATTTTAAAAATGAATTTTCAAACGGTAGATTATACCGTTTCTGGACTTAATCTGTTAAGCATTTTCAATCTTTTCTTTCATAAGATTTCCAGGGCCTAAACCACTGGATACAAATCGAAGTATGATGTTAAAACCCCGTTTATTCCTAATCCTTTGTGCAGTTATTTGCTGCATATCCGTTAGCACATTTGCTTCCCCGCCGAAGCCGGTTAAAGACAAAAAACCGCTTGTCGTGTTTGTGACAGGCGATCACGAGTATAGCGGAGAAGAAACCTTGCCTTTGATCGCTGCCGAACTTGAAAAAAATTACGGCATGCGCACGATCGTTTTAAAAGCTTATCCGGATCATAATGCGGAAAAAAATATTCCCGGTCTGGAAGCACTTAAAGACGCTGATCTGGTTGTTTTTTATCTTCGCTGGCGACAACTGCCAAAAGAGCAGCTTGCGCACATAGAAGCTTATTTAAAAACCGGAAAACCGGTGATGGGTTTCCGTACAACCACGCACGCATTTAATTATCCAAAAGGTGATGAAAATGAAAAGTGGAATGCTTTTGGAGAATTTGCTCTGAACGCACCTCCGGGCTGGGGCGGAAAGGCTGCCCATACACATTACGGACATAACAGCAGCACGGATGTTTCCGTGATTGCCGCACAGGCAAATAACCCGATTCTTACCGGCGTTTCTCCAAATTTCCACGTTCGTTCATGGTTATACCGTGTTTTGCCAGATTACCCAACAAAAGGTTCTACCTGGCTTTTGATGGGAAAATCTGTTAATCCGGATAAAGAAGCTATTGAAAATCCGGTAGCCTGGACAGGCACCAATTCTTTCGGCGGAAAAGTTTTCATGACGACCATGGGGCATCCGGACGACTTCAAACTTGAACCATTTCAGCATTTAATAATCAATGCCATTCACTGGGAACTAGGTCAGAAAGTGCCAAAAACCTGGAAAGGCAAAATCGATATCAACGTTCCTTACAGAGAAGCGAAATAGTGTAGTCCGCTGCATGCCAGGCAATTATTGGCACGTCAGAAACCTTTCTTAAATTTTTGAATCATTATCAAAAATCAAAATGTCTAAACCCGGAAAAATAAGCTTCAATGTATCAGTCATCCTTTTCTCGCTGGCTATCATTGCTTTCAGCGCTTTTCAGTTCAGTGAACCGAATACGCTGAAAATTAAAAAAGGTTCTCACATTATGCTGATCGGCAATAATCTGGGATCGCGTATGATGAACTACGGTTCTTTTGAAACAGAAATGCAGGTCAGATATCCGGACAGTTCGCTCTATATCCGCAATATGTGTGATGGCGGCGATACCCCGGGATTTCGTCCGCACGCAAGTCGTAATCTTCCCTGGGCATTCCCTGGTGCTGAAAAATTCCAGACAGAACTTGCCAATAATTCTCAAAGTGAGGGCCATTTTGAAACGCCCGATCAATGGCTTACCCGTTTGAAAACGGATATTATTATCGCTTTTTTTGGTTATAATGAATCCTTCAACGGACCAGCAGGTGTAGCAAATTACAAGGCTGAACTTGATGCTTTTGTAAAATATACATTGAGTCAAAAATATAATGGTATTATGGCTCCACAACTGGCGCTGGTGTCACCAATCGCTTTTGAGGATTTATCTGCCAAAATGGATTTGCCGAACGGAAAGAAAGAAAATATTAATATCGCGCTTTATGCAAAGGCAATGAAAGAAGTTGCTGATCAGAACAAAGTTCTTTACATTGACGCTTTTACGCCTTCTCAAAAATGGTATGACACTACTGCCGAGCCATTGACCATTGACGGTTCCCAACTTACGGCCGCGGGTTATGAAAAATTTGGCTTGTTGTTGTCCGATCAGCTTTTCGGAAAAGTAAAACCAAAGGCAGAAGCAAACCGGAAACTGGTTGAAGCAGCCGTTTTGGAAAAAAACTGGATGTGGCACAACGATTTTAAAATTCCAAATGGCGTTCACGTTTATGGTCGTCGGTACAATCCGTTTGGTCAGGATAATTATCCTGCTGAAATCCAGAAAATCCGTGAACTAACTGATATTCGCGATCAGGCTGTATGGCTTGCTGCGTCGAAAGGTGAAAAACTGGATCTTGCTGTTGCGGATAAGAATACTTCGCCATTGCCCCCGGTAAAAACCAATTTCAATCCTGAGAAAAACGGAAGTCTGACTTATTTGTACGGAGCAGATGCATTGGCCAAACTAAAAGTACCGGAAGGTTATAAAATTGACCTTTTTGCCTCGGAAGAGGAATTTCCGGATTTGGCAAAACCGATGCAAATGTCTTTTGATAATAAAGGCAGACTGTGGATTGCAACCATGCCAAGTTACCCGCATTACAAACCGGGTGATTCGAAACCTAATGATAAAATCATCATTCTGGAAGATACCAACAATGACGGAAAAGCAGATAAACAAACTGTTTTTGCAGACGGATTGCATCTTCCGCTTGGTTTTGAAATTGCAAAAGAAGGCGTTTATGTTTCGCAGGGAACAAACCTGAAAATCCTGATGGATACCGATGGTGACGGAAAAGCGGACAAAAGTGAAATTCTTTTAAGTGGTTTTGATGACCACGATACGCACCACAACAGTCACGCATTTACAGTAGATCCGTCAGGAGCGATTTATTCAGGTGAAGGTGTGTTTTTGCATACCAACGTTGAGACTTCCTATGGGCCGGTTCGTGCTACAAACGGTGGTTTTTACCGTTATGCACCACAACTTCATAAACTGGAACGCACAGCACAACTTTCTATTCCAAACCCGTGGGGAATTGCTTTTGACGATTGGGGACAACCATTTTTTGCAGAAACTTCTGGTCCGGATGTGCGTTGGATGATGCCTGGATCAGTTTTGCCAAGATATGGTGAATTCACGCACAAAGGCCCAACGCTGATCGAGGAAGCACACAAGGTGCGCCCGACATCAGGTCTGGAATTTGTTTCAAGCCGTCATTTTCCTGACAATATCCAGGGCGATTTCCTGATCAACAATACCATCGGATTTTTGGGTACAAAAGAACATACTTTGACGGATGACGGAACAGGTTATGCCAGTCATCACAGAGCAGATCTGCTCGTCAGTGAAGATAAAAATTTCCGTCCGGTGGATATGGAATTTGCTCCCGATGGTTCACTTTATGTGATCGACTGGCACAATATCCTGATTGGTCATATGCAGCATAATGCCCGCGATCCTTTGCGTGATCACTCACATGGACGTGTTTATCGTATTACATATCCGTCAAGACCACTTGTTACGCCTGCAAAAATTGATGGCGCAAGTATTGAACAGCTTTTTGAAAATCTGAAACTTCCTGAATACCGCACCCGTTACAGAACGCGCCGTGAATTGAGAGGAAGAGATGTTAACCAGGTTTTGTCAAAACTTACGGTTTGGGTAAACGGATTGGATAAAAACGATCCGAAATACGAACACCATCTTTTAGAAGGACTTTGGGTAAGCTGGGGAATGGATAAGGTGGATCAGAAACTGTTAAAACAGGTTTTGAAAGCCAAAGATTATCACGCCAGAGCGGCAGCTGTTACAGTTGTACGTTATACAGGCCACCAGGTTCCGGATCAGGCGAATTTGCTGATGCAGGCAGCTCAGGATGAAAACAGCAGGGTTCGACTTGCAGCAATTGTTGCAGCCTCTTGGATCGGTAAGGAAAAAGGTTTGCCAATTCTGGCGGAAGCTAAGAAAAAACCTCTGGATGAATGGATGATTCATGCTTATGATGCAGCAGTTGCCCATTTGAAAGGTGAAAATGTCAAAAAGGAAAAAGAGGAAATTTCTAATTCAGGTTTGAAAGGAAACGAACTTGCTTTGTTCAATCAGGGAAAAATAATTTATGCCAAGGATGGCTATTGCACAACATGCCACCAACCTGATGGCAAAGGACTTGAAGCTTCCGGTTTTCCTCCGCTTACCAGTAATAAATGGGTAATGGGTAATGACGACCGTTTAATCAAAATTGTTCTGAAAGGACTTCTCGGCCCTATTGATGTAAACGGGAAAAAATATCCTGGACAGGTTCCTATGACACCTTTTGGTGGTTTGCTTAATGACAATGAAGTCGCGGCTGTATTAACCTATGTCAGAAATTCTTTTGGAAATAAAGGACCTGCCATTCTTCCGGATAAGGTGAAGAAGGTGAGAGCAGCTTCTGAAAAGAAAATTGATTTTTATGCTCCTGATCAATTACTGAAAGATTATCCGATGGATAAATAACTTAGTGGCTGGCAGCTTATAAATTTCGAGGTTTTTTAATAAAGGAGGGTGAACGTATTCACCCTCCTTTTGCTTGGAACGCAATTGATATAGGTCAACCTGATATTAAAACTAAATGATTGCTTAAATTGGGCGTTTTAGTAATTTTGATCAGATTAACCTAGCATTACAAAACAAAAGAAACAGTATGATTAAATACGGAAGACCAATTCCTGTGATTTTTGCAATTTTTCTGCCTATTTTATTATATCTGATTTATGCAATTTCCAATTCTGCCCCTTTGTTTTATGCAGACGATTTTCAATTACTAAATACTGTTTTATGGGTTCAGGAGGTGGATGGTTTCTGGGAAAAGCTTGCCATTCTGATGAACCAGCATAATGAACACCGTATTCTTCTTCCCAGATTGCTGACGCTGCTCGATTATAAAATTGAAGGATCTATCAACTGGAAAACTTTAATTCTCATTGGTAATCTTATCTGGATCGGAAATCTGTGGTTTTTTTGGAAAGGTTTCAGCCATTTTAAGTGGCCGGTCTGGATGTTTATTGCCATTCCTTTTATTTTTTTACAACCTCAATATATTGACAATGTAACCTGGTCGATCAGTATTTTACAGCAATCTGTTATCATTTTCTGGTTTTCGTTATTGACTTATTTATGTTCCAGAAATCGATACAACTGGGCAATTCTGGTTGCAGTGATAGCAACATTTACCCATGGCAATGGAATTTTTAGTTTTATAATCGGAATTACGCTTGCATTACTGGATCGCAAAAAGAGGACAGCACTCATCTGGGTTGTTGTTTGGCTGATCGTGGGCGTGATTTATTTCTGGCATTTTGTCAAAGGCCAGAATGCAGATTTTGGAAAAAGTTTTTCTGATCCCGTAAGACTGATTTCGTCCTTCTTTGCTTTTTTCGGATCGCTTACCCGGATCAGGACCTCAAATGCAAATGCCGCTGTTTTGCTGGGAACTGGTATGGCATTAATTCTGGCAATATATCTGATCCCTAAGTTGAATGCATTACGGTTAAAACCGATGTCGATCCTGAATGGGTTTGATAAAATGCTGCTTGGGAATATTTTATTTCTGGGAATCACCGGGGCACTGGTAAGTGTATCGAGAAGCTGGGCAGGTATTGAAACCGTGCTCGCGCCACGTTATCAGCACTATGCTCCATATGTCTTGTGCTGGGTATATATTGTTGTCCTTTCTTTTTTGAATATTCGAAGCAGAAAGGTGGTTGCCGGGCTTTTTATTGTCTTTGCAGTTTTATTTAATGCACTGAGCTATTTTACGTATAATACCGATATTCAGTATCGGAAAAACTGGCGTGTAGCGGATGAGTCGAACTGGATTAATCATGTCGTTATGTTAGATTATGTCGGGTCACTAAATAGAAATATTAAAGAAACGTATCAGGAAGTCGTTGCTGCGGGTATTTGTAAAATGAATGATAATTTTCGAGGAGTGGCACAATCGGATTCATTAAAGCAAGTAGCTTATGATTTGAATTTTTCTCAGGAGACAATTAGAAATGAAGATGCCAGCGGCGCTTATCAATACCAGTCGCAGATTATCGAAAATAACAATCTGAGAGGCAATACATTCATTTATCTTAAAAGCGGAAATGGAATCGGGTACTGGTTACCTACGCGCCGTCAGCATTCAGGTATTTTAGAATTTCTGAAAACAGGAAAATTGTCTAAACCAGGTTTTAGAGCCGATTTTTTACAGGAAAATTTTCCGGCTGGTGTTTATAAAATCGGGCTTTACAATAATAATAAATTCAGCTGGGCAACTCAGACACTCAGTTTATAGCACAATTTATAATAATCGCTTGGAGAATTTTTTTCTCTTCCAATCCTGTAAAAAAGCTTTTTTTTCTCCCTCCTGATTAGAAAACAGGTTTATGTAAATTGTTTTGGTTTTATAATAATTCCATTACAAGAAATTATTAATATAAGGCAGGAAATATCTGGATTTTACACCTATCAATATTAAAACCGGGTAGGTTATAGAGCAAAAATTTCGTATCTTTGTATGTTTAAAAAGCCCCTGATAAGGCTCTTTTTTTCGTAGAGTAAAACAAACTATATGGCAAACGAAATAGCGAGTGAAGTAAATAATTATTCAGCCGATAACATCCAGGTTCTTGAAGGTTTAGAGGCCGTACGTAAACGTCCGGCCATGTACATTGGTGATACTGGTTTTAAAGGAGTTCACCATTTGATTTGGGAAGTAGTTGACAACTCCATTGATGAGGCAATGGCGGGCTACTGTGACACCATCAACGTTACGATCGAAGAAGACAATTCCATTACCGTTCAGGATAATGGTCGGGGTATTCCAACCGGGCTTATGGCCAAAGAGAAAAAATCAGCGCTTGAAGTCGTTTTGACAGTACTTCATGCCGGTGGTAAATTTGATAAAGACACTTACAAAGTTTCTGGTGGTTTGCATGGTGTGGGTGTTTCCTGCGTTAACGCGCTTTCGATTCACTTACGCGTAGAAATCCACAGAGAAGGAAAAATATTTGAACAGGAGTATAGCGAAGGAAAACCTTTGTATCCTGTACGCATTATCGGGGAATCTGAAAAAACGGGAACGTTTATTCACTTCAAGCCGGATGCTACAATTTTTACGGTTACGGAATATAAATACGAAACCGTAGCAACCCGTTTACGTGAACTATCCTTTTTGAACAAAGGAATCAGAATCACGTTGGCAGACAAACGTGAACTTGATGAAAATGGAGTACCACGTGGTGAAGAATTCCACTCTGAAATCGGGTTGAATGAATTTGTACTTTACCTTGAAGGAACGCGTCAGGCATTAATTCCTGAACCGATCTACATGGAGAATACAAAAGGATCGGTTCCGGTTGAAATTGCGATGATGTATAATACTTCATATGGAGAAAATGTTTTCTCTTATGTGAATAATATCAATACGGTTGAAGGTGGTACACACGTTCAGGGTTTCCGGGCTGCTTTGACAAGAACGCTTAAAAACTATGCGGATAAGTCTGGTGTACTTGCGAAAGAGAAAATCGAGATTAGTGGTGATGACTTCCGTGAAGGTCTGACTGCCGTTATTTCTGTAAAAGTTGCAGAGCCTCAGTTTGAAGGTCAGACTAAAACAAAACTTGGTAACTCGGAAGTTGTGAGTGTGGTAAGCCAGGTGGTAGCAGAAATGCTTGACACTTATCTTGCCGAACATCCAAAGGAAGCCAGAACGATTATTGAAAAAGTTATCCTTGCTGCAAAAGCCCGTATCGCTGCCAAAAAGGCGCGAGAAATGGTTCAGCGAAAGAATATCCTTACAGGTACAGGTTTGCCAGGTAAACTTTCTGACTGTTCAGAAACGGATCCTGCCATTTGCGAATTGTATCTTGTCGAAGGGGACTCGGCCGGTGGAACTGCGAAACAAGGCCGTAACCGCGCATTCCAGGCAATTTTGCCGTTGAGAGGTAAGATTCTTAATGTTGAAAAAGCACAGGAATACAGGATTTATGAAAATGAAGAGATCAAGAATATGTTCACCGCAATGGGTGTGCAGATCGGAAAAGATGGTGACGAAAGAGCGTTGAATATTGACAAACTGCGTTACCACAAGATTGTAATCATGACGGATGCGGATATTGACGGTAGTCACATTCGGACCCTGATTCTTACTTTCTTCTTCCGTTATATGAAGATTTTGATCGATAGCGGTTATATCTATATTGCCCAGCCGCCTTTGTATCTTGTCAAAAAGGGAAAAGAGGAAAGATATTGCTGGACAGAGCAGCAGCGTGAAGAGGCTGTAAAAGCTATTGCTAATGGCCGTGAAGATCTTGTAAATATTCAGCGCTATAAAGGTTTGGGTGAAATGAACGCCGAACAATTATGGAGCACAACAATGAATCCTGATGGCAGAAGTCTTAAACAGGTCTCTGTTGAATCAGCGGCAGAAGCGGATCATTTGTTCTCTATGTTGATGGGAGATGAAGTTGGTCCACGCCGTGATTTCATTGAAAAAAATGCAAAATATGCCCGTGTAGACGTGTAACGGTTAGCACTCGTCGCAGATTATTAAAAACGGATGGCTGACTATGTTCAGTCGTCCGTTTTTTTTGGTTAAAAAATTAACAAAAACTTCATCAAGCTAAAAACAATACCTAATCAGATTCGTTGCATTTTGTGGTTCACGATCATACGAATCGTTTTTAATTTTAAACATTATGCCTGACCATACTGACTCCATAACCAACCAGGAAAGAAAGGGGAGACTTTCAAGTTTATTTTCCTACTTTAAAAACCCAAAAGAAACAGCCATGGACGATACAAAATTGGTAAGTCCCGCAGAAAAGGTGAACACTTTGGTTCAGCAAAGTGATTTCATCAGCAGAGATTTAAGCTGGCTGAAATTCAACGACCGTGTATTGGATCAGGCAAAAAATGAAGAGAGAAATCTTTTCGACAGAATGAAATTTCTGGCGATTACTTCTTCCAACCTGGATGAATTTTTTACGATTCGCCTGGGAAGTTTATACAATTATCTTGACTTCGGAAAAGAACGCGTGGACTATTCCGGACTGCGTGAAATTCCGTTCAGGAAAATGTTAATGAAAGAATTGCAGGAATTTGTTCGACTGCAAAGTGAGTGTTACACTGACAGGCTCCAGCCGCTTTTTGCAAAACATGGTTTTCGCATCATTGGTATGGAAGATCTGGCCACAGAGGAAACTACGGACATTGAAAAATATTTCGAGCGTACGGTTTATCCAATGCTTACGCCGATGTTGTTTGATTATACGCATGCTTTTCCGGTTTTGCTGGCGAAAGTTTTGGTACTGGGAGTCATCACGCAGGTTAAAGGTTCTACATCCGAGGAGGATAAAAAACTATCCTTCGTTCAGCTTCCGCTGAATCTTCCAAGATTCTATGTTATTGAACGCGAGGAAGAAATTCTATTTTTACCAATAGAAAAAATTGTCAGAGCGCATATTTATAAACTGTATCGTAACGTCGATATCGTATCCACAAATCTTTTCAGGCTGATCCGTAACGGTGATTTTTCTCTGGAAGAAAGTGATGATATGGAATCAGATTTTATTGATGAGATCAAACAGAAAATAAAGAACCGTCGTCTCGGACGTGTTGTTAGTGTTGCTATCGAACCGGACGCAAATCCTGATCTGTTAAGCCTGATTAAAAAACGTTGGGAAATTGATGATTATAATGTTTTCAAAGTAGAAGGACTTATTGATTATACTTCGCTTTGGAGCATCATCCGCCATCCTGAGTTCAAGGATCAGATTCCACCGACACATCCGCCAGTCCCGCCACTAGGACTTGAAAGAGAAAGAATTGTGGACGTTTTTGAAGCGATGAGAGAGAAAGATATTCTTCTGCATCATCCTTATAACAATTTTGAACCAGTTCTTCAATTGCTGGAACAAGCTGCGGAAGATCCAAAAGTACTTTCGATCAAATTGACGATTTATCGTCTGGCGAAAAATTCCAGGGTTACAGAAGCCTTGCTTCATGCAGCAGAAAACGGAAAACACGTTGCTGTTTTGTTTGAAGTAAAGGCCAGATTTGACGAGGAAAATAATATCAAGGAAGCACAGCGTTTGCAAAAAGCCGGCTGTTTTGTGATTTATGGTATTGGTCAGTTAAAAACGCATACCAAGCTTCTGTTAATCGTTCGTAATGAAGGAAATCGTGTGCTTCGTTATGCGCATTTGTCGAGTGGAAATTACAACGAGGATACTTCCAGATTGTATACGGATACCGGTTTGCTGACTACAAATGAAGAATATACTCAGGATATTTCTGAGTTCTTTAATGTAATTACCGGCCATTCAAGCCCTACGGAATATCAAAACCTGATCACTGCGCCGCGTTATATGCGGAACAAATTAATTGAACTTATCCGGAATGAAGCAGAAAATGCAAAAGCCGGTTTGCCTTGCGGGATTTGTATTAAAATAAATTCACTGGAAGATAAGGAGACGATTCAGGAATTATATGCTGCTTCACAAGCCGGTGTGCCAATTCGTTTGATCGTTCGCGGAATGTGTTGTTTGCGTCCAAGAAGGGTGGGATTGAGCGAGAATATTTCTGTGCGGTCCCTTGTTGGTGATTTCCTTGAACATTCAAGAATATTTTATTTCCATCAAAACGGAGATCCGTTGGTTTATGGCGGTAGTGCGGATGCAATGGTTCGCAGTTTTGATCGTCGGATTGAATCTTTGTTCAAACTTGTCGATATCCGTGTAAAACAGGAAGCAATTCATATTCTGTATTTCAGCTTGCTTGATAATGTCAACGCTTACGAAATGCTGGAAGACGGAACGTACATCAAATGTATGGAGCCGAATGAAGAGCCGTTAAATATTCACAAAGCGTTTTTCGATGTTACTTTGGAAGATGTTTTAAAAGTGAAGCTTTTTGTACCTGACCAGAAGCCGGCCGATACGATTGAGGAAGATCTGGCAAAACAAAAACAACTGGTAGATTGTGATGAAGCACAACCTGAAGAGGAGCAGGCTGATGAATCAAAAGCTTAAAACAAAAAAACCGATTGGAATCTCCAATCGGTTTTTTTGTTTCATTCCTTGAAAAACACTCTTTTTACTCTTTCCCCGATTCCGGTTAGTAACTCATACGGAATGGTATTAATTCGTTTTGCCAAATCTGTAATTGGAATTTCTTTCCCGAAAACAATTACCTCATCGCCCTCTTCGGCCTGGGCATTGGTTACGTCAATCATCGTCATATCCATGCAGACATTTCCAATGGTTGGACAAAGTGTTCCGTTCACCCAAACTTCGCCGATACCATTTCCAAGTCCGCGGTCGTAGCCATCAGCATAACCAATAGCCAATGTTGCGATAGCCGAATCGTGATCGATTAAACCACGTCTGCTATAACCGACCGTTTCTCCGGCAGATAAATATTTAATCTGGGAAATAACGGTTTTCAAAGTTCCGGCAGATTGTAGAAAATGCTGCTGCTGGCCCGTTGCTTCAACACCATATAATCCAATTCCCAAACGAACCATATCCAGCTTAAACTCAGGAAAACGGACGATTCCGGCAGAATTTAAAATGTGTTTGGTGACTTTATATCCAAGCGTATCCTCAATCAGCGACGAACCTTTGATAAAACGCTCATATTGTTGATGAGAGAAATTATTATGTACGCCTTCATCAGCGCCAACAAGATGACTGAAAATGGTTGAAACATGAATATCAGGGTTTTCTGTAAGCTGCTGCGAAAGCCACTCATAATCATCTTCCACAAAACCTAATCTGTGCATACCAGTGTCCAGTTTTAAGTGAACAGAAGGCATGTCGGATGGCGTATTTTTATTTTTGACATAAGAAACCCAGTCACTCAAAATCCTGCGGCTGTAAATTTCCGGTTCCAGATGATATTGCCAAAGTGTGTCAAAAGTAGGCACGGATGGATTCATGACCATAATCGGAAGTGTAATTCCGCTTTGACGTAATGAAACACCTTCGTCCGCATAAGCAACACCCAGATAATCAACCCGATGGTATTGCAGTAAACTCGCCACTTCCGAGCTTCCGCTTCCATAAGCAAAAGCTTTTACCATCACCATGATTTTGGTTTCTGAACCAGCTTTTGTTCTGTAAAAATTGAGGTTATGCGTCAATGCATCCAGATTTATTTCCAGAACAGTTCCGTGGACTTTTTGTTGAAGGCGATGAACAATCTTTTCAAAAGAAAATGTTCTTGCACCTTTTACCAATACCAGACTGTTACTTAGCGAGTTGAAAGGAAATGATGTCAGAAAAGTCTCTGTATCCGGATAAAAATCTTTTTCTGCTGTATCAAACTGAATAATTTGCCGGCTCATTTCCGGTCCGATCCCGACAAGTTTGTCAATCTTTTTTTCTCTTAACAATTGGGCGATAATGCCGTAGAGTTCAGCCGGAGTTTGTCCTGATTGTAAAACATCAGAAAGAATTACCGTCCTGTGACTACGCTGTTCCTGCTGCGACAGGAAATTTAAAGCCATTGTAAGTCCTTGAATATCATTGTTATAAGTATCATCAATAATATAACAATTGTTGATGCCTTCTTTTAATTCCAGTCGCATCGAAACCGGACGCAGTATTAAAATTCTTTCCTGGATCACAGCAGCCGGTAAGCCAAAATCAAGCAGGAATAAAATACAGTGCGTCAGGTTTTCCAGTGAAGCATCGTCTCGAAAATTGGTTTCGAAACGGTTATTCTCAAATTGTCCGCTTAACGATATGAATGTTTTTTCTTTTTGTAAATCATAAGAAACCGTTACATCAGCGCCTGGGCGGATTCCCCAGCTGATGGTTTTCAAAAACGGATTAACAGGTTTCAGGATAAGCTTGATCTCTTCATCAACTTCGGTATAATCTTTACAATAAATCAGTTTTTTGACTTTCGTAAAAAGACGAAGTTTCTCGGTGATTTTTTGTTTTCTGCTGCGGAAACCGTCATCATGCGCTGTACCGATATTGGTAAAAATCCCTATCGTAGGTTTAATAACCGGTTGAAGATATTCCATTTCATGCGCACGGGAAACGCCGGCTTCAAAAATGGCCAAAGTATGTTCTTTCTTCAAATTCCAGACAGAAAGCGGAACACCGATTTGTGAATTGTAACTTTTTGGACTGGCAATAACACGTTGTCCCGGTGCTGTAAGTTGTAAGAGCCACTCTTTTACAATCGTTTTTCCATTACTTCCGGCAATTCCTAAAACGGGAATATTAAACTGGTTGCGATGTTCGGCTACGATTTTTTGTAAAGCACGGATACTTGAAAATACCGTCCAGACTTTCGCATCCTTCCAGGAACTGATTTCAGCTTTGAGCGCATCCGTCAGTGAAGCTTCTTCCACGACAAATTCCCGGACGCCTTTTTGATATAGTTCAGAAATAAATTGATGGCCATCATGACGTTCACCTTTAATCGCAAAAAAAATGCTTTTTCCGGGAAATGATACCTGGCGGCTATCGGTGAGCAGGTAACTTGCCTGAGTATTTATGGATGCAGTTGTATTTTCAGTCAGAATCATTCAAATCGTATTTGCAAAGTGCAAAGGTATTAAAGAATGATGTTTTTGTATGGTTATTTATAAATATGGTTCGAATATGCGCGCAAACCGGACTAAATCCATTTCCTGATCCTGAAATAAATCAGCATACCTATTGTCACTACAACCATCACAGCCCAGGTGTAATAATATCCATTTGGATTTTTCAGCTCAGGCATATTTTCAAAATTCATCCCGTAAACACCAACAATAAAAGTCAGCGGCATGAAGATGGCAGAAAAAATTGTCAATGTTTTCATCACCGCGTTCATGCGGTTGCTGATGGTTGAAAGATGAACATCCGCGAGACTGGCCAGTAACTCACGGTAAGAATCTATGGTATCAACGGCCTGCATTACATGATCATAAAGATCCCGATAATAGGGTACTACATCTTTGCTGATCAAAGGATTATCTTCACGAATCAATTGGTTGATCATATCCCGCAATGGCCAGATTGCTCTGCGAACAAATGTCAATTCTCGTTTAAGCGAATAGAGATCATTTAAAGATTGTTTTTTTGATCCGCTGATGACGCTTTCTTCCACCGAATCAAGTTTTTCTCCAAACTTTTCGAGCACAAAAAAGTAATTATCGACGATCACATCCATCAAAGCAAAAACCAGATAATCTGTTCCGTTTCTTCTTGTTTTTCCAACAGAGGCTTTAAGCCGATCTATGACCGGTTTAAAAATATCTTCTTTTCTTTCTTCCTGAAAAGAAATCAGGTAATCAGTTCCGGCAACAAAACTTACATGTTCGGAAGAAATTTCAAGCGGCTCTTCTGATTCAACATGAAGCATTTTTAAGGTCAGGAATATATAGCCGGAATCATAAACTTCAAGTTTGGGCTTATGTTCTGTATTGACGATGTCTTCAAGAATCAGCGGATGGAGATGATACAAATTTCCGATTTTCCCAACCAGAGCAGTTTCATGAATTCCATCTACATCCAGCCAGGTATT
Source organism: Dyadobacter subterraneus (assembly GCF_015221875.1). NCBI lineage: Bacteria > Pseudomonadati > Bacteroidota > Cytophagia > Cytophagales > Spirosomataceae > Dyadobacter > Dyadobacter subterraneus. The sequence goes on from NZ_JACYGY010000001.1 coordinate 1,031,791, forward strand.
ATGAGGTTCAAGATTCTGACTGACAGCACATTCCGCAAGGCTTGTGACGGCATCGTCTTTATAAAAATTGGCATTGTATTGAAGTTTCCTGACTTTGGTTTTTAACTCAATTTCAGGACCGATGTACGTAAGTGTACCAGGAGATGTTAACAAATTTTCCCGCTTCTGCCGATGCTTTCTCTTAGACATTCGAATTTGAACTGACGATATTACCTGTGTGGATAGTAAATATAAAGTTTTCTGTTTTTATTCTGCAAGGTGATAAATAAGCAGAGGAACATGTGTGTCTACGACAAGTTTTCTGGTTACACTCGGATTGATCAGAAACTCTTCAATAAATGAACGTTCACGTGTTGACATGATCAAAAGATCAGCGCTCACTTCATCACAATACGCTTCGATTCCGTCTAAAACGCTTTTATCATCACGATAAACAATGGTGTTAATACTTTCAGGAAATTCGGCTGTTATTTCGTCCAGATATTGATTGTTTGGCTGGATATCCGGTTGATGATCAGCATTGACTTTAAGCAAAGTAAGATTACTACCCAAATGATTCATCAACACATAAACTTCTTTCAAAATATCGTTTTCTGAATATTCAAGTTGGGTTGCATAAACAACCTTCGAGAATCTTTTAGGTTCAGCCTGTGGAGGAATTATTAAAACCGGACTAGGAGAATGAAGTGCAATATGCGTAGCAGAACTTCCGATTAATTTATCAAGAAAACCGCCTGTTCCGGTTCTCCCGGTAACAATCAGGTCAGGTTTATTTTCAGCAACGGCTTCTTCAATTGCAGACTGAATACCACTCACAGCCCAGATTGATTTTGTTTTATAACCTTCCGCCGAAACTTTGGCAACATATTCATCAAGCTGATGACGGAAATTATTTTCAAGATCAACGCCAACATAGGAATAATCTGGTGAGCCGATTCCTGGCAAAACACTTCCGGGCATCACACTTACATCCGGAATATAAGGTTGGTAAGCGTGCAAAATAATCAGCTCCGTACTTTCTTTAGCTGCCATGAGTTTTGCTGCGCTCAACGCACGGTCAGCATTTTCAGAAAAATCGATGGGAATCAAAATCTTATTCATAATTGTCGCGGTTTACAGGCTTTTTAGTTAGACTCCAAGTTAACGCAATAGTTCTTATAATGTATGAACTTAGTGTAAAGAATGGTGCCAAGCGACTATGACTTTGCTCATTTTTATTCGTATTTGCGCCAGATTCCAAGAATAAAGCCGGTTACACAATAAACAATTACACTCACGCCGCCGTCTATCAGAGAAAGTTCCAGCGCTCTTTTTGAAAACATATCTTTGACGATAATCTCAAAAAGCACAAAAACAATTCCAAAAAGCAGACCGATCAGAAAACCTATGTAACCGGATTTTACCGGAATTTTTGTAAAAACCCAGCCAAGGGTATAAGCCATAAAGGCGGAAGAAACAATGCTGGCAAGATAAGGCACAGAACTGTTGGCAGAATCCATAGCGGATTTTTCAAAACCGTTCAGTGCTGTCCATTGTTCTGCAAAAATGTAATACCATATAGCAGGAATAATTTGTCCGATCACCACACATACAAGCACGGCCCAAAGATTGACGGATTGTTTTCTCATAAGCAGAGTATTTTTCGGTCATCAAAAGGAAATCTTATTAAAAAATTGGCGGGAGAATTTACGGTCTTCTTATGTTAACGGTTTTAGAAAGTCAATATTTCTTTTTAAACCATCATACTTTGTGCGTTTTATTGGGGATCGACGGAAAAGCTCGCGGAAAACTTCTTCTGTGATTTCCTCCCAATCGTTTTTTGAAAAGCCGCTTAACTCCTGAGAAAGAGAGAACTCCGGCGTTTTGGAAGTCTGTGAAAAACGATTCCATGGACACACATCCTGACAAATATCGCAGCCAAAAATCCAGTTATTAAATTTTCCTTTGACATCATCAGGAATGGCATCTTTCAATTCAATTGTGTAGTAGCTGATGCATTTGCTTCCGTCTACGACATAAGGCTCCGTGATCGCATCGGTCGGACAAGCATCCACACAGCGGGTGCAGGTTCCGCAATAATCTTTTACGGCTCCATCATAAGCAAGTTTTAAATCACAGATTATTTCTCCGATAAAAAAGAAACTGCCCATATCTCGGTTAAGCAGATTGGAATGCCTGCCAACCCAGCCCAGGCCACTTTTCGCAGCCCAGACCTTATCCATAACCGGAGCGGAATCAACAAAAATTCGTCCGCTTACCTCTCCGATTTCTTCTTGGATGGCTTCCAGCAAAAGTTTCAGTTTATCTTTTAAAACAAAATGATAATCTTCTCCATAAGCATATTTGGAAATTTTGAGATCTTCCGGACCTTCGGGAAGTCGTTCAGCGGGGTAATAATTTAAGAGTACAGAAATGACGCATTCAGCTCCGTCGACTAATTTTCTCGGATCAAGGCGCTTGTCAAAATGATTGGCCATATATCCCATTGCCCCGTTTTGCTGACGGTTTAACCAGTTTTCCAGTCGCGGTGCTTCTGCTTCCAGAAACTCGGCTTTGGAAATACCGCAGAAATCGAAACCAATTTCGGCTGCTTTCGATTTAATAAACTGGCTGCGCTCCTGGCGTATGAGATCTTCTGTGGTCATGATGCAAAGTTACGAATTGCCGCGGGAATGTCATCTTGTCAGTTTTTTATGACTGGCAAAGTAATTTAGTAAACACCAGGTAATGATTTTATCAGGAAAGCATGGGAAAACTATGCCGAAAAATACAGAATACAACATAGATAAGGACATGGAAAACCAAATAAACGACGAAGCCGGACAGATGAATACTGACAATGTGGTAAATGATGATCAAAATTTCGCTGAAAACGGCTTGCCAATGGACAATGCTGGTGAGGTAATCGGTGAAGTGGAAGTAACAGACCCGGCAGAAGCGCATAAAACAGAAGTGGCGGAATTGAAAGATAAGTACCTGCGTCTTTATGCTGACTTTGAAAACTTCCGCAGACGTACGGCAAAAGAAAAACTTGAAATGCTTTCTGTGGCCAGTGCTGATGTAATCAAGGCTGTTCTTCCAATTGTAGATGATTTTGAACGTGCGAAAGTTTCTTTTGATTCTTCAACCGAGATTGAAGCTTTGAAAGAAGGCGTTGATCTTATCTACACAAAATTATACAAAGCGCTTGAAGCAAAAGGTTTGAAACCTATGCAATCAAAAGGTGAGGTTTTCGACGCAGAACTTCACGAATCCATCGCACAGTTCCCGGCTCCTTCTGATGACTTGAAAGGTAAAGTTATTGACGAAATTGAAAAGGGGTACTTCCTGAATGAAAAAGTAATTCGCTACGCCAAAGTTATCGTTGGTGCGTGAAATAATGATAAATAAATAATGGTAATGTATGATTCGGATCATCCATTATTAAATTTTCTGCGATGGTGAAAAACGCTCCATACATTACTCATTGAAAATAAAAAATGGCAAAGAAGAGAGATTATTACGAAGTTCTTGGGGTGGATCGTGGCGCTGCTGCGGATGATATCAAGAAGGCTTACAGAAAGCTTGCAATTAAATTTCACCCGGATAAAAACCCGGAAGATCCAACTGCGGAAGATAAATTCAAAGAAGCTGCCGAAGCTTATAGTATTCTGAGCGACGATAACAAACGTGCTCGTTACGACCAGTACGGACACGCTGGTGTTGGTAATGGGGGAGCAGGAGCTGGCGCGGGTGGATTTGGCGGAGGTGGATTTTCCATGGACGACATATTTTCTCAGTTCGGTGATATTTTCGGTGGCGGTGAAAGTCCTTTCGGAGATATTTTCGGTCGTGGCGGCGGAGGAGGCGGACGAAGAGTCCGTCGTGGTTCCGATTTAAGAATTAAGCTGAAACTTAATCTTGAAGAAGTTGCCAACGGTGTTGAGAAAAAAATTAAAGTAAAACGTCACGTAAGCTGTAATACCTGCGGTGGAAATGGCGCGAAAAACGGTACTTCTCTGACAACTTGTACAGGTTGTAATGGTACGGGTCAGGTTCGTAAAGTGGTTAGTACAATGCTTGGACAAATGGTTTCAACCAGTACTTGTCCGCAGTGTAATGGTGATGGAAAAATCATCAGCGAACGTTGCGATACTTGCGCAGGTGAAGGAAGATTATTGCAGGATGATCTGATCACATTGAATATTCCTGGTGGAGTTGCAGAAGGCATGCAGCTTTCTATGTCAGGTAAAGGAAATGTACCATCAAGAGGCGGTGTAGCAGGAGATTTGCTGATCGTTATCGAAGAGGAGGAAGATCCAAATCTGAAACGTGACGGAAATAATATCGTTTTCGATATGCATATGAGTTTTGTTGATGCAGCACTTGGAACTTCAACTGAAATCCCAACGATTGACGGAAAAGCGCGTATCACGATCGAACCCGGAACACAGGCTGGTAAAATTCTTCGTCTGAAAGGAAAAGGAATTAAAGATCTGAATGGTTACGGAAAAGGAGATCAGCTGGTTCATATCAGCGTTTGGACGCCTCAGCAATTATCTTCTGACGAGCGGGAAACTTTGGAATCGTTGAGGAATTCTCCCAACTTCCAGCCGAAACCGGGTAAAAACGAAAAAGGATTTTTTGATAAAATGAAAGATTTTTTTCATTGATCAATTTTGATTTAGATATAGAAACGAGCCTATTCAGTAATGAGTTGGCTCGTTTTGTTTTTGTAAGATTGTTTAATATAAATGTAATGGCAATAAATATTTATAGTCAAAAAGGACAAGTAACTTTGCTGGCAGCAATAACAAAAAATTTATGAATTATAATATTTTAAAAGCATCCGTATTTGGCCTCACTATGTTTTGTTCAGGAATGCAGCTTGAAGCCCAAACTACTCCAAAGGAATTGACTTTCGCGACTTACAATGTTAGTATGGAGTCGGAAAATTATGTTAAAAAAGGAACGCCTGATCTTTCGGAAAAAATATTGATTAATGAACTGGCTTCGGGAAATAATCAACAGATAAAAAACATCGCTAAAATAATCCAGACGGTTCGTCCGGATGTGATATTGCTGAATGAGTTCGACTATATAAAAGATCCAAATCAGGGTGTTTTACAATTTATTAAAGGATATCTGGCAAAAGATCAGGATGGTGCGAAAAGTATAGATTACCCATATTACTATTATGGAACGGTAAATACCGGACAGTCAAGTCCGTACGATCTGGATAATAATGGAGTTGCAGGAAAATTTGGTGCTGATGCCTGGGGTTTTGGTTTATATCCCGGTCAGTATGCGATGATGTTGATTTCAAGATATCCAATCGATCTTTCGAAAGTGAGAACTTTTCAAAATTTCAAATGGAAGGATATGCCGGGATTTTTGAAAACTGTGAAGGCTGATGGAAGCGATTGGTATGCTCCGGAAGCCTGGGCAAGTTTTCCATTATCATCAAAATCACATTGGGATGTTCCAGTGAAGGTTGGAAATAAAACAATTCACTTTCTGGCCAGCCATCCTACACCGCCTTCATTTGATGGTGCAGAAGATAGAAATGGTAAGCGAAATCATGATGAGATCAGGTTTTGGAAAGATTATATCAGTGATTCTAACAACAAATATATTTACGATGACAAAGGTGTGCATGGTGGTCTAGCACCAAATACCTCTTTCGTAATTTTAGGAGATCAGAATGCATCTCCTGATGAAGGAAATGCAATTGGTGAAGGAATACGATCTTTACTGGCACATCCGAAACTTATCAGTGAAAATGCACCACAAAGCAAAGGAGGTACTGAACATTCAGCCAATAATCCATTTGCAAAAAATCATACGGCATTCTGGCGTATGCGAGCAGATTATGTTTTGCCATCAAAAGCAGGATTTAAAATAATTGACAGCGGCGTTTTCTGGCCTTCGAAAGGTGAACCGATGTATGATCTCGTAGAAAAAAGAGAATCAAGCTCAGACCACAGGCTGGTTTGGGTCAAAGTAAAACTGGATTAAAAAATGGAGCTTGGGCTCCTTTTTTATGGTATAACCGCTACCGTATCTTCAAGAATTTCCAGATTATAAAGGTGATCAGGGTCGGAATCCGATTTTGCTGAAAACTTTCCAAAGTCGACACTCCATTTCTTTACACGACCCAAAGCAACTAATCTGTAATTTCCTGTTGAGGAATTTTTATCAATATCGTAAGTAAGTCTGATCGGAAGGTTGTCTGGAATATTGGTAATGAAAACCGAATCTACAAGACGGGTTCTGGTTGTATCTTTTTCTTCCAGAAATACCGTTAACCGGTTTATTTTAGAAGTGGATTTATTGGTTACCAGAAACTGGACCATGGAAGAAGAGGGGGCTGAATCGCTGCATGCCGACAGCCCGTAAATCAAAAAAACACTAAAAGCAGAAATCAATAAGGTACGCATACTCCATTTTTACAATAATTCACAGACAAATCTGGAAACATTTAAAATGTATCCGGAATTATTCACAAGTTTAGAAAACTTAAAAGAGGAGGCGTTAATTAGTACACAATATCGAATTTTTATTCGAATAACGCTTAATATTTAAGCGCCATTCGAATAAAATTTTATAATGTGATTCCTGATTTTTTTTCAAGGATTGCTTTCTTCTTCAACTTTGAAAACATGCTTGTACTCATGCGAAGATAGCTTGCAATGTGCCTGTCATCAACCTGGAAAAAAATAGCTGGAAAATCTTTACCAAATTTTACAAAAAGATCTTCTTCGGTCAAAGTGTAAAGGTCCTGCATTCTTTTTTCAAAACGGGTTAACCTTCTTTCCAGAATTTTCCCTGATACCTTTTCAAGATCAGGATTCATGAGCATGAGTGCCTGGAAATCCTTTTTGCTTATACCATAAAGCTTGACATCCGTGCACGTTTCGACATAGTCCATCGATAATTCGTCATCAACAAAAGTAGCGGAGGTCATGATACAATCACCTGCCATGTCAAAACCATGCGTCCATTCCTGGTCATGATGACGATAAAAATTACGTGTGATACCTTCTGCGATGAAGTAAACCATATCCTGTGGGCGCTCAGGCGAAATTAAAATAGTACCCTGTTTAAATTCAGATATAACAAGTTTTTGAAGAACTGCATTGTAAGTTCTCTCACTTATAATGTTGTAGTTACAGAGTAACGCGAAAATTTTGTGCATACGTTGGCATGAAAAATAATACTTTTCAAGAAATACCCGTTGCTGATTTTCATACCGTTGATTTTAAAATTACTCATTTTTGAAGAAAAGAAATAGTATTTCTTCGTCCGGTTTAAAAAAAACGGGAGCTATCAGTATAGCTCCCGTTTTTTTTAATCAGATTGACTTACTGAGCCGGATTTCCGTACATGTTAAAAGCTGCCATATGTTTCTGGAAAATAGCTTCATATTTTTTAGCAGCAGCTTCTTGTTTAGCCTCTTTACATTCATGAACAATCGTTTGCAGAATGTATAAATCTACCTGGCTGTCACGGCGTTTGGTAGTAGGATTTTCTCTTGACCAGGTCAGGTTTTCGTCTGAGCGATTTGCCATTACGTCAGCAATTTCAAGTGCCTTTTTCGTTTCGCCAAGATCAAAAAGTGTCCCGATGAAATTCGAAGAAATCTGATCGTAGGGAATACTCTTGTCCGGCATCACGGTCAATGCCTTTTCCATTGCTTTTTTCGCTTCGCCTGTTTTACCATCTGCAATCAGCTGACCGGCCAATCTTAGGAAAGCGATACGTGCTGTAAATATTGGAGAACCAAGATATGTGTTGTCGTAATATGTTTTTGGATTGTCAAGATCTCTCCAAAACATTTTCGTCATCAAATTCTTGTACATGATATCTGAATTCACATAACCGTCAGAAGCACCCGGAACTTTCACAGGCAGCAAACGGTAGGCATAACCTTCCAATTGCATGTATTCTTTCAGATTAAGATAGCTCGATCCGCCCAACGTTGAAGAGAAATAAATTGGTCTTTTCCAGTCGTTGGTAGCAATCATATCAAGCATCATCAGATCCGATTTGTACAAATCACCTTTCCCAACAGTCCAGCTGATAGAATCGCTTAGATAAGGCAAAAGATCACTTTTGATAATATTCATTTTCTTCACAGCTTCAACATCCACTGGAAGGAAAAGGATAGATGATGGCAAAATCGAAGTCATATCACCACTCGTAAGCGGCACCTGAATGGCTTTATTTTCCTGTTTTACCAGTCCCATATATTCTTTCAAATTGATACCATTTTTAACACTTGGTATTTCATAAAAAGGAACAATGTCATTCTTGCCAAAAGCATAATTGTTTTTATCCAAGGAAATCGGAAGTGCCTCTGACAAATACGTTTTACGTTTCATCTGGTCAATATACCAGTCGGTACCCAAAAGACTTAGGTTACAAACGCGAACATCCGTTCTGAATCCTTCCACTTCCTGAACGTACCACAGAGGGAACGTATCGTTATCACCACCTGTAAACAAAATCGCATTAGGAGCGCAGGAATTCAGTAGGTTTTTTGCAAAATCAACTGAATGGTAACGGTGATCACGGTTGTGATTATCCCAGCCTTTTGCTCCCATAATAACAGGAACGATCAGACTTATTCCGGTTGCAACACCGGCGCGGGCCAATGAATTTTTGACAATTTTGTTCAATCCATCTGCCAAAGCAATGACGCCAATACCAATCCACATACAGAAAATGTAGAATGAACCGACATAAATATAATCCCGTTCACGCGGCTCGGTAGGAGGTGAGTTCAGGTAAACAACAAGTGCAACACCGGTTAGTAAAAATAGCAATCCAAGAACAAGTAAATCGCGCTGACGGCGGAAATACATGATCACAACACCAAAAAGTCCAAGGATAAACGGCAGCATAAAGAAGTTGTCATGCGCCTTGTTGTTTTCAATAATAGACGGGAATTTTTTAAACGCATCCCATGGTAAAAGATTTCCTGCACCTTCTTCATCACTTTCACGGCCAACGAAATTCCAAAGGAAATAACGCCAGTACATATGCCCGATCTGGTATGAAAACATGAAAGAGAGGTTATGCGCCATTGTAGGTTTTTGTCCCTCGGCCAGTCCTGTCATTTGCTGATAAAGCTGCGGGTGACCTGCTTGCGTGCTATACATACGAGGCAAAAGCATGCTGCTGCCTGGTTCGTATTCGTATTCCGGACGGTAATCGTAGATTGTATATTTTCCGGCTTCTTTGCGGTACATCGGGGCACCACGTTTCTGGCTTGTGGGGCGGGATACAAAAGATGGTCCGTATAACAAAGGACGACTTCCGTATTGCTCTCTTTTCAAATAAGAAACGAAACTAAGAACGTCATTCGGGTTATTTTCATTGATTGGCGGATTGTATTCTGCACGTACCAGAACCATCAGGTAACACGCATAACCAACCAAAATAAAAGCAAGTGATAAAAGACCGGTATTCAATAAAACCTTCGCTTTTCTCTGAGAATAAATAATGCCCCAAATCAATGAGCCAAGGAAAATAATGATAAAGAATATTACACCGGATTTAAAAGGAAGACCAAGTGAGTTGACGAAAAATATCTCGAATTTACCAGCGATACTTGGAAGTCCAGGGATAATTCCGGAGTTAATAATAGCCAGTATAACAAGACCTCCAACAAATGCAATTACTCCTCCAAAAACGCCTGGTTTAGGATATTTTTTGAAATAATAAACCAACGCAAGAGCAGGAATTGTAACAAGGTTAAGCAAATGGACACCGATAGAAAGTCCAACCAGATAAGCCGTGAAAATTAACCAGCGGTTTTCAGCAGCTGGATCTTCGATGCGCTCCCATTTGAAAACAGCCCAGATTACAATGGCTGTAAAGAAAGATGACATTCCGTAAACTTCCGCTTCAACAGCTGAAAACCAGAATGAATCAGACCAGGTATATGCCAAAGCACCAACAACGCCTGAACCCATAAGAAGAAGAATATCTCCCTGAGTTAATTCCTCGTCCGTTTTGCCAATTATTTTACGGGCTAAAAGCGTGATAGTCCAGAACAGGAAAAGAATGGTAAAAGCACTGCTGAGTACTGAAACCATATTGACCCAGTAAGCAACATTGGTAAGATCACCGAAAGCAAACATGGAGAAAATTCTTCCGATCAAAAGGAAAAAGGGAGCTCCCGGTGGGTGAGGAACCTGTAACTTGAATGCACAGGCAATAAATTCGCCGCAATCCCAAAAGCTGGCCGTTCGTTCAACGGTAAGTGCGTATGTTAGAAATGCAATGGCGAAAACAATCCAACCCGTAAGGTTGTTGGAACGGTTGAAACGGGTCATTATAATAGTTTATGGTTATGAGTTTAAAGGTAATTAGGGAGTTTTTGGACAGTTTTATCCAGCCACATTTCTCCAAAAAATAACTGCATATTTAATCGGTGCCTCAAAATTAGCAAAATAACCTCAACGGCAAGGGTTAAGAGATCTTAAAAAGTGTTAAACGATTTGTTTATGACAATTTTTAAGAATACAATCTTATCCTAAAAGTGCAGTAAAGCCACAGAATGAGGCATTAGATTTTTATTAAACTTTATAAAAAATCCATTTCGCCAGTTCTTTGTAGGTAACCTTTTTGCCATACATCAATATACCAACCCGGTAAATACGCGATGCAACCCATATTGTGCCGATAAAGCCCAGAACAAGAAAAACCATCGACAAGGCAATCTGCCAGGCAGGGACACCAAACGGTATCCGAACCATCATAATGATCGGCGACGTGAACGGAATCATGGAAGTCCAGAACGCGAGGTTTCCATCAGGATCCCGAAGTACGAACTGGGCAAAAACAAAGGAGAAAATTATTGGTAAGGTAATAGGCAGCATAAATTGCTGAGTGTCTGCGTCATTATCCACGGCAGCTCCGACAGCACCAAAAAGTGCGCTGTAAAACAAATACCCACCCAGATAATAAAACAAAAAGCAGGAAACAATTAGTGGAATATTCAAACTGTTAACAGCACCCAGAACCTCAGCAACCGGGTTATCAACACCCGAAGCTGCCATTTGAGAAGCCGGCATGCCTTTCTGAATTTTTTGCATTTCCTGTTGAATCTGCTTGGAATCTTTTGGAATTTTTGCACTCAAAACATTGGAAGCGACGGCTGTAAGTGAAATGGTAAGAAAAATCCAGAGTATAAATTGTGTTAATCCAACCAATGCCACACCGATTATTTTCCCCATCATCAGCTGATAAGGTTTTACCGAAGAAATAATTACTTCCACGATCCGGCTTGTTTTTTCTTCCGTTACGCCGCGCATTACCTGAGTTCCGTAAATAAAAACAGACATATAGATAAGGAATGCGCAAATTCCGCCAATGACCGTCGCCGCACCAGAGCTACTCGTTTTTTCACCTTCTTCGCTCAGACTTATGGTTTCAGAATGGACATTGACCCGGGAATCTTCCAGAATTTTATGAGTTATACCGGCTTCCGAAAGTTTAATATTTTCAATCTGTTTTTCAATAACATACTCAATATCAGATTTAAGCTCCATACTCACATTTTTAGCGGCATAGATCCTCACACTTTTGGGCGAGGTAATTACATTTTTGGGAATATAAACCAACGCATTGGCCTCACCTCCGGCAAAATGAATTTTTGCAGAATCAATTGAAGATTTGAGATAGGAAAATTTGATCGATTCTGAATCCTTAAATTCATTAGTGAAAAGTCCGCTTTCATCAACAACCTGAACCGTTTTGCTATCCACCGAACTGATCGCCATCCAGATTACCAGGGCATATCCTCCTACAAAAAGTACCGGGGCAAGAATCGTCATGATCAAAAATGACTTTTTCTTCACCCGAACCATGTATTCCCTTTTTATAACCAGAAATATATTTCGCATTATCTTAATTTAGTTAGAGAGTATTTTTAATATCGATGAAGATCAGGCTTCGGGAACTTCGTTGACCGCACGCATGAAAATATCACTCATGGTAGGAATATTTTCACCAAAAGAACGAATTTCAACTTGTGGAAGAAGATCGCTCAAAAGTTCATTCGCGGTAATATGGTTTGGAAGATGAATATTAGTACGCAGAAATTCATTTTCGCCATGCGTGGTTTTTTCCAGTTGATATTTATGTTCCAATCCATTCAGATTTCCACGATATTCAACAAAAAACGTATTGGTTTTGAATTGTTCCTTTATCAAGGATTTTGGTCCGTCCAGTACTTTTTTGGCACGGTGAATCAGAGCAATATTGTCACAAAGTTCTTCAACTGTTTCCATACGGTGGGTTGAAAAAATGATCGTGCTGCCTTTTTGTTTCAGTTCCAGAATTTCATCACGGATCAGATTGGCATTGATCGGATCAAAACCGGAAAATGGTTCATCAAGAATAATCAGTGCCGGTTCGTGCAAAACTGTGGATACAAACTGTACTTTTTGCTGCATACCTTTTGACAGATCCGACACGCTTTTATCCCACCAGGTTTTTATATCAAACTTGATAAACCAGATTTTTAGTTTTTCCATGGCTTCCTTTTGGGATAAGCCTTTCAGTTGGGCAAGATAAAGAAGCTGCTCGCCGACTTTCATTTTTTTGTATAAGCCGCGTTCTTCGGGCAGATAACCAATTTTTGAAATATGCTGCGGACCAAGTGGCTGGCCGTCAAAGAAAACCTGTCCGGAATCAGGGCCGGTAATTTGGTTGATAATACGTATAAGAGAAGTTTTTCCGGCACCATTAGGGCCTAAAAGTCCAAAAATACAGCCTTTGGGAATATTGAGACTGACATCATCCAGCGCACGATGATTGGAATAATCTTTCGTAATGTTTTGAACTTCTATAATATTCATCTTGTGTTAGGTAATTTTCCGTATGCCTTTTTAATATAGATTTTACATGAAATTCTGCTTATTAAAATCGGTATTCCAAAGATGCAAAGTATAAGATGCTTTACAAAGTCGAAAACTGATAAATGCTCAAATAGTCGGATTAGTGGTAAAAAGAGAAAGAGCCGACAACATTTTGTCGACTCTTTCAATATTTGTGAATTAACTTATCCGTTAAAAAATATATTTTTCACGTATCTGGAAAAGTACCCAAAAGCCAAGAACTCCACCAACAATAAAAGCGAATATTGCCAGTTGAAGAAGGTTACTGATCAGACTTAAAATTAAGGCATAATAAAGTAAATTCCATCCAGCTCTTTTTCTTGCCCGAAGTGGAGAAAATGCCATCAGATACATAATCATAATGACCGTGGCAATCAGCAAGCCAACGTACATGTAGAAACCTCCGCCGTAAGCAGCCATGCCTATACCAATAGCAGCAGTTCCAATTCCAAAGGCGGCGAGTAAACCGAAAAGTGTGAAAATGGCTCCTACCAGCATTACATAAGGTCCATACTTTACTAGAAATTCTTTTACATTTTCAGGGAAGGGAGGAAATTTGCCCAAAAAGATTGGCTCCAATTCGTTTTCAAGGATAAGTCCGGGTTTCATTCAGTGAAGAAGTTTGGAAAAGTTGAGAAACAATTGATTATTTTTAGAAAGCTAGGAAAAATAGTACTAATATTCAATAAAATCGTCCAATGTATAGTATTTATTTTGCTGTTTGATAAATAAGGATTGCACAATCATGCAAGGCTTTACCCGATTTTAGCTAAGTTTACCAATCCAAACTGGTATCTCATCTCCAAAATTCTTTTATGAAGAAGAACATTACTATTGTAAATCTGGCTCTTATTACGATCGCCGCGCTTGCCACAGTACTCAACGCTTACAATATCATTACGTTTTCGACGGATGTTTTAGTCGCTTTGCGTTGGACTGCGTTGGCTGGTCTGATCATTTTTGCGATCATAAAGAAAAACCTGACCACATCTATTCTTATTTCGATGCTGGTTGGTACAGAGATAGGATATGATTTTCCGGAAATTGGGACAGGACTTCACTTTTTACGGCAGATATTCCTGCAAATGATTAAAACGGTAATCGCCCCGTTACTTTTTGCAACGCTGGTTACAGGTATTGCCGGACATTCCGATTTAAAACAGGTTGGACGCATGGGTTGGAAATCGCTTCTTTATTTTGAAGTAGTAACAACTTTTGCTTTGGTAATAGGTTTGTTTTTTGCTAACTGGATTCGTCCTGGTGATGGTATTGCTATCCCGGCAAATTTCAGTGCTACTTTACCAAAAGTCGCCGAGCAAACATGGCAGGAAATTATACTTCATTCTTTCCCGGAAAATATTGCCAAATCAATTTATCATGGAGAAGTGCTACAAATTGTGGTATTCAGTGTTCTTTTCGGGATCAGTCTTGCGTTGATACCAGCTGCTAAAAAAGAGAAATTTGTAGCCGGAATTGAAACTTTGGCTGAGGTGATGTTCAAATTCACTAAAATTATCATGCTTTTCGCTCCGATTGGTGTGGGAGCTGCCATCGCGGAAACGGTTGGACATATGGGAATCGACGTATTGAAAAACCTTGCGTTGATGCTTGCCACATTATATTGCGCACTGGCTGCGTTCATTTTGTTGGTTTTTGTACCAATTATGCTGTTCGCACGTATTCCGATTATCAAATTTGTCAAGAATATTTTCGAGCCCGTTTCTATTGCATTTGCTACCACAAGTTCAGAATCTGCTTTGCCAAAAGCTATGGAGAAAATGGAGAAATTTGGTGTTCCGCGTCAAATTGTTTCCTTCGTTATGCCAACGGGTTACAGTTTCAATCTGGATGGTTCGACGCTCTATCTTGCACTTGCAACTGTTTTCGTTGCCCAGGCTACCGGAACTGAAATGTCTATCGGACAGCAGCTTTCAATGGTATTTTTATTGATGCTGACCAGTAAAGGCGTTGCAGGAATTCCAAGAGCAACACTTGTAATTTTGTTGGGTGCGATCGCCAATTTTAATATGCCTGAATGGCCTGTGCTTCTTTTAATGGGAATTGACGAGCTTATGGATATGGCACGAACTTCTGTCAATGTGACAGGGAATTGTTTGGCAACCGCAGTAATCGCACGATGGGAAGGAGAACTGGACGATGAAAAAATGCGTTTATCCGATCAGGTTCTGGAACAGGAAGTCGTTTCAGCCTAGTTTATTTTTAACAGCCGAAAGCTGATAGCCGACGGCCGATAGCTATAATTATGTTCACAGTATACGGAATTCCGAATTGCAACACAGTAAAAAAAGCAAGAACCTGGCTTGATGAAAAAGGTATCGCATATACTTTTCATGACTACAAGAAAAAAGGTATCACCGAAGAAAAGATAACAGGCTGGTTTCAATTTTTTCCATGGGAAAAACTTGTCAATAAAGCCGGAACGACCTGGAAACAATTATCCGATGAAGAAAAAACATCTGTCATAGACGAAAAGTCTGCAACTAAATTAATGATATCGAAAAACTCAGTGATTAAAAGACCACTGATTGAAGACGCATCTGGAAAAGCCCTTACCCTTGGTTTTTCAGAGACAGAATTCGAGAGGGCGTTTTTATAGTAATTGTATTTTTGACAATATTCCATGAGAGAGCAAATTTATGCTCTCTCTCTTTTTATCCATTACATAGTTTATACCACTCTTATACTTTGGCACGATTTTGAAACGGTAACCAGCGCAAACTACTCATCCTGACAAAATGTTAATCAACGAACACACTGAAAGTCTTATTTCTGAAAGAGTTAAGGCAATTGAGGCAATTGCAGACCAACTTCCGGCGATTGTCATTGTACATAGAATTGAAGATTTTTCGGTGGTTTATATGTCTCCTAAAGGATTATCCCTATTAGGTGTCAGTCTTGATGAGTTAAAACAAATGCGCGCCGAATATCAGCACCGGTTTTTTAATATTGAAGATTCGGATGATTACTGGCCAAAGTTCAAAGTGATGCTGTCAAAAAATGATATGGACAGCAGTATTTCCTATTTCCAGCAGGTGAAACTTGCGGGTAGCGAAAATTGGGCCTGGTATATAAGCGCAACCAAATTATTTATGCAGGACGAAGAGGGAAATGCTTTTTTATGTATCACCACGGCTACGGCCATTGATGAAATGAAACATATGCCTGCAAAAGCTGAACGTTTGCTGGAAGAAAGTACTTTTCTGCGGGAGAATTATCAAAAATTTTCAACTTTGGGGAAACGCGAGAAAGAAATTTTAAAAATGGTTTCTTACGGCAAAAGTTCGCCGGAAATATCAGAAGAATTAGGAATTGCATCAGCGACTGTGGATGCACATCGAAAAAATATTAAGAAGAAATTGTCAATAAGTTCATACTATGATTTCGCCCAATATGCCCGGGCTTTTGATCTTATTTAAACAAAAAATGAGTCAGGCTGATACTGACTCATTTTGTTAAATCAATATTACCCTTCTTACTTAATCTTGCTTTTCGCTGCATCAAGCGACTTTTGTTTGTTCTGCAAATCAACAAGGGAATTATCTGCTTCCAGTTTTTTCTTTTCCAATTCGGCTTTTAATTCAGTAAGTTTCTTTTCTGTTTTTTCAATGTCTTTGGCAGTATTGTCATTGTCCTTCTGCAATTTCTGGTAATTTTTTGTCGATGTCGTAAATACTTCATCAGCCACACGCGCATCTTCCCGCACTGAAGCGTAATCTGCAAAATCTTTTAGTAATGCTTCCGCGCTTTTATAACCTTCATCTGTTGACGCTGTGATATATTGTCCATTAACATTAAGAGCAAGAAAAACCTGTGAAAGATCCTTTCCTGATGTAATCTGACTTGTCACTGTAACGGGATTTGTAGAAATGGACGTTATCGCAGCTTTGTCAATGCTGTAAACACTGCGTTTGCTTTTAACTTTTCCGAATTTTTCCAGGTAGGATTCCCAGTATTTGCTCAGGTATTTGTCCGAAATATTCTGGTTCAGGTTTAAACCCAAATATTCCTGTTTATCAATAGTAGCTTTTCCCGGAGAAATCGTTTGGGCATAAAGGTTAGCTGTAACAAATAAAGCAACAGCAAGAACGATTGAACGAATCTGAAGTTTCATTTTCTTAAATTTTAGTCAAAAATTGATTAGACAGTTATAATTTTTTTGTTACAACCACTGTCTTTTTCTGGTTAAAAAGGGTCGTAGCAAAAAGGTAGATATCACCACCTTCTTTAAGACGCCATTTTTTTCTCAGGTCATCAATTTTTGCGGGAAAATTTCTGATCGTCAGATTTGCCTTATTATCTGGCACAAATTGTCCTATTTCTTTTGCATCGGGTTTGCAAATTGCAGTTACTTCAAATGTTCGTCCGGGGAAATTTGAAACAAGTTTTTCAGAAGTATAGAGGTGACTATGTGGGGCCAGTTTTTTGACATCAAACGCCGTACACAAGTATTTAAATGCACCTGCTTTTAATATGGCAGGATGCGGTTCATATAGATAGGAAAGCGGCTCGTTGAATTCAATAATGGCTTCTCGCTCCTGATTACGCGTAAAATCCAGTTCGTGAATTATTTCACCAGCCGGATTTATCACACGGGCTTTAATCGCAAAATCGTCATCGAAGTCTTTGTTGATATTAAAAAGCAATTCCTTACATTCCTGTTCGTAACCAATGACATGAACTTCTCTGACGGATTTTAATTCCTGCGCAGCAAGATCAATATCCAGTAGCGGAGAAGTTTTTAAAAGTACATTTGGAGCGTGTTTGAAAAGCTCCGAAAGGTGAAATTTTACGTCAGGAGCACAGTCCGACAATAGCACAACTTTTTGTTTATTTGCATCTCTTCTTGCAGGATCTGCATAAATCCAGTCTGCGTACATATTGTTTTTCTGTATTCCTTCAATAGAATCTGCATTATGCACTTCGATATTTTTTGCGGAAAGTAATCCAAAATTATATTCCGCCGTTATCGCAACTTCTTCCTGTTGTTCGAAATAATGCGTTTTGTCAAAATTTTTACTGAGGTAATAGGTATCAACACCCATACCGCCGGTAATATCAATCAGCATTTTTCCTTGTATTAATGAAGATTTATATTTGGCAGTAGCCTCCGAGGAGCTTTGTTCAACGGAAAGGGACGGCGGAAAAATGAGTTTTTCAATCGCTGCCCATTCAGGTAATTTTTTGGAAGCTTTTTGTCTGGAAAGAATCTGGGCGGCAAGTTTTTTGACATCAATATCTTTAAACTGAGTACCTTTTAAGATCAGTTTAGTTACATCGTCGTCCTTGTATTTTTGTATAAAAGCAAGTTCAGCTTCTGAAAAACCGGTTTCCGATGAATTTTTATTTGTCAAAACTTGGCTCATAATCTTCCATTTGGACAGGTTTTTATTCCTGTTTTTAAGTCCGAAATTACAGTTTTTTTATTTATAAAAATTCCTGTTAACGACATCTGGAGCTAGATTCCTTTGAATCAGAGTGATATAACTTCACAGTAAGTAAATTCCTTTTATTAAGCTTCGTTAATCTGTTTTAGTTTAAGTTGGACGAACCAAATGAAAATTATAAATTGTCGGTTATTATAGTAATTTCCTAAGTTAACCTTTTTTAATCATGAGAATTAAAACCTTTGAAGAGTATCAGGTTGCCTACCAGCAAAGTGTGGACGATCCCGAAGGTTATTGGGCCGAAGTTGGCCAGCAATTCCAGTGGCGCAAACCATGGAAAAAAGTTTTAAGCGGTGATTTCGCAGAAGCAACCATAAAATGGTACGAAGGCGGAGTTCTTAATATCACCGAAAATGCACTTGACAGGCATCTTGCCGATAAAGGTGACCAGCCTGCCATTATCTGGGAGCCAAATGATCCGGACGATCAGGCGGTGACGATAACCTATCATGTTTTATACGACCGCGTTTGTCGTTTTGCCAATGTTTTGAAAAAACATGGCGTTAAAAAAGGAGATAGAATTTGTATCTATCTGCCTATGGTTCCTGAACTTACAATTGCAGTACTAGCATGTGCCAGAATAGGCGCGGTTCATTCAGTAGTTTTTGGCGGATTTTCTGCCAAATCAATCGCTGACCGGATTAATGATGCGGAATGTACCATGGTAATTACTTCCGACGGTTCTTTCCGCGGACAGAAAGTAATTCCAATGAAAGAAACGGTGGATAATGCACTGGATTTGTGTAAAACGGTTAAAAATGTAATCGTTATGACACGTACCCGCACGCCTGTTTCCATGTTAAAAGGAAGAGATTTGTGGTGGGAAGAGGAAGAAAAAACAGTAGATTCTGTTTGTCCGGCTGAGCCAATGGACGCAGAGGATACGCTTTTCATTTTGTACACATCTGGCTCAACTGGAAAGCCAAAAGGTGTGGTGCATACCGTGGCGGGTTATATGGTTTTCGCAACTTATACTTTTGCCAATGTTTTTCAATACGAACCTGGCGAAATCCATTTCTGTACGGCTGATATTGGCTGGATTACAGGTCATAGTTACATTGTTTACGGACCGCTTTGTTACGGTGCAACTTCCCTTATTTTTGAAGGAATCCCAACTTATCCTGACGCAGGCCGTTTCTGGCAGATTGTGGCAAAACATAAAGTAAATATTCTCTATACTGCGCCCACAGCAATCCGCTCGCTGATGAGTTTTGGATTGTCATTTGTAAAAGATAATGATTTGTCATCTTTACGGAAACTCGGCTCGGTAGGAGAGCCTATTAACGAAGAAGCGTGGCAATGGTTTAAGCAAAATATCGGCAAAGGAAATTGTCCGCTGGTAGATACCTGGTGGCAGACCGAAACGGGTGGTATCATGATTTCATCGCTTGCCGGTGTTACGCCAGAAAAACCAACCTATGCAACTTTACCTTTGCCTGGAATTCAGCCTGTTTTGGTGGATGAAAAAGGTGAAATTATTGAAGGAAATGGGGTTAGCGGAAATCTTTGTATCAAATTCCCTTGGCCAGGAATTATCCGTACAACTTATGGAGATCATGACCGCTGCAAACAAACTTATTTCTCTACCTACCCGGGAATGTATTTCACCGGAGACGGATGTCTTCGCGATGAAGATGGAAATTACAGAATTACTGGTCGTGTGGATGATGTAATGAATGTTTCCGGTCACCGGATTGGTACCGCTGAGGTTGAAAATGCTATCAATATGCACCTCGGTGTGGTAGAATCGGCCGTAGTTGGTTATCCGCATGAGATCAAAGGACAAGGAATTTATGCTTATATTATCACAGAAAGTAAACCGGACGATCCGGAAATGATGCGCAAGGATATTGCAGCAACTGTTTCAAGATTGATCGGCCCGATTGCTAAACCGGATAAAATCCAGTTTGTTTCAGGTCTACCAAAAACGCGTTCAGGGAAAATTATGCGACGTATTTTGCGTAAGGTGGCCGAAGGAGAAATGGATAGTCTTGGAGATATTTCAACTTTACTTGATCCGGCCGTTGTGGACGATATTAAGGCAGGCGCATTGTAACAAAAATATAAATGGCAGATTGAAATTTTCAATCTGCCATTCTTTTTAAGCTAATTTTTTATCAGAACTGCAACCGCAGCCTTTTCCGCACCCACCGCTGCTGTCAAAAGATTTGTAAATCTTCCAACCAATATAACTTGCGGCGCCTATAAAAAGAGCGAATATTATTATTTGCTGTATCATGTCTTGGAAACAATTTTTCAAGCCCAATTGTTCCGCGCAGCCAACTGAAATGCTTGCTGATAATGATGCTCACTATGCCACGCATAATTTGCTATAACCATATCCAGACGGTTGGTGCTATTATTGGCAGGATGGACATAAGTTCTTGCCAATTCCTTCTCTCCCAGAGAATTCAATAGCAATACCCAGCGTAAATGAATATACCGGATTAATTGCAATGACAATTCAACCTGAGCCTCTTTTGCATCCGGCAATTCCGCCCAAAGTTGTTCTTCATATGGTTTTATGGTCGGATTATCTTCTGTCAAGGCAAGGCGAAAACGCACGTAGGCATTCATGTGACTATCCGCAACGTGATGCACTAATTGTCTGACAGTCCAGCCATCGGGGCGGTAAGGTGTATTCAATTTTTCATTGTCCCAACTGCCTAATAAATTGATAAATTTAGAAGGCAAAGCACTGATAATCTGAATATTTGTTTTTATTTCAGCAGGTGTGTAACTGTCCTGCGGAACAAATCTTCCAATAGGAAAACGAAGCTGTTCCAGTTCCATGGTGAAATCCAATTTAAATAATACCGGTTAGTTTGTCTATTTGTTTTAATTGAAATTATCCTTGATTGCAGCTACCAGTTCCGCGTGTCCGCCTGAACCAGCAATAATATCACCTCCAAAAAGATAATTGTCACCGCCGTTAAAATCTGTTACCGTTCCGCCTGCTTCCTTGATCAAAAGCACACCGGCCGCCATATCCCAGGAATTCAGATTGTACTCATAAAATCCGTCAAAACGTCCGGCTGCAACATAAGCAAGATCAACCGCTGCCGCGCCCATTCTTCTGATACCATGCGTTTTTTGCATAAGCAATTCCAGAATGTACATATAGCGTTTTTGTTTTTCAAATTTATAATACGGAAAACCTGTTGCGATCAGACTTTCCTGTAACGTTTTAACACTGGAAACGGACATTTTCTTTTCATTACACCAGGCTCCGCCACCTTTCCAGCCAAAGAAAACCTCATCCAGACTTGGTTCGTGAATGACGCCTACAAGCAGTTCTTTTCCTCTAGCCAGACCAACACTTACACAATAAACAGGAATTCCATGAATGAAATTTGTTGTGCCGTCCAAAGGATCGATAATCCAGTTTAGTGCTTCCGGATCCGGTTCTTGTCCGGTTGTTCCTTCTTCTGTAATAAAACTTGCTTCCGGGAGAATTTTACTTAGCCCGGCAACAAGCATTTTTTCTGCCTCTTTGTCTACATAAGAAACAACATTATTGAGTTCTTTATATTCAATTTTATCTCTTGAAAAAGATTTTGCCTCCCGTTGAATAAATGCAGAAGCCTGTTTTACAATTTCTATGGTTTGTTTGGTCAGCAATTCCAGATCCATGCGTTACTATCCTTTTTGCGGGATTTTAGAAAGTGAATTATTAATGTAATAAACCCTTGTGATCAGTATCACCAAAATTGGGATCACTACGAAATTATGTTTTACCAGGTTTGCAGTCGATGCCATCAAAAGTATTGCATAAAAAATCAGCACAAACTGAAACCAGGCCGGTTTTTTGTCTTTTGAAATATACCAAATTAAAGGCATCCAAAGCGGAAACGCCCAAAGAATATCATAATTCCAGGTTGTCACGCCATGATTGGTTCCAAACCATAAAAGCAGAATTAACCAGCCAACTAACCCCACAATTGTAAAAAGAATTTTATCAAAGGTGAAATTGACAGTCTCTTTTTTGGATTGATAAAAAGTGTATGCCAAAACCAGCGCAGCCAATGCCCAGAAAAATATCATAGGTGTAATTTCAAATCCTTTTTCAACAGGAGTTGCGACATAAAGATCTCTTGTTTCTGCTACCAATGGCAAAGTTTGACCATTGAGTTTGATTTTGGAATCGGCAAAAGCACTGCTTAAATTGTCTGGTAAAAATGTTGCCTGAGCCGGCGTTGCAATTTCATCAGAAGGCGCACCAATGGCCAGATCCATCCCGAAATCCGACCAGGGTTTTTGCTTATATGCATATCTGTCAATCCATTGACGGAAACTTAGGGTATCCTTTGTATAACCCGGGAAAGTTAGACTATCACCCGCTGCTGCTTTTAATGCATCTGAAAGACGGGTTGAGCAATTGTCATAGAAAAATTTGTATTGATATTCCCGGTTTTGAGGTAAGTGGTTTGTTTCGAGATAATTGTAAAGTTTTTGTTTTTGAGTAGGGGAAAGATTTAAAACCTGTTCTTTAATGAAGCGGTTTTCAGCCTGCCAATACGGTGCTTCCAGTCTCAATGGTGCTACCGAAATGGTGTAAGGCAATGTTCCACGAAGAAATTTGATATAAAAATTTCCAGTTTGAAAACTAAATGAACCATAGCTGTAAGCATTATCCAAACCGGTTATCGGATCATAAATCCACAAAACACTATGGCCAAAGCCAGAATATAATTCCTGCCCAGGCCCGACAGTAACCAAACTGACTTTTGCCTGCGGACTTAATGTGCCAAATTGCGCATTAGCGGTTTGAATGAAAAAAGTGATCAGAAAAAATAATATCGGAAAGAAACCTGTTACGATTCTTCGGATTGGATTGCTGTTGAGTTTCAAAAATTTTGTCATGTTAATTTTGGTCGTCGCTGTAATCGGAGGATTTTTTCTTTTCATCAGCTTTACCCGCAACAATAATCACGATTTCGCCTTTGATCGTTTTTTCTGAAAAATAGGTAATAATTTCCTGTATCGTACCTCTAACGTTTTCTTCATAAATTTTAGTCAGTTCCCGGGATACACAAGCTTGTCTGTCGGCGCCGAAGTATTCTGCAAATTGCTGTAATGCTTTTATTAATCGGTGCGGTGATTCGTAGAAAATCATCGTTCTGTCTTCGTTTACCAGATTTTGCATTCTGGTTTGTCTGCCTTTTTTATGAGGTAAAAATCCTTCGAATGTGAATCTGTCACTTGGCAATCCGGAATTAACCAAAGCTGGTACGAAGGCTGTCGGGCCGGGCAGACATTCTATTGTTATGCCATATTTTATACATTCTCTGACCAGAAGAAATCCAGGATCCGAAACAGCTGGTGTCCCGGCGTCTGAGACCAGTGCCATGGTTTCTCCTTTTAAAATTCTCTCTATAATCCTCGTTATGCTTTGGTGCTCGTTATGGATGTGATAGCTGTGCATGGGTTTGCTGATACCCAGATGTTTCAGCAACTGACCGGAAGTTCTGGTGTCTTCTGCTAAAACTACGTCCACGCTTTTTAATACGTTGATGGCACGTAAGGTAATATCTTCAAGGTTGCCGATTGGCGTTGGTACTATGTAAAGCTTCATTTGGTAAATTTAATTCTGGAATTATCTGGTGGATTTTTCGGGGTCGCCCGTTGGGGTAACCCTCGTGGTTACCCGTTCTCATCCATGAATTTTCTTTGGGCTATCTTTATTTTCTTTATTCTTTTTGGTTTTTATTTCGGTTCGGTTTTGGTCGTGATTTCCGGGCAACCACAAGGGATTGCCCCTACGATGAAAAAATCAAATCAATTCTGTTGGCCAGGGTTTTGTCTTTTTCGGTTACCTTATCGCCGGCGTCGTGGGTGTTTAATTCTATGTTAACTTTGTTATATGCGTTTGACCACCATGGATGATGATCCATTTCATCAGCAACTTCGGCGACTTTTGTCATAAAGGCAAAAGCGCTTTTGAAGTCCTTAAAAACGAAAGTACGTTTTAGCTTGTCATCTTCTTCTTTCCACATTGCCTGAATATTTAAGTCTTACTAATGAAAATTTTGTGCAATTAAACTGAATTAACATTCTGTTTAACAGTTTCTTATGTTTTGTAAGGCATCCTGATAATTACAATTCATCACTTAAATCAATATTTTTAAACGAAAAGTATATTGATTTATGTTCTATTGTCAGGTCTTATAAAAAACATTATTTGACCGAATATACTAGGATAAAACCTCATTTATAAATTTTAATAGCAAATAGCCGATTCCACATGGATGAAGTATATTTGCATTTTAAAGTGCCAGTATCCGTCAGATTGTCAAATTCCGGCAGGCCGGAAAAATCAGGAAATAATTATGAAAGTAGAACTAGTGCGTGTAAATGACGCATTTCATTTTGAAGGAACAGGATCATCAGAAGTAAAAGTACATACCGACGGATCTCCTGAAATCGGTGGCGTTGGTGCTGGTGTCAGACCAATGGAGTTATTATTAATGGGATTGGCAAGTTGCAGCGCAATTGACGTTGTTCTTATTTTGAAGAAACAAAAACAGGATATTACTGATTTTCGTGTAACTGCTGACGGCGACCGTGTGGAGGAAGAAGGAACAAAACGCAGTCCGTTCCGTAATATTCATTTGACTTTCAAATTCGCAGGAAACGATCTTGATGAGAAAAAAATTGATCGTGCTATTGCGCTTTCAATGGAAAAATATTGCTCTGCTACTGCACAGCTGGAAGCGCTTGCAACCATTACGCATAGTGTAGAAATTGAATCGGCAGTATTAAAAAGCTAATAATAAGGAAATTTATTTCCGGTAAAATATATTCAGAATGCAGCAATACCACGATTTACTTCGCCACATTTTAGATAACGGAGTTCGTAAAACGGATCGTACCGGAACAGGAACAATCAGTGTTTTTGCTTACCAGATGCGCTTTAATTTGAAAGAAGGTTTTCCACTTGTGACAACCAAAAAGGTGCATACCAAATCCATTATTTATGAACTGCTCTGGTTTTTGAAAGGTGATACTAATATCAAATATCTGAAAGATAATGGTGTTTCGATCTGGGACGAATGGGCGGATGAACGCGGCGATCTTGGTCCGGTTTATGGTAAGCAGTGGAGAAGTTGGGAAGGTGCAAACGGAAAGTCTTTTGACCAGTTGCAGGAAATTTTAAATCTGTTGAAAAACAGTCCGGATTCAAGAAGAATTCTGGTTTCGGCATGGAATCCGTCGGAACTTTCACAAATGAAGCTGCAACCTTGTCACGCTTTATTTCAGTTTTATGTGGCGCCTCCTGATACGGATAAAGGTGAGACGAAAGGAAAATTGTCCTGCCAGCTTTATCAAAGAAGTGCAGATGTATTTTTAGGCGTTCCGTTTAATATCGCCAGTTATGCTTTGTTAACGATGATGATCGCCCAGGAATGTGATCTTGATCTCGGCGATTTTGTCTGGACTGGTGGTGATACGCATATTTACAGCAATCACCTGGATCAGGTTGAATTACAATTGAGCAGGGAATTCCGTCCTTTGCCCCAAATGGTATTAAATCCGGAAATTAAAAGTGTTTTTGACTTTGAATTTGAAGATTTTTCTTTGGAAAATTATAATCCATGGCCCGGAATTAAAGCACCGGTAGCGGTTTAATTTTTCGTATTGTTTATATAGAACGGATAAAAGACTAATGTTGTTAAGTGATTAGCATGTAGTCTTTTATCCAATTTTTTTGCTTAACAAGTTGTTGTCGGACGTCACGCCCGACATTAGAAATTAAAATGAGTATCCAATATATATTAGAGATCATCGGGACTTTTGCATTTGCAATTTCCGGCGCTCTTTCCGTTAAAGACCAGAAACATCAGGACTGGTTCGGTGCTAGTTTTACTGCTTTTCTTTGTTCAATTGGCGGAGGAACAATGCGTGATGTACTTTTAGATAGTTATCCTTTGGTATGGATAAGTGACATTACGATTCTTTACGCCATCATAGCAGGAATTTTAACAACCTTCATTTTCTACAAATACCTAATTGGTTTAAGAAGAACTTTATTTTTGTTCGATACTTTTGGAATTGCACTTTTCACCATTGTAGGAACGGAAAAAGCTCTTCACTTGGGAGTGCGGCCGGAAATTGCAGCGATTATGGGCGTGTTTACTGCGATTATGGGCGGTGTTGTCCGTGATATGATGAATAACGAAATTCCGATTATTTATCGGAAAGAAGTTTACGCAACGGCCTGTTTGGCAGGAGCGGTTTCTTATCTGGTTCTGGACAGGGCAGGGGCGGAGCGAAATGTTGCTTTTATCGCTGCTTCACTGGTAATTATTGCGATCCGGATTCTGGCGGTTCGTTATGAATGGAGTGTTCCGAGATTTTTTAGATAAAATTATAATTGTTTATAAATATAAAACGACCGGTTCAGTGATTGAGCCGGTCGTTTTAGTTTCATTACTGATATTATTTCTTTTTCTTCTTGCCTTTGCTAGCAACTTCTTTTGCAGGAACTTTTGCCTGCATATCCGTAATGGCTTTTGCTATTTGTGTTTTGTAAAAATCATAAGCACCATCCGGAGCTGCCGCTCCAACGGTCAATGCTTTTTGTGCTAGCGGCAATGCTTCCGAAGTTTTACCCAATTTGTCAAGGATTTGTGCCTTAATCCAAAGATTTGACCAGCCTTCTTTCAAACCAATTGCCTTGTCAGCAAGAGACAAAGCTTTTCTCAAATCGATATTTTTTGACAGGTAGTAACCTGCGGCGCTTTGCAAAGTAGCAACATCTTCCGGTTTGTCCTGAACTGCTCTGTCAAGCGATGCAATCGTTAATTCCTGTGTTGCTAATGAAAGTTTGACAGGCACTTTTACCGTTCCCCAGGCAATATTCATAAATGATGTAGAATCGGTTACGTTCGAAAAACTGATTTCAAATGATTCTGTTGCTTCTCCTGAAACAGGGGTTACATCAATACGGGCAACGTCCTCAGTTTCTTTATAAATATCAGTACTGGCGTTCAGATTTTTATTCAAAATCACGGTCCATTTTGCTTTTTCAGGAATAGAAAAAAGTGCATATTTTCCGGCTGGTACTTTTTTATCGCCAAAAGTAAAATCAGTAGAAGATTCAAAAATTGTTGGCTGATTAGCGCCTGTTCTCCATAATTGTCCGATCGGAGCAATTGGAGACTTGTCTGCAAAAACTGCGCGTCCTTTAATGCCTGGACGAGAATATTTTACGGTAAAATCAGTAATTCCAACAGTCTGGATTATGGTTGCTCCCGGACTTGCCTGTGGCGTACGCTGTGCAATGGTGGCTGATGCAAGAGCGATAGCAAAAGTGAGCGTTAATAAATACTTTTTCATTTGGGTAATGATGTTTGTTTTTTGATCTGTTAAACTTGTGGTGAAATTAGAATGAAATAATTACATAGCCTATTAAATGAAGAGAAGCAGCTTACTTTCTTTACTTGATTCCTACACGCCGACTGAGGGCCTTGAAACAGAAATGTACCTCGAAACAAAACAATTTGTGAATGATAATCCGGAATGTTTTGAACGGACATTACAAATCGGTCATGTAACAGCTTCCGGCTGGGTAGTTTCGCCGGATCGGGATAAAGTTTTATTGATGCACCACCGGAAACTGGATCGCTGGTTCCAACCTGGCGGACATGCAGACGGGGATCCTGACGTGCGCCACGTTGCAGAAAAAGAAGTGGAAGAAGAAACAGGTGCGTCAAATCTTAAACTGGCAAAAGACGGAGTATTTGATGTAGATGTACATTTAATTCCTGCCAACAGCAAAGACCCGGCACATTATCATTACGATATCCGTTTTGTATTTGAAGCAAATCCTGAAAACGAACTTGTGATCAATATTGAATCAAAAGATGTTCAGTGGATACCTGTTGGAGATATCCATCTTTTAAATGATTCGGAATCGCTGATGCGGATGGTCAGGAAAACTGCTTTGATTTAAAATAGCTACTACTGCTTCACAAATTTCAAAGTACGACTCCGGTTTAATACATCAACTTTTATAAGGTATAAACCCGCACTAAGAGAATTGGTTGGAAGCGGTATAGTCGAATTCAGTACATGCTGATTTTGCCAGATCGTTTTTCCGCTTTGTGAAATCAGACTTAATGTTGATTTTTTTCCAATTAGCGACACCGGAAAAGTCAAAGTTAAATCCTGTTGGACCGGGTTTGGGGAAAGAATAATATCATTTAAAACATCCGGTTCGGTACCAAGGAGAACAAAATCATTTTTAATAATGGCTTCCGCCAGAGCACCATTTGGCACACCAAAACCTAAAAGATTATCAGGATTAGAAGCCTGATTTCCGGATTTTTTTAAAGCAGTGATTATTTGCTGGGCAGTAAGTTTTGGAAAAGCTTGCCAAAGTATTGCAGCAAGTCCGG
Organism: Dyadobacter subterraneus; assembly: GCF_015221875.1. Classification (NCBI taxonomy): domain Bacteria; kingdom Pseudomonadati; phylum Bacteroidota; class Cytophagia; order Cytophagales; family Spirosomataceae; genus Dyadobacter; species Dyadobacter subterraneus. The sequence continues at coordinate 1,060,546 of NZ_JACYGY010000001.1, forward strand.
CGATTTGTGGAGCTGAGAATGATGTTCCGCTGCTTGTTGTAGCGGAACCTGTTCCGGTGCTGTTACCAACAACTGCTCCTGATCCAACGGCAGAAATATCAGGTTTCAGTTGTCCAATGGAATTCGGTCCTACCGAACTAAATGCAGCATAACTTCTGTCCAGAGTAGTTGCACCAACACTGACTACTGAATCCACATCCGCAGGAGCGGTGATATAATGCCAGGCCTTATTTCCTTCATTTCCGGCAGAATTTACAACCAAAATCCCTTTTCTTGTAGCAAATCTTGCTGCTCGGGAAATGATAGTAGTTTTCCCATCCATATTTTGATAGGTATAGTTGTATTCAGGAGAATCAAATTCATCGTCAAAAGTATTGTAACCAAGTGAAGAACTGATTATATCAACGCCTACACTATCCGCCCGTTCTGCCCCCATTAGCCAGGTAACTTCCTCATAAGGAGATTCCATAAAAACATTTTCTGTTCGATATAGCGCAAAGGAGGCCTTAAAAGCAGCGCCGATCATGGTGCCGGGCTGGTAAGCGGCTATGGTCGATAATGCGTTTATACCATGCGAATCATCGTCATAAACATTGCTTTCTCTTGTGATAAAATCATGTGTGTCAATGATCCGGTTTTCATCAAAAATCGGTTTCATATAATTGAGTTCATTGGCACGGTTAAAACCCGCATCCAAAACGCCAATCAGCATATTTTCTCCATGAAAACCTTCCTGATGTAATTTGTCTACACCAATTAAAGCAAGTTGCTGCTGCATCAGACCGTAATCAAGATCAGCTGTTGTGGATTGTGTTTCAGCTATTTTTGCAGTTCTGGATAAGCCTGCCGATGGTGTTGTCAGGTTTGCCAGCGCATGATTTTGTTCAATTCCTTTATAAAAAGCAAGATTTTTTATAGCTGCAAGCTGTGATGCGGAAGCTTCAACAAGTGAGCCGTTAAACCAGCGGGAAGAATAAATAATGCTGGCGCCTGTTTGAGCAATGGCTTTCACATAAGCAGGATTTACAGGGAAATCATGCTCGGTAATGGCTATATTTTGATTTGTTCTGCGGGAAATAGCCTTGGCTGACAGAAATTCCGTTGGCCGGCTGACAGCATAAGGAGAGCCGGTTTTATCCTTAAATAAAATTAAATATCTCGGATTGGTTTGAGCCTGGCTGAAATTCGATAAAAAGAATAAAATGCAAGAAGCAACAAGTAAAAGTTTGATTTTCATTTTTCACAGCATTTGTTGATAATCACTTCTTTTTATCAAATCATACGCCTGAATATCCGGAAGTGTTGCCCAATTTAAGCAATACTTTCTACCGGTGCATTTTTTCCTCCTAAATTTGAACAATCAAGCAGTTCCTGGATGTTTTTGTACGGAACCGGCGTTTTTAAATAGCCGTAGTTTTGAGCGAGTGATCTGGTAACATTATTGTCTCCCATGGAAATATCAATATCGTCCATACCAAGCTGACAAGGATGTTCATAACCTGCTGCATTGGTAATTTCAATAATTTCTTTTGCCAGCGTTTTCATATAATTATGGAAACGTTCACTTTTTAAAGTCGGATCAAGACCTGCTTCCAGCCATTTGTTATTAGTGGTAATTCCGGTTGGACAGCGGTTTGTATGACAAGCCTGTGCCTGAATACAGCCGATTGACATCATCGCTTCTCTTGCAACATTCACAATATCAGCACCCATGCAAAAAGCCATGATAGCTTGTGCAGGAAGTCCCAGTTTCCCGGAAGCGATAAATGTAATTTTATCCGTAAGATTTCTGGCCTGGAAAATTTTGTAAACCGTACTAAATCCATAAACAAACGGCAAAGCCACATGATCAGCAAAAGAAGGAGGCGCTGCTCCGGTTCCGCCTTCGCCACCATCTATGGTAATGAAATCGGGACCTTTTCCGGTTGCCACCATAAGATCGGCCAGCTGTTCCCACATATCTATTTTTCCAATGGCGGCTTTAATTCCAACAGGCAGACCGGTTTCCTCAGCCATTTGTTCAATAAAATCAATCATACCGCGCACATCAGAAAATGTGCTGTGATATGGAGGAGAAACGACATCTTTCCCCATCGGAACCTGACGAATTTCTGCGATTTCAGCTGTTATTTTACTTCCCGGCAAAACGCCGCCTTTTCCAGGTTTAGCGCCTTGGGAAAGTTTTAGTTCGATCAACCTGACAAACGGATTTGTCTGAGTCATTTTGACCAGTTTCTCCATCATGAAATTACCTTCATGATCGCGTACACCAAAATAGGACGTACCCATATTGAAGACCACGTCGGCACCAAAACGATGGTAAGGAGAAAGTCCGCCTTCGCCTGTATTGTGGTAATTCCCGAATTGCAACGAACCTTTATTAAGCGATTCAATGGCTCTTGCCGACAATGAACCATAACTCATCGCACTCACATTCACGACAGAATGTGGCCGGTAAGGACGTTTACGTTTGTGATAAGCACCAATTACTTTGGCCGAAGGAATAGTATAATGATTTGGATCTTTCCCGTTTGCGGCGTGATGCGGATGGTTTAATGGCAATTTATAAGGTAACATCGCCGGTTTGATAAAAACAAAACCAGCTTCGTTCATATCCTGATCCGAGCCAAAACCCTGATAATTGTTTTCCATTTTGGAAGACGCATAAATCCAGGAACGCTGGCGGCGGTTGAAAGGTAATTCTTCCCTGTTGTTGGCCACAATATACTGACGCAATTCCGGTCCGATTTGCTCAATCATATACCGGAAATGACCGAGTAGCGGAAAATTATGCTGAATTGTATGTTTCTTTTGAAAAATATCCCGAAGAGCAAAAATTAGCAGGATAATAAGAATATATGCCCAGATTGGCACGGAGGTAAAAAACTCAAAAAATGCAGTCATAAACTTACAAATGTGGTGTGCGAGGCCGTTAAGCTAGCAACAATTTTCAAAATAACATAACGGCCTCACGAATATTAAGACAACTGCAATTCTTCCCAGGTTGTCACTTTTGCCAGGTCATTCCAATACCCGGGATATGATTTTACTACAACGCCCGGTTCTTCAATTATAACGTCGTGAATCATACCGATTGGCGCGAAAGCAAGTGCCATACGGTGATCATCATAAGTAAATATAGAAGGAACAGAAGTAGCAGTGAAGTCAGATTTTTTTACAACTTCGTATTTCAAATTCTTTTCAACTTCATTCAGTTCAGCACCCAGTTTTTTGAGTTCTTCCTGAAGAGCGAAAACGCGGTCTGTTTCTTTTATTTTTAAACTTTCAATTCCTGTAAGCGTCAGATGAATATTTTTCATTGCGCAGCAAACAGCAACTGTTTGAGCAAGATCAGGGCAATTAGTAAAATCCCAGGCCAGAGAAGTTTCAGCAGGAATTTTTGTCAAAAGCACGCCTCTTTCAGTGAAAGTACTTTGAACGCCAAGATGTGCCATGATATTGACGATATCACTATCACCTTGTAGCGAATTTTCTTTCAAGCCAAGCAATTCAACTTCTGCATCTTCCGCCAGAGCAACAATGCTATACCAATAACTCGCGCCGGACCAGTCTGATTCGATCGCGTAACTTTTTGGCTCGTATTTTGATGGTTTTACCTTGATGATATTCGCTTCCCAGTCCGCTTCATAAACGATACCGAAATATTCCATTTGTTTCAATGTCATTTCGATATAAGGACGAGACCCAACTTCTCCTTCAAGAATGATAGTTAAACCATCGGGCAAAGACGGCGCGATTAAAAGCAAAGCAGAAATATACTGACTGCTTACATCACCACGGATTTTCAATTCATTGTTACCGGAATATTCAAAACCATTTATCTGCATTGGCGGATAACCCGGAACATTTTCATACTGAATATCAGCTCCTAATGTTTTCAGCGCATCAACCAGAATTCCAATCGGGCGCTCACACATACGCGGCGTTCCGGTCATTCGTTTTTTCTGATTTGTTACCGTAAAATATGCTGTCAGGAAACGCATTGTTGTACCTGCATCAATCACATCTGCAACGGCATCATCCGATTTTAGCAACCTTTGCATCGTTTGAGAATCCCGTGCTTCTGAAATGTTAGAAAGCTGACATTGAAAACCAGTTAAGGCATCAATAATCAGCGCGCGGTTGCATTCACTTTTAGATGCTGCCAATTTGATTTCGGCACGAATTGGATTTTGTGGTGGATGTACAAGAATGGATTTCACAATAGTATTATTTCAGATTCAAAATTATGCGGTGAGTCAGCGTAGCAGCAGGTTTTTAACCTTAAAATTTAATAAGTTTCTAATATTTTTAACTTATTTCTGCCATTGATTTTCAAGGTCGAAAAAGTCATTTTATAACAGATAAATCCGGTAGCCATGATGGCTCCTCCAACAATCAAAGTTGAAGCGTCCGTTGTATATCGCTTGTTATCAATGCCTTTGTTGAAAAAGTCGGCGCCGATGTAAATTAATCCAGCCAAAGGAAGCAAAGTCGCTGCCTGAGAAATGAAAGGGATACGACGATGCGTTTTTATCAGCTTAATTTCCTTCAAAGGAATAGACTGATAAGTCATTTGTCCCAATGCTTCATTAATAACAGCAATGCTAAAAGCCGAATCGGTTACATTGGCAATGGTTTCATTAAACTTGATCGTCTCGTTTTTCATCCGGAATTTGATGTTATCACCAGGGAAAAATCGGTAACGATGAAAACCACCAAGAACCGGAGAAGCATCTAAAACCATGTATTTCTGCCCCGGAGCGCCAACTACACGACTGTCGCCGCTTTGTTTAAGAAACAGTTCTTCACTTGAAAGAGCTTTTTTAGGGTCGTAATTATCCTGTGCCCAAACCGGGATGCTGCCCAGGATGAATAAAATTAGTAATGTCAGAACTGATCTCATAAAGAAAATAGAAAGGCTCAAAGATAAGGAATCATTCTTTAAACGGGTAATCCGTTTACATTGTTGTTAGGCTTTCACGGGCGAATCACTCCTCGTCATCATGCTCTTCATGCGGCGGCACCTTCAATGAAACTCCACCGGATACGAGCATTTTCATAACGTCCGTGGACTTTGCGTCCAGTACGGAAACATTTTCAGTTGGTACAATAAATAATTCTCCCGAAAGTGCATAGGACATCGGCATGTAAACCGCCACGTGATCATGAATATGCAGATGACTAAGATCGGTTTGCGTAATAAAACCAATTTTCTTTATCCCCGTATCCTTATACATCGTAACCAAAACCGGTTGATTGAATTTTTTCTTATCCCCCACAAAAGCCATGACCAGATCTTTGATCGAGTAATAGATCAGACTGACGAGCGGAATGCGTCGCAGGATGCTTTCCGTAAATTTGAAAAATGACTGCGGGATGATCGTTGAAAAAACAAAACCGAGCAGAATAATACTTGTCAGGATAATCAGTACGCCGAGGCCGGGAAGATAAACGGTCTGATTTCCTGAAATTGGAATATTGATCGGGATAATATTATCAAGGAATTCAACAGCGCTGCCAATAATGATAACAGTTACGTAAAGAGGGGCTACCAGAACCAGGCCACGGATAAAGTAGCTCAGTATGCGTTTGAGGAAAGTATTTTTAATTTCCATTAAAATTTATTCTAACATGCCGTATTATTTTTTGCGGAAGTAGAAATCTCCGCTAATACCTGTTTAAACTACGGTTTTCAACGGTTTTAAGTTCAAATTCGGTCAGTCACAAAATGCTTTTTTATTCTGATCCGGAAAGTAAAACCCTTATCACTATACATAAGTATTGTAAGCTGGACGATGAATGCAGATATTTGCATCCGCTAAGACGCAAAATTCAAAATTTTGTATCAGTTTTAGAAGATATTGGCAATTCATTTAGTAAACGTATATGTATCAGGCTGAATACTTAAAACATTTTACTGAGGAGGTTTTTCTGGCTATCGGATGTTCGGCTGAGGAAGCCGCTTTGGCTTCGACTGTACTAATTAGTGCAGATTTAAGAGGTGTTGATTCTCACGGAATCGCACGTTTGGCCGGTTATGTCCGGTTATATGACAACGGAAGATTGAATCCGACGCCTGATGTAAAAGTGGTTTATGAAACGCCAAGTACCGCTGTCGTGGATGGAGACAGAGGTTTGGGATTGGTTGTAGCGCCAAAAGCAATGGAAATTGCGATGGAAAAAGCAGAGAAAGTAGGTTCTGGCTGGGTTTCTGTCAGGAATTCAAATCATTTTGGTATTGCCGGGTATCATGCGATGCTGGCTTTGCAAAAAGATATGATCGGCTGGACGATGACAAACGCTGCTCCGCTGGTTACGCCAACTTTTTCCCTTGATAAATTATTAGGTACAAATCCATTGGCAGTTGCCGTTCCCGCTTTTGAGGAACCCGCTTTTGTTGCTGATTTTGCATCAACTGCTGTTGCTTATGGTAAGTTTGAAATTTTGCAAAGAAAAGGTTTGCCGGCTCCGTTGGGATGGGCTCAGGATGCAGAGGGAAATCCTACAACGGATTCCAACGCTGTGAAAAGTGGGGGAGGATTGTTGCCGCTGGGTTCCGACCGTGAACATGGAAGTCATAAAGGATACGGACTGGGTGCCATTGTTGATATTTTTTCGGGCGTACTTTCCGGCGCGAATTTTGGGCCCTGGGTTCCGCCTTTTGCAACGGCAGGTTTTATGTCTGCAAATGAAGGAGTTGGCCTGGGTACCGGACACTTTTTAGGTGCTATGCGTGTTGATGGATTTCGGCCGGCTGATGAATTCAAACTTGATATGGATAAATGGATCCGCGCTTTCAGAGGTGCCAGAGCCGTGGAAGGGAAATCGGTAATCATTCCGGGTGATCCTGAACGTGAAATGGAAGCCATTAGAAGTGTTGAAGGAATTTCACTTTTACAGCCTGTCGTGGAATCGTTGGCCGAATTGGCAAAACGCTTCAATATCGCATTTGAAAACAGAATTGATTAACAAAAAATATAATTACTGTCTCTTGTTGCAGCTGCCGGTTTGGTCAGTTGTTTTTTAAAAACTTCGTATTCAATATATGTCTCGTAATTTCAAAGTAGGATTGTTTTTGGTCATTGCAATTCTTACAACAACTTTCACTTTTTACTTTTGGCAAATTTTCAAAACACCGAATTTACAGGTTGAGAAAAAAGAAAGCTTTGCATTATTAATTCCCGAAGGCGCAACTTATCAGACTGTTCTTGATTCTTTGGACAAACACAAGGTGATCAACGACAATATTTCATTCCGTTTTTTGGCTAAACTTTTGAAGTATACCGAAAATGTAAAACCCGGACGTTATGTGATCAAACCTGAAACCAGCAATTACAAAGCCGTTAAAAAACTTCTTTCCGGCGTACAGGATCCTGTGAAACTTACTTTTAATAACATCAGATTAAAAGAAGATCTGATCAAAAGAATTGGTAACCGTTTTGAGTTTGGCGAAGATAAATTCCGTCAGGCAATGAACAGTGAGGAAGTTTGCAAGAAATACGGACTGGATACGGCTACGATTGTTTCCATGTTTTTGCCAAATACCTATGACATTTTCTGGACAACAGGAACGGAAAAATTTCTTGACAGAATGCATAGTGAATATAAAAAATACTGGAACGCTGAACGCGTTGCAAAAGCAAAAACAATTGGTCTGACGCCTGTTCAGGTTTCAATTTTGGCATCGATTGTTGAAGAAGAACAAGCCAGAAAAGTAGATGAAAGACCAATGGTTGCAGGTTTGTATATCAATCGTTTAAATGCAGCAATGCCGTTACAGGCCGATCCGACGATTAAATATGCTTTACAGGATTTTGCGATCAAACGTATTTTGAATGAGCAGCTTCGTGTAAAATCTCCTTACAATACCTATGTAAATATTGGTTTGCCTCCGGGACCTATCCGTGTGGCAGATTTTAATTCTCTGGACGCTGTTTTAAATTATAGCAAACATGATTTTCTGTACATGTGTGCAAAATCGGACCTTTCGGGTTATCATGCTTTTGCAAAAACCTATGAAGATCACCTGAATAATGCCCGGATGTATCAGGCGGAATTGAACAGGCTTAAAATTATGAAGTAAGTTTCGGGCGTTCGTTTTAATTTTAAACGCCTTATAATCAATAGAAAATGTTCGCTTACGAAGTTAAAGGGATAAGAGTACGTTATGCCGACACAGATCAGATGGGTTATGTGTATTACGGAAATTATGCGAGATATTATGAGATCGGGCGTGTGGAAGCTTTGCGCAGCGTCGGATTTAGTTATAGGGAAATGGAAGAAACGGGCGTCATGATGCCCGTTTACGAAAACCGGTCGCGGTATATAAAACCGGCCCGTTATGATGATGAGCTTACCATAAAAGTTTTGATGCAAAAACTGCCGGGAACAAGAGTTGTTTTTGAATATGAAATAAGAAACCAGAATGACGTTTTGTTGAATGTAGGAGAAACAACGCTGGTATTTCAGCGGATGGACAATGCAAAACTTTGCATTGCTCCGGCCAAACTCCTGGAAAAACTAAATCCTTATTTCCAGATTCTGTAATATATCTTGCTATGCTTGAAAGACTGTTGAAAAACCGGCAAATCAAGCGGCTTATTGTATGGCTGCGAACGACGATGCTTCTTCGCGGAACGGTTTCCTTGTATGACATTCTGGCTAATATTCGGAAAAATAATCACCGTTATGACATTGATCAGCGTGCCTCGGCCGTAGCATATAGTTTAACACTTGCCTGTTTCCCTGGAATTATCTTTCTTTTCACCCTCGTTCCCTACATTCCTATTGAAAATCTGGATGATCAGATTCTTGAAATTTTAAAAGAGGTTTTACCAAGAGGGATTTATCAGGACGCCCGCCAGACCATCACCGATATCATCAGCAGACCTAGAAACAGCGTTTTGTCGTTTGGTTTTATTCTTGCCCTTGTCGCATCAACAAATGGAATGATGTCGCTGATGCGCTCCTTTGACATGGTTTATGAAGATATTAAAACCAGAGGATTTCTGGCGCAAAGAGGTGTCGCATTATTGTTGACAGTAATTCTTGTCGCGGTTATGTTTTTGCTGATCGTGCTGCTGATTGTTGGTGATGCGGTGAAAGGAATTGTCAGTGACTGGCATATTATACAGGATACATGGATTGTTTCTTCACTAAATATTACCAGATATCTTGTCAGTTTTGCAGCATTAATGTTGGCGATATCTATTATCTATCGTTTTGCCCCGTCCCAGGGAAGGCGATATGCTTTTGTAAATATTGGATCGATCATTGCTTCTGTACTCATTTTGGTCGCCACTTATGGTTTTTCATTTTACCTTTCGCGGTTTAGTTCATACAATAAATTGTATGGTTCAATTGGCACGATGATCGCCCTTATGATCTGGTTTTATTTACTGGCCCTACTCTTAATTTTTGGTTTTGAAATTAATGCCGGAATCGCTTCTGCCAGAAATAACACGCTGAATCCAAAATCTTGAATGCCGTTAAATAAGTAGTCTGCTTTCTCTTTCTTTATCTCTCATAAGTTTGTGACTTTTAGAAGCCCTGTTCGTATTAGATCAATAGCAGTCTGGACAGGTGACACAAAAAAGTTATAGATGGACGAAATAAAAAAGCCATTGGTTACTGTGGTTTTGACCGCTTTTAATCAGGGGCAATACATTAAGGAAACACTGGGTTCAATTTTCGCCCAGACTTACCCAAATCTTCAGATTGTCATTATTGACAATGGAAGTAGTGACGGAACGGTATTATTGATAGAAAATATTGTATCCGATTTTCCTGAATTCACCTTAATAAAAAATGCAGAAAATCTCGGATTGTGCCGGGCTTTTAATCAGGGCCTTGCATTAGCCAAAGGGAAATATATCATTGATCTTGCCGCCGATGATATCATGCTGCCAGGCAGGATATCACATCAGGTGGAAGCACTGGAAAGTCTGGGAGATGACTATGGCGTTGTCTTTTCCAATGCCCAGTATATTGATGCTAACGGCAGAATCCTGAATTTCCATTACCCGGTTGATACCAATCTTAAAGTTGAAAAATCGATTCCTTCGGGGGATGTCTACAAAAGCATTCTGGAAAAATATTTTATTTGTACACCAACCATGATGATGCGCACCAAAATGCTGATTGAAATGGGTGGTTATGACGAAACACTCGATTTTGAAGATTTTGACCTTTGGGTAAGATCGGCTGTTCGCTACAAATATTTTTATCAGGATGAAGTGCTTACCAGAAAAAGAAATGTTCCTGGTTCATTAAGTACTCAGATTTATAAAAAAGGAAATAGCCTGCTGGAAACCTGTTATATCGTTTGTAATAAAGCTTATGATCTGAATCGTGATCAGGAGGAATTTGATTTATTGGCGGCGCGCATCAGAACATTCATCAGAAAATGTTTTTATGCCCAGGAATTTGAACTGGCCCTTCGTTTTCGCACACTTTTAAATTACATTGAAAACCCTGGAATCCTTACAGAAATGATCGTGATGTTATGCCGTTTGCATCTTCCTGTAAATGGTTTGTACCGGTTTTATCTGAATAATCTGCAAAAAAAAGCCCATAGAAGGGAGGATTTAGCATTTTGAATTGTTAATTTGGTAAATAGTACATACTATGCCAGCTGAATTAATTCGTATATATCCCGAAAATCCTGACGAAAGAAAGATACGTCAGGTTGTAGACTGCCTTCGTGACGGCGGTCTTGTTATTTATCCCACAGATACAATTTATGGTCTGGGCTGCGATATTTTTAATACCAGAGCGGTAGAGAAAATCGCACGCATCAAAGGGATCAAGGCACAGAAAAATGATTTTTCATTTATCTGTTATGACCTCAGCCATATAGCAGATTATGCGCGGGTAGGGAATTCTGCTTTCAAAATGATGAAAAGAGTTCTTCCCGGACCTTATACATTTATTCTTGATGCGAATAATCAGGTTCCGAAATTGTTGAATACCAATAAAAAAACGGTCGGTATCCGTGTGCCTGATAATATGATCCCCCGTCTGATGGTGAAAGAGCTTGGCAACCCGATTGTGACCACTTCTATTAAAGATGAGGACGAAATTATCGAGTATTCCACTGATCCTGAGTTGATTTATGAAAAATTTCAGCACCAGGTTGACATCGTGATTGATGGTGGATATGGTGGTAATGTGGCATCTACAATTGTGCTCGCTATTAATGATGATTTTGAAATAATCCGGGAAGGATTAGGAGATACAAGCATATTTCTCTAATTAAATTATAATTTATTAAGTTAATATAGAATTTAATAAATCCCGTTAAATAATTGTTATCATTTTTTTGATAATATCATTCCCCTTTACCATATTTGATAGTGCCTGAAATTGTTATCAATAATCAACCTGAAAAAATAGTAAGGATTGAATTGCAATACCTTCCGTGTCTCGAATATTTTACTTGCATTTTGAGTAATGACGTTACCTGGATCGACATTAATGAAAGATACATTAAGCAGACTTTCAGGAACCGTTGCAGCGTTTTAACGACTAATAAAACAGATACTTTGACCGTTCCCGTAAAAGGTTACGCTCAATATGCCCCGACAAAGGATATAAAAATTGATTATAGCCAGGACTGGATAAGGAGGCATTGGGGATGTTTGAGATCAGCATACGGAAAATCTCCCTATTTTGAATTTTACTCAGACGAACTCCATAGCGTTTTTAATAAAAAACCAGAATTTCTTGTAGACTTAAATTATGAATTATTGACAATTTGTCTTAGATTGTTGGGGATTAAGAAAGAGGTTTGGTACAATTTGTCAGTACCAATAAATGGCGATTCCAGCGTAATTGACGACTTATCGTTGATTAATGATAAAAAAAATAAAAATATTGGCAAATATTATCAGCCAATTTCATACTATCAGACGTTTGGGAATGATTTTGTAAGTAATTTAAGTATCGTCGATTTATTATTTAATATGGGGCCCGAAGCGAGAAGTATTTTGCTGAGATCTTGTAAGCAACAATAAATCTGCTACTTTGAACAAAGATTTAAAAAGTAGCGTTTAGAATATTAAGACACATTTTTATTGCTACACATGGAAGCAAAATTTTCAAATAGAGTAAAAGAAGTAATCTCTCTGAGTCGGGAAGAAGCTTTGCGACTTGGTCACGATTATATCGGTGCCGAACATCTGTTACTTGGAATGATTCGTGAGGGCGATGGAGTTGCTATTGGTTTACTGAAAAAGCTGGGCGTGTCCCTTGATGATGTTCGACAGACGATCGAACAGGCAACGAAGGGTGCGGCAACTAATAATGTTAAGAATCTGCAGAATATCCCTCTTACAAGACAATCTGAAAAGGTGTTGAAAATAACATATCTAGAGGCCAAGATTTTCAAAAGCCCCTTGATTGGAACTGAACATTTGCTTCTGTCAATTTTACGTGACGAAGACAATGTAGGCACCCAGATCCTGCATAAATTTAATGTTAACTACGAAGTCATTAAAGAAATGTTAGAATATCAATCATCAGGAACAAAACCCCATATGGGTCCGGAAACCGAAGACGGTGACGATGAAGCGAGAGGCGGCATGTTTGGCGGTGGAGGCGGAGGCGCAGCTTCCGGTAAAGAATCAAAAGGTGCAGAAAAGTCTCGTACTCCTGTGCTGGACAATTTCGGACGTGATCTTACGAAAATGGCTGAGGTTGGAAAACTTGATCCAATCGTTGGACGTGAAAAGGAAATTGAGCGTGTAGCACAAATTCTTAGCCGTCGTAAAAAGAATAACCCAATTCTTATTGGTGAGCCTGGTGTTGGTAAAACAGCCATCGCAGAAGGTCTTGCGCTAAGAATTGTTCAGAAAAAAGTTTCACGTGTTCTTTTCGGTAAAAGAGTTGTAACACTTGATCTTGCTTCTCTGGTAGCAGGAACAAAATACCGTGGTCAGTTTGAAGAAAGAATGAAAGCGGTAATGAATGAACTGGAAAAATCTCCGGATGTGATCCTTTTCATTGATGAGCTTCATACAATTGTTGGTGCCGGTGGTGCTTCAGGTTCTTTGGACGCCTCGAATATGTTCAAACCAGCGTTATCACGTGGAGAAATCCAGTGTATCGGTGCTACTACACTTGATGAGTATCGTCAATACATTGAAAAAGACGGAGCACTTGCGCGTCGTTTCCAGATGGTAATGGTTGATGCTACTTCAATCGAAGAAACTATTCAGATCCTTGAAAATATCAAGGACAAATATGAAGATCATCACCATGTAAGCTACACGCCGGAATCGATCAGCACTGCTGTGAAATTATCTGAGCGTTATATTACAGACCGTTTCCTTCCGGACAAAGCCATTGACGTTTTGGATGAAGTTGGTGCAAGAGTTCATATCAGCAACATCACTGTACCTGAGGATATTCTTCATCTGGAAGAACAGATTGAAAATATCAAACAGGAAAAAAACAGAGTTGTTAAAAGCCAGAAATACGAAGAAGCAGCTCAGTTACGTGATCGTGAAAAGAAATTGATCGATCAGCTTGACCGCGCTAAACTTGCCTGGGAAGAAGAAACCAAGCAAAAAAGATATACAGTTACTGAGCATAATGTTGCTGAGGTAGTTGCAATGATGACCGGAATTCCTGTGACTAACGTATCCATGGATGAAGGTAAGAAATTGCTTAATATGGCAGATGAGCTTAAATCAAAGGTAATTGGCCAGAACCCACCGATTGAAAAATTGGTAAAAGCAATTCAGCGTACACGTGTAGGTTTGAAAGATCCTAAGAAACCAATTGGTTCTTTTATCTTCCTTGGACCAACGGGTGTAGGTAAAACAGAATTAGCGAAAGTTCTTGCAACCTATTTGTTTGATAAAGACGATGCCCTTGTGCGTATCGACATGAGTGAGTACATGGAGAAATTCAGCGTATCTCGTTTGGTTGGAGCACCTCCGGGTTATGTTGGTTACGAAGAAGGTGGTCAGTTAACTGAAAAAATTCGTCGTAAACCATACAGCGTTGTCTTGCTTGATGAGATTGAAAAAGCACACCCTGATGTTTTCAACATCTTACTACAAGTGCTTGATGATGGAATTTTGACAGATGGTCTTGGCCGTCGTGTGGATTTCCGTAACACAATCATTATCATGACTTCGAACATTGGTGCGCGTGACTTGAAAGATTTTGGTTCTGGAATCGGTTTCTCTACAAAAGCGAAGGCTGATAACCAGGATGAAATAATGAAAGGCACCATTCAAAGTGCTCTTCGTAAAGCATTCTCTCCTGAGTTCCTTAACCGTTTGGATGATGTGATCGTGTTTAATTCACTTCAACGTGAAGATCTGCACCGTATCATCGATATCTCACTTGGCAAATTGTTCAGCCGCGTGAAAGGTTTGGGTTATGAAATTGAGCTTACTGTTCCTGCGAAAGATTTTCTTTCTGATAAAGGATATGATCCTCAGTATGGCGCCCGTCCTTTGAACAGAGCGATCCAGAAATATCTTGAAGATCCTGTTGCAGAAGAAATTCTTAAAGGTGATTTAAGAGAAGGAGATGTGTTGGTAGCGAATCACGTTGAGAATAGTGAAGAGCTGACAATATCCGTTAGAAAAAAAGAAGAAGAAGTAGCAAATTAGTTAACTGATTTTTGAGATAATTAATTGAAAATATAGAAGAGAGGCAGGTCTTTCAGATTTGCCTCTCTTTTTATGTATATGGTTGTATACTAATTTGTTATATTTTTGCAATTAAATTTAAGTAAGTAAAAAATCAGTTACTGCCTTTATATTTGCTATTTCTACTCATTGTTTAAAATGTTTATTCTTAATTTTGAGGCAGTATAAGTAGCTATAAATGATTAGAAAATCATTACTTTGCATAACCTCCAGATAAATTATGAATATTAAAGTAAAACCTAAACAGGACAAAGAATAATAACACATTATGGCTGTCAATTTACTGGAGTTAACCAAGGGATATATCACGAAAGAGGTTGGTCTTAAAATATCCGATTTGACCCAAGAAAGTACCAGCGACGTTCAGATCGCAATGCTGGGTGCTCTTCCAGGACTTATCGGTGGAATTATGAATAAAGCCTCAACAGTTGGCGGAGTTCACGAATTGATCGGGCTTATCAATCTTAATAATGAAGATTACGTTTTAAATGGTCTCGGATCCATTCTTGGAGACGAATCAAGGTCTAAGGAATTTATCTCTAACGGACTCTCCTTACTCCCCATTCTTCTGGATCTGGATTTAAAAACGGTTACCGACTCTATTTCTTCTTCAAGTGGAATAAAAAGTTATTCAGTATCTACTATACTGAGTATTTGTGCTCCGATTGTGCTTAGCGTGGTTGCCAAATATGCCAAAGTTAAAGGTGTAAAGTCGGTAGAACCTGTTAGATTGACCAGTCTTCTGGTTGAGCAAAAAGAGTTTATGGTTAAGTTTCTGCCAAAAGATCTTAATACTCTCTGGAATTTTAAAGAGCTTGAAGACCTTAATAAAAGTCTGATTCGGAATCCATTAAGTGAAAGTGAATTGGAGGGAAAACCTCTTTCCAGAGGGATGAAAATATTTTACTGGATTTTATTCCTTTTGATTCTTGGCGGGGCGTTTTATGGATATAAAAAATTGACCAAAGAAGAGGAAACGGTAGTGGTTGAAGATTTCCCCGTTGGTGCGGATAGTGTAGGGAATTCAAAAGGTACCTCGAAAAAGACTCTTGGACAATTTGTAACAAGACAACTTCCAAAAGATATCAGCCTGAATATTCCTGAAAACGGAATTGAAGCGAAACTGGCCAATTTTATAGCGGACAGTTCAGTGGTTGTCGATAAGGATATTTGGTTTGATTTCGACAGGGTGACGTTTGAACCTAGTGCGGCAAATCTGAGCCAGGAATCGATGGAGCAGATTGATAATATTGCCAAAATTTTAAGAGCATATCCAAACGTTAACATCAAAATCGGAGGTTATACGGATAATACGGGTGACGCGGCAACCAATTTAAGTTTATCCAAAAGCAGAGCGGATGCGGTTAGGCGTGGAATTGTCAATAAAGGCATCAAGGCCACTCGTATAAGTTCCGAAGGTTATGGAATCGAACACCCAGTTGCGGATAACAACACCGAGGAAGGAAGAGCGCAAAATCGAAGAATTGCTATAAACGTTACAAGGAAATAGATTTTTTCTTTATAAGCTGAGGTCAGATTATTATTAATTTGACCTCTTTTTTTATGCCCTTTAATGTGACTTGCGGATATTGGCAAAATCAATTTTAAAAAGAAGGAAAGAAGATTATGATTTGAATTATATTTAAGCTTTGTTAGATTAAATTTTAATATATGAAAATAAGTAACTGGCTTTCCGTTTTTAGTTTAGTCTTCATGATAACGATGAGCCAAGATATTTGTATTGCTCAAAAACTCCCGGCAGGGCCACAAGTACTAACATTCTTTTCTTCCGCTGATGACACCGAGCAACCTTATGGCCTTTACATTCCAAAGAATTACGATTCGGCCAAAAAATATCCATTGGTAATGATGTTGCACGGTGCAGGTTCCAATCACAGACTTGAATTAAGACGTGTTTTTGGGAAAAGTAATGTTGGTGACGAGACGGATGTTGAAGCGAGCCGGTATTTTCCGGAATGGGAAGACGTTGATTTTATTGTGGCGACACCTTTGGCAAGAGGAACTGCGGGATATCAGGGAATTCCGGAAATGGATGTATATGATGTTTTGGCTGATGTTAAAAAGCGTTTTAATATTGATGAAAACCGGACTTATCTAACCGGTTTGTCTATGGGTGGTGGGGGTACATTATGGATAGGTTTGACACGACCTGACATTTGGGCAGCCATTGCACCGGTTTGCGCAGCACCACCGGCCGGTACGATTGATCTGGCGGGGAATGCGAGCAATTTCCCGGTTCATTTTTTTCATGGAGACAAAGATCCCGTAGTACCCGTTGAAAGCAGCAGAAACTGGGTAGCCAAAATGCAGGATCTTGGTGTGGAAGTTACTTATAAGGAATTTGTTGACGTCAAACATGATAGCTGGGTGAATGCTTATGATGATGAATTTATTTTCAGCTGGTTCAATCAGGTAAGAAATCCTTTTCCTAATGAGGTGAAATTTTCAAGTAAGTTTTATAAATACAATAAAGCTTACTGGGTGCAGTTTGATAAAATGAAAAGTGGTCTTTTATCTGATATATCAGCAAGTTTTAAAAGATCGAATACATTGGAAATTAAGACCAAAAATCTTGATGGCTTTACGTTGAATCTGAAAGGTCACGCCAAGTTTATCAGCAATCAACCCGTTGCATTTACAATTGACGGAATTGCATTGAGCAGCAAAGTAGATAGCACTATTTCTTTCACTAAAAAAGGATCAGCCTGGGCGATTAATAAAGAATTTGTTACAAGTATTATCGAAAAGAGAAAAGGGGCGGAGGGGCCAATTTTTGATGCTTTTTCAAGTCGCCATGTTTATGTTTACGGGACTGCTGACAATCCTTCTGCGGAGGAATTGAAAAAGCGCTTGGATATAGCGAACGAAGCTGCGAACTGGTCGGTATATCGCGGTCCATTTTTGGGAAGAGTAATGTTTTTTCCACGGGTCCTTTCCGACAAAGAAGTGAGGGCAAGTGATTTTGAATCCAGCAATCTTATTCTGTTTGGAACCAAAGAAACAAATGCCATTATCAGTAAATATGCTGATAAATTACCTGTGCATCTCAATGCCGCTACGAAGGATTATGGTTTACTTTATATATTTCCTGTCGACAAACATTACGTGACCATAAGTTCTGGTTTGCCTTGGTGGACCGGTGTCGTGGACCAAGGATTACCTTTTGTTCCGGCTACACACAGAGATTTGCCTGAATTCAAGGATTTATTGTTTTTTAAAGATTCATCAAAAAATATAGTTACAGATGGTTATTTCACACAAGAATGGAAATTACCTGAATCACTGCTGACGCCTTTGACAAAATCCGGCGTTATAACACTTTCAAAATAGTACTTAGTTTTAATTTATCTTTTGTCTTCCACTACCATGGATTTTAACCAAAAAATTTCCCGGAAATCATTTCTGCGGACTGGTGCACTGGCACTTTCACTTCCTTTGATTTCGCAGCTGCCTTCTATGGCGAAGGCTTCGTCTAAAATTGGTTTGCAGCTTTATACTTTAAGAGATGCTTTGAGCAAGGATCTGGAAGGAACACTTAAAAAGGTTTCTGAAATCGGCTATAAAGAAGTTGAAACTTTTGGCTACTCGGATGGAAAATTCTTTGGTAAAACACCAAAAGAATTCAAGTCATTATTAAGCGGTCTTGGACTTAGCGCTGTTAGCGGTCACTATGGTGCAGGTATTGCAGCACCTGACAGAAAAGGGACATTATCAAATGACTGGAAACGTGCAGTTGATGATTCGGCAGAACTTGGTCAAAAATATATGATGTGCGCTTACCTGACTCCGGACGAGCGTAAATCAATCGATGATTACAAAAAGTATGCAGTTCTTTTCAATAAGTCTGGTGAAATCTGTAAAGCTGCCGGAATCCAGTTTGGTTATCATAACCATGATTTTGAATTCCAGAAACTGGATGGACAATTGCCATATGATATTATCACAAAAGATACCGATGCTTCTCTGGTAAAACTGGAACTGGATTTGTATTGGGCTGTAAGAGCTGGTTTAGATCCTGTGGAGCTATTCAAGCAGCACCCGGGACGTTTCCCGTTATGGCACGTAAAAGACATGGAAAAAGGGCCGGATAAGGCCTTTGCAGAAGTTGGAACGGGATCAATCTATTTTGCTAAAATCTTTGCAGCAAGAAAAACAGCTGGCCTGACCCATTTCTTCGTTGAGCAGGATGTTTGTAAAAGACCACCTCTGGAAGCAATTGCTATCAGTTATGGTAATCTTGTCAAAATGAAAGTTTAGTTTTTTAGGCTGAACAACATATCAAAAAGAAGACCCGGCCGCATAGCAACCGGGTCTTTCTAATTATACAGATAAAAATTTTTTAGTTGGCAAACTGTAATTTTAGTTCATTCAGGCGGCTTTTAAGTGATGCATCAATCTGACGGTCGTTTACACGAAGCAAATAACCACCAATTAGTGAAGGATCAACTTTTTCTTCCAATTCAACTGTTTTGCCAGTAGCTTCTGCCACAATTTTATTAAACTGTTTACGCAGCTCCTCAGTTAAAGGTGTTGTCGTAATCACAGTTGCTTTCTGAATACCGCGGTATTCATCATATGCATTTATGAATTCTTCGGCAATCGCATCAAGAATTGATTCCCGGTTTTTTCTTGTAATGATCTCAAAAATAGAATAAGAAACTGGGTTAACTCTTTCTAGAAAAAGCGCCTTTAAAATTGCCAGTTTCTTTTCGTGGCGTACTACCGGGCTTTTTAGCGCCAGCATCAACCCACGGTTTTGATGAGCAGTATCCAGGAACAGTTTCATATCCTGATAAACAACTTCAACAACATTTTTTTCTTTTGCCAGCTCGATAAGTGATTTAGCGTATCTGGCAGCAACTATACCTACTGACATAGGGAATCAATTAATTTTTGAATGAAATGGAAGTTACTTCTTCGGTAACGAATTAGTTCATGCGAGCTGATGACGCAAGATCTGAAATCAGTTTTTCCTGAGATTCTTTATCTTTCAATTCGCGGTGCAATACCTGCTCAGCGATTTCAAGAGAAAGAACAGCAACTTCTTTACGCATTTTGGCGATAGCAGCGTGTTGTTCGTTACGGATTGTGTCACGTGCACTTTCAATCATTTTCTGTCCTTCAACAACCGCTCTGTCTTTCGACTCAGCGATCATACGGTCAGAAGCTTCTTTTGCATCACGAAGAATACGGTCACGAACTGCGTTCGCTTCAATAATCAGTTTTTCGTTATCAGCTTTCAATTTAACCATTTCAGATTTGGTTCTTTCTGCAAGATCCAAAGCTCCCTGAATTTCGTTTTCACGATCTTTTAAGCCTTTAATGATTGGTTTCCATGCAAATTTGGCAAGAATGAAAACTACCAGTAAAAATACCACCAGCATCCAGAAAATAAGACCTGGGTTTGGAGTAAGCAATGACATAATATCTGAGTTTTGTGAGTTGTAAAATCTTTAAATGCGAAGTTCAGTTTATTTAACTTTTCCTTCCTTGCACTCTCTTTTTTGATAAAACCCGTGGAAGCCTATTGCTTCCACGGTAATTTTTTTTGCCAACTTCCAGGCCTAATGCGAAAGAAGATACAGCCGGGACCTGAATCCCAAATTCGTTACTAAAGCTTGAACGAGATAAGCAGACAGATAACCGCCGCGAACAACGCTACCGCTTCGATAAGAGCAGCAATGATAAGCATTGCAGTTTGGATAGCACCAGCAGCTTCTGGCTGACGAGCGATACCTTCCATTGCAGAACCACCAATTTTACCGATACCAAGACCAGCACCGATAGCAGCAAGACCAGCGCCGATAGCAGCACCGAAAACAGCTAGACCTGCACCACCTTGTTCTGTAGCCTGAAGCAAAATTTGAAGCAACATAATTGTGTTTGTTTTAAAATATAATTAATAAAAAAAGAGATTAAAAATCAATGTCCGTGATCGGCGTGGCCATGCTCTTCAATAGCACTTCCGATGTACATAGACGATAACAGGGTAAAAATAAATGCCTGGATAAACGCCACCATGATTTCGATGAAGTTAAGGAACAGGGCAAATAATGAGATCACCGGAGCAATGAACATGCTCTGGAAAATAAAGATCAATCCAAAAAGACTTAAAAGGATAATGTGACCAGCTGTCATGTTTGCAAAAAGACGAACCATAAGAGAGAACGGCTTCATGAACACACCTACAACCTCAACAGGAATCATGATAAGCAACAATGGAGCAGGAACGCCCGGAGGACTTACAAGGTGTTTGTAATAGTTTTTGTTTGCATTGATGTGAACAATAATGAAAGTGATCACAGCAAGTGTCATCGTGATGGCAATGTTTCCTGTAACGTTTGCTGCACCCGGAAGAAGACCTAGAATGTTATTGACAAGGATAAAGAAAAACAATGTCAAAAGGTATGGAAGGTATTTTTCGTAGTTAGGACCAACGTTTGGTTTAACAACATCGTCACGAATGAAAAGAATAACGATTTCCATTGCAGACTGGAATCCTTTCGGTGCTTTGCCTACATTACGTTGGTAAGCTTTACCAATGCTTGTAAAGATAAGAACCAGAATGATTGCGCTAAGCATCATGGAAGCTACGTTTTTCGTAATTGAAAAGTCATAGATCTTACGCTCGTGGTCAACAGGCTCAACCGTTTCAGAATCTCCGTGAACTAGATGATAACCATTGTATTCATGGTGCTCATTGTGGAAGTTGGAAGATGAGAATACTTCAATTCCGCGGTCAGCAGAATAAAGAATTACAGGAAGAGGAATAGCAACACCATGAGAGAATTCCCACTCGTGAGAGTCCGCAATGTGGTGCATGATCATCTGTCCGATGTTAAATTTCTCTTCGGACTCTTCCAGATTATGTTCTATTTCGTGCTCTTCTTTATTTACAGAATCAGCGATCGGATTCTGGTCAGCGTGACCCGATTCCTGAGCTTGCGTCGGAAGGTTAAAAAGGCAGGTTGCCGCTACTAGGGCAGTCGTTATAAAGAGTCTTAAAGGCGTATACATAAATGCTTGAAATACTATGCTTTGTCAATCGCGGCGCAAGTTACAATACAAACCATATATTTCAAAGCATGTATAAAATAAATACAGTGCAAAAAAGTTGAGAACAAATGTAAATGAATCAGTTAACCCTGAATATAAAAATATGGCTATAAAGATTATGCTCAGTATTAGCCGCCCGACGATGGTAGAAAGGTAAAAGGTTACAAATTTTTCGCGATTGTTTTTCAGACCGTATTCCATCAGTCTGTGAATAAGAAACGACAGCATGACAAAGAACGCCAGGATGTACCATATATTAGGATGTATCCAGGCAGCATTGACAAAACGCTGTACTAGAAATAATGCAATTGCTAAAATAACTGAGGCAATAATGCTTCGTAACATGTGAACTGAAAATGGTAAATTTAAATCCTGATATTTTGTAGACAAATGGTGACAAATAATCACTTCACCTTTGGCATACTGCGTATTAATAAGTATAAAGATGCAGCAATGGAATTGAGTGATAACACCAAAGTCCAGACCGGGGTTTTATTCATTTGCCACTGGTCAAGTTTATAACCTGCATAAGTGAAAACCAGAATGGTTCCTAGCATTTGCATGGCCATTCCTGAATATCTGATGAAGTTTGAAGGCGTTTTTCTGGAATTTCCCTTTGATAGGGAAGGTTTATTTTCTGGATTTTTCCATTCATTTTTATCTTCTTCCATGTGCTTTTTGTAGAATTTATAGGTAAAGTTGCTTCAAATTTTGCAAATGGCATTATCTTCGATACGTTATTAAGTAAAATACCGTTTTAGCTTTGCCAGGAAAAGATAAAATATCATCCATAAAGTCTTTATTTGTGACTCATACACTAGCCCGTTTTATTCAAACATTAGCGTTCTGTCTCCTGTTTGTATGTATACTGATCGGGTGCTCTCAATACAGTTCCCGACCGGCGGCTGTAAATTTTCATAATGTTGCTTCTCATTACAACGCGTACTTTATTGCCGAGCAGGATATGCTTGATGCGGAATTCGCTATGCGTGCCGCTTTCAAAGAGGATTACAACCAGCTTCTGCCAATTTTAATGCCTCTGGACTCAATCCTGGCACTTCCTGTGAAACCGCAATTGCTGGATGCCATCAAGAAAACTTCCATTGTTGCAGAAAAACATCAGAACAGCAAGTGGGTGGATAACAGCTATATCATTTTAGGAAAATCCCGACTATATCTGGGTCAGTGGGCCGATGGTTTGGAAGCATTACGTTACGTTTATGCCAACGGTAAAGATGAAAATGATAAAAATAATGCGCTTATCGTTCTGATGCGCGCATATATCAGTCGCAAGGATTATTCCAATGCACTTGGCGTTGCAGAATATCTGAGCCAGCAACCATTATCAAAAGCAGCTACCAAAGATTTTTATCTGACAAAAGCATATTTGCATCAGCAGAATGGAGAGTATCTGACTTCGGTTGCCATTTTGGAAGAAACATTTCCGTTGCTGAGTAAATCTATTGAAACGGCAAGATTGCATTTCGCAGCTGCGCAGATGTATGATCGTCTTGGGCAATTTGCTCTGGCAAACAAACATTACAAAAGTGTCAGCAAAAACCGGCCGGATTATGATCTTGGATTTTATTCTTCCATGAATTCATTACAAAACCAGGTTATTATCAATCCGAAAACCGATGTTTCTTCGGTAGGTTTTGACAAAATGCTCCGTGACAGAAAAAATAATGATCTGCGTGACCGGATTTATTTTACAATGGGACTTCTTGCTGAGCATAGAAAACAGTTGCCGGAAGCAGTAAAATATTTACAAAAATCAGCTTCGTTGGCATCAGGGAAAAATAATGTTCAGAAAGCTTATACCTATTTACAGCTTGCCCGGATCCATTATGATGCGCTTGAAAGATATGAACTGGCAAAAGCTTATTATGACAGTGCCTTAATTATTCTACCAAAAGACGCCCAGGAATATCGTGTTGTATCAGACCGCAAACTCGCTTTGGATAATTTTGTCACACAGCTTACCATTGTTAAAATGGAAGACAGTTTGCAGATTCTTTCTCATATGAATCCCAAAGCGCTGGATGACAAAATCGACAATATTATTGAGGAACAGGAAAAGGCGAGGATTGAAGACGAAAAACGCCTGAAAGCCGCCCAACTTGCTGCAAATAACCAGATCAATTTAAATTCGGGAACATCCATAAGCAGCAGCACGGATCGTCGGTGGGAACTCTATGATCCTGCTTTAATTAACCAGGGGAAAATCGAGTTCCGCAGACTTTGGGGAAATCGTGTGCTTGAAGATGACTGGCGCAGAAGTACAAAACAATTAACTTCTGTGGCTGCAAGGGGAAATAATTCGGCTGACAGTGCGTCAAATGGCAGAGGACTTCCGGCGGTAGCAGCAGAACCTGTGATGGCAAAAGGAACTGCGATTTGGCAGGCAAGACATGACAATCTTAAAAAGAATATTCCGTTGACAGATTCAAGTTTTGCAGTTTCTCAAAAAAGAAAAGAAGATGCTTTATATAATCTCGGAAAAATCTACCGCTTCGATTTAAAAGAACCGGATCGCGCCGTTGTAACATTTAACAGGGTTTTGACAGAATATCCAAAGACGCAATACAGGGAAGAGATTTATTATCTGATGTATCTGACACTTCCGGAAAATGATCAGAATCGGGTTGCCTGGAAAGATAAGCTTACCTCGGAATTCCCCAATTCAACCTATGCAAGACTGGTTAATAAGTCGGTCGGAACCGGAGCCGATGATAAAAACAGAAATAATCCTGTGAAGGCTTACGAAAGTGCTTATCAATTGTATGCGAACGGAAATTACACCAAGGCACTTGAAGATATCGAAGCTGATTTGCCCGCATATAAAGGAAGTATGCTGGAAGATAAATTTGCACTACTCAGAGTATTTTTAGTGGGGAAAGTCAGAGGACGGGAGGCCTATCTGCAAGCTATTAACGAATTTGTTCGTTTATATCCCGGCAGCATTTATTTGCCACGACTTAAAGAAATGCAGGAATCTCGCGAAATTTCGGTTGGAAAGAGATAATTCATGGAAATTGTATCTTTGTTGACTTGATTGATCCGTTTAAATACGATTCACAAATAAATTATCCCC
Source organism: Dyadobacter subterraneus (assembly GCF_015221875.1). NCBI lineage: Bacteria > Pseudomonadati > Bacteroidota > Cytophagia > Cytophagales > Spirosomataceae > Dyadobacter > Dyadobacter subterraneus. Next base: position 1,085,386 of record NZ_JACYGY010000001.1, read on the forward strand.
ACTTATGATTGAATTGCAGCCAGGAAAATATCGTCGCAGCATTGTCCGCCTTTGGAAATATGCAGCAATTGGCCTGGGTCTTTTTTTATTTTACATTTTCTCCGTCAGCGTAAATTTATTATGGCTTTTCGGTGGAATGCCAGACCTTAAAACGCTCGAAAATCCTAAAAGTGAACTTGCTTCCGAACTGATTTCGGAAGACGGAAAATCTCTGGGAAAATATTTCTTTGAAAACCGCACGCCGATTGAATTTGACCAGATTTCACCCAATCTTATTGAAGCGCTGGTCGCGACAGAAGATGCCCGTTTTGTAAATCACTCGGGTATAGATCCAAGAAGTTTGGCGCGTGTATTTAAAGGTGTTGTTTCAGGAAATTCCAGTTCTGGTGGTGGTAGTACGCTTACGCAGCAGGTTGCCAAAAACCTTTTTGAGACCCGTTCTGAGAAGTATGAAGGTGTTCTCGGTAAAATTCCTTTGGTAAGAACAGTAATTGCAAAGACCAAAGAGTGGATTCTTTCTGTGGTTTTGGAAAGAAAATATACCAAAAGGGAAATCATGATGATGTACCTGAATACGGTATCTTTTGGAAATAATACTTATGGAATTAAAGTCGCCGCCAAAACTTATTTCGATAAAGATGCATGGGATCTTGACGTCCGTGAAGCTGCCCTTTTGGTTGGGATGCTTCAAAATCCAACCTTATATAATCCGCTAAGATTTCCTACCAATGCGCTGAACCGTAGAAATACAGTTTTGGCACAAATGGTAAAATACAATTACCTGTCGGTAGAAAAATTTGTGACTTTGAAAGATAAGTCGCTGGGGATGAAATTCACTGTTGATGGACATAATACCGGTTTGGCTCCTTATTTCAGAGAATCCATGCGTGGATATATGAAAGCATGGGTAAAACAATTTAATGAAGAAAACGGAACCGATCTGGATTTATATACCAGCGGACTTAGGATCTATACCACCATTGATTCCCGGATGCAAAAGTATCAGGAAGAAGCACTGAATGAACATATGCGCACGCAGCAAAAACTTTTTGATGCGCACTGGGCGGACAGAAATCCTTGGGCAACTCCGGACGGAAAAGAGATACCTGGATTTATTGAAAAAGCAGTCCGTGCACTACCTTATTTCAATGTTTTGAAAAAAGAAGTAGGGGAAAAAGAAGCATGGAAAGTTATGCGCCGCAAGTACAAAATGAAAGTTTTTTCTTACGATGGAGAAAAGGAAGTGACTATGAGTCCGATCGATTCTCTGCGTTATTACAAAAGATTTTTGCATGCAGGCATGATGTCAATGGATCCGCGGAACGGACAGATCAAGGCATGGGTTGGCGGTGTTAATTTTAAATATTTCAAATACGATCACGTAAAACAGGGAGCTCGTCAGCCTGGTTCTACATTCAAGCCTTTCGTTTACGTTTCAGCTTTGGACAAAAACTTTTTGACACCATGTGACAGAATTATGGATGCACCCGTTCATTTTGGTCTGTCAGATGGCGTTCCGGGTGGCTGGACACCGCATAACTCCGGTAACAAATTTTCTTATCGCCCTCTGTCGCTTAGACAAGCCCTTGGGAAATCTGTAAACTCTGTAAGTGCCAATATTATTAAAATGGTTAAGCCCAATACTGTTGTAGAATATGCACACAAACTGGGTATCACAAGCAAATTAAATCCAAAACCATCCCTTTGTCTCGGTATCAGTTCGGTAACTGTTTTTGAAATGGTAAACGCTTATTGCGCTTTTGCAAATGGCGGACACAGAACAGAAGCGATGTCGATTTTAAGAATTGAAGATCGTAACGGAAATGTTTTACAACAGTTTTACCAAAAACAAAATCAGGAATTAAGTGAAAATATGGCATACAGTATGCTATATCTGATGCGTGGTGCGGTGGAGGATCCGGGTGGAACAGCCAGTCGTTTAAGAACTTATGGCGTAACCGAAGGGAATGAAATTGCAGCTAAAACAGGAACTTCCCAGAATTATTCTGACGGATGGTTTATGGGGATGACGCAACATCTGGTTTCAGGAATCTGGGTTGGCGGAGAAGATATGTCAATACATTTTAGAACGATGCAACTCGGACAAGGTGGTCACGTTGCGATGCCGGCATGGGGTTTGTATATGAAAAAAGTATATGACGATCCGACGCTGGTTCAATATAAAAAAGGGACATTCAACAAACCGGAAAATTTTGTTCTAAATTGTGGAAATGTTGCTTCTGACAGCACAGATACCTATATTCCGCCTTCACGCTCCGACGACGAAGGAGCTTTGTTTTAACTAATAACCAAGGAAACTTTATTTTATGATTGAATTGCAGCCAGGGAAATACCGACGCAGCATTATTCGCGTCTGGTTGTTTACAGCATTGGGCCTGGGGCTATTTATACTTTACATTGTTGCCGTAAGTTTTAATTTTTTATGGCTATTCGGCGGAATGCCGGATCTTGTTACCCTTGAAAATCCAAAAAGTGAGCTTGCTTCTGAATTAATTTCCCAGGATGGAAAATCTCTGGGCAAATATTTCTTTGAAAATCGTACGCCAGTAGAATTTGAACAGGTTTCAAAAAATGTTACCGATGCATTGGTGGCAACAGAAGATGCCCGTTTCCTGAATCATTCCGGTATTGATCCGAGAAGTATGCTGCGGGTTGCCAAAGGTGTTTTGCTGGGAAATCCAAGTTCGGGTGGAGGAAGTACTTTGACACAACAGGTCGCGAAAAATCTTTTTGAAACACGTTCTGAAAAGTTTGAAGGCCTGCTTGGTAAAATTCCGTTCGTCAGAACCGTTATTGCCAAAACCAAAGAATGGATTTTGTCGGTGACTTTGGAAAGGAAGTATACAAAGCGGGAAATCATGATGATGTACCTGAATACGGTTTCGTTTGGTAATAATACATTTGGTATAAAAGTCGCCTCTAAAACATATTTTGATAAAGAACCGTCCGATCTGGAAGTTAGTGAAGCGGCATTGCTGGTTGGAATGCTGCAAAATCCAACTTTGTACAATCCACTCAGGTTTCCGGTAAATGCTACAAACCGCAGAAATACAGTTCTGGCTCAAATGGCAAAATATGATTATTTGCCGGAAGAGGAATTCGAAAGTTTAAAAGAAAAACCACTTGCATTAAGGTTTACGGTCGATGGACATAATACGGGTCCGGCGCCTTATTTCCGTGAATCCATGCGTGGATATATGCGTGCCTGGGTGAAACAATATAATGACGACAATGGTACTGATTATGATTTGTATACAAGCGGTTTACGAATTTACACTACCATCGATTCCCGTTTGCAGCAGTATCAGGAGGAGGCGCTGAATGAGCATATGAAAACCCAGCAGAAACTTTTTGATGCGCATTGGAAAGGCAGAAATCCCTGGGCAGATGAAGAGGGTAAAGAAATACCAGGATTCATTGAAAAGGCAGTCAGAGCATTACCTTATTTCAAAGTTTTGAAAGCCGAAATTGGGGAAGACGAAGCCTGGAAAGTGATGCAAAGACCTTATAAAATGAAGGTTTTTTCTTATGATGGAGAAAAAGAAGTGACAATGAGTCCGATGGATTCCATTCGTTATTATAAAAGATTTTTACACGCCGGAATGATGTCGATGGATCCAAGAAGCGGAGAAATCAAGGCCTGGGTTGGTGGTGTGAATTTCAAATATTTTAAATATGATCACGTAAAACAGGGTACTCGTCAGCCAGGCTCGACTTTTAAACCTTTTGTATATGTCGCCGCATTGGACAAAAACTTTCTGACGCCTTGTGACAAAATTGTTGATGCGCCTATTCCGGAAAATGAATACAATCCGCAAAATTCAAATGGGAAGTATACGAATCAGTCATTAACACTCAGACAGGCATTAGGGCAATCTGTCAATTCTGTCAGTGCTGCCATTATTCAAATGGAGAAACCAGAAACGGTGGTTGAATATGCACATAAGTTGGGAATTACCAGTAAACTGGATCCGTATCCCGCCCTTGCACTTGGCGTAAGTTCTGTTTCCGTTTTTGAAATGGTGAATGCTTATTGTGCTTTTGCCAACGGCGGATACCGCTCAGAAGCGATGACAATTTTAAGAATTGAAGATCGTAACGGAAATGTTTTACAGGAATTTCACCAAAAACAAAACCAGGAATTGCAGGCCTCCATTGCGTATGACATGCTGTATTTGATGCGCGGTGCTGTTGAAGATAAAGGCGGAACTGCCGGTCGTCTGCATTCTTATGGGGTAACAAGCGGAAATGAAATTGCGGCAAAAACCGGAACAACGAACAATCATTCGGATAGCTGGTTTATGGGCATGACCCAAAATCTGGTTTCAGGGATTTGGGTTGGGGGAGAAGATATGCAAATACATTTCCGGACCATAGAGCTAGGACAAGGCGGACGCGCAGCCATGCCGGCCTGGGGTTTATACATGAAAAAAGTCTACGACGACCAAACCCTGATCCAATACAGAAGAGGTCCGTTCATAAAACCGGAAAACTTTGTCCTGGATTGTGGAAACGTCGCATCTGATAGTACAGATACCTACATACCGCCATCAACAACAGACGACGAAGGAACTTCATTCTAAAAATATAGTAAACAAAATCCCAAAAAATCTTTAACTAATAAGTGGTGGAAAAACCCATTCACTCATTCTATCATTCACCCATTCAAAATTAATCCCCGTGTACATTCTGGTTGCACCTGACAAATTTCGTGATTCTCTGGAAGCATCAGAGGTTTGTCAGTCTGTTGCAGAAGGAATACGATTGGCCTTTGCGGATGCCGAAGTTATTTCAGTTCCCTTAGCCGACGGCGGCGAAGGGACAACCAGGATTTTGACAGAACAATCGAAAGGGAAATTTGTAACGGCGGTTGTTCATGATCCTTTGGGAAGATTTATTGAAGCTGAATACGGATTATCTGGGGATGGGAATACTGCCTACATTGAAATGGCTGCGGCTTCCGGATTAAATCTTTTAAAACCGGAAGAAAGAAATCCACTTTTGACAAATACTTATGGAACAGGAGAATTAATTTTACACGCCATTAATTCAGGAGTTAAAAAAATAATTCTTGGAATAGGCGGAAGTGCTACCACGGAAGCAGGAATTGGTATGGCAGCTGCGCTCGGCTATAAATTTCTGGATGAAAATGGGGTGGAAATGCTTGTTAATGGAGAAAATCTTTCTTCAATTAAATCCGTCAAAACAGAAAATGTCAATTCTATTTTAAAATCTGTTGAATTTATAGTGGCGTGTGATGTTACAAATCCGCTTTACGGAGAATCTGGTGCAGCTTATGTTTATGGTCCGCAAAAGGGTGCTGATAAAAATATGGTTGTTCAGCTGGATAATGGTTTGAAAAACATTGCCAAAGTAGCTACCCAAACTTTTGGCTCCGATATCAGTAATAATCCTGGTGCCGGGGCAGCCGGCGGATTAGGAGCTGGTGCGCTTTGGTTTTTAAATGCTGAACTTCGGGAAGGTGTCAGTATTGTCATGGAGCAAACCAATATCGCTGAACATGTTCAAAAAGCTGATCTGGTGATTACCGGAGAAGGAAAAGTAGATGAGCAGACGTTGCAGGGAAAAGTAGTAAAAGGGCTGGCAAATCTTTGTCAGGAAAATAATGTTCCGCTGGCTGTTGTTTGCGGTACGCTTGTGATAACACCAGAAGAGGCTCAAAATGCGGGAATAACTTACGCAGTTTCTGTTTTAAATCGTCCTATGAATTTACAGCAAGCCGAGACGGAAGCTTATTCACTTGTGCGTGACGCAACTTTTCATTTGGTACGGTTGTTTTTCAATAAGAGCCGGAATTAATTTCTTAATTCGCTCTGAATAATAGTAAACTTCGCATTCGCTTAAAAAGTCCATAATACATGCCCGAATTTAATTACAAAGAGGAGCTTTCTAAAATTCCTTTTGATCCTGGTGTTTATCGTTATTTCGACGATACCGGGGAGGTAATTTATGTTGGTAAAGCAAAAAGTCTGAGAAACAGGGTTTCAAGTTATTTCTTAAAATCAAATCAGCACGACAGAAAAACGAAACGGCTTGTAAGTCAGATTCGACGGATTGAGTATACCATCGTGCATACGGAATGGGATGCTTTATTGCTTGAAAATCAACTAATAAAGCAGTTTCAGCCTAAATTCAATATTCTTCTAAAAGACGATAAAACATATCCGTTCATTTGTATCACAGACGAGCGTTTTCCGCGAGTATATGTAACGCGCGAACTTGATAAAAAACGCGGGACTTTTTATGGCCCATTTGCGAATTTAAGGTCCATGCATACGCTGCTGGATATGTTCAAGGCACTTTATACGATACGTTCCTGCCATTTGCATTTATCGAAAGAAAACGTTGAAGCGGGGAAATTTAAAGTTTGTCTGGAATATCATATTGGCAATTGTAAAGGCCCGTGTGAGGGTTTGCAACCCGAATCGGACTACAATGTTGAGATTGAGCAGATACATCATATGCTTAAAGGAAATCTGACTTTGCCGCAGCAATATTTCAAGGAAAAAATGCTGGCGGCGGCGGAGCAAATGGCTTTTGAGCAGGCACATTCCTGGAAAACAAAAATCGAGCATTTGTCTAATTTTCAAAGTAAGGCAACGGTTATCAATCCAAAAATTGGTAATGTGGATGTGCTTACCATTGTTTCGGATGAGGAATCGGCCTATCTGAACTTCATGAAAATTACCGAAGGTTACATGATTGCCACGCAGACTTTCGAGGTTAAGAAAAAACTTGACGAAAGTGATGAAGATTTGCTGGCCATGATGATCGTTGAAATGCGTGAAAAATATGGTACCGCTGCGAAGGAATTGATTACCAATCTGAAACCGGATCTGGAATTAAAACTTGAACTGGTAATCCCGCAAATTGGCGATAAGAAGAAATTGCTGGATATGTCCATGAAAAATGTGATGTATTTCCGCAGAGAAAAAGCCGAGCGAAGGGAAGTTGAAAATTCTGCCAGTTCTTCAAAAAAGGATCGTGTTTTAATAAAACTGAAAACGGATCTTCAATTGAAAACATTACCAAGACATATAGAGTGTTTTGATAACTCAAACATTCAGGGGACAAACCCGGTTGCTTCCATGGTTTGTTTTAAAGAAGGGAAAGCGTCTAAAAAAGATTATCGCCATTTTAATATAAAAACCGTGGTTGGTCCAAATGATTTTGCGTCCATGAATGAAATCGTTGGCCGCAGGTATTTGAGATTAATAGCTGAAAACGAGCCGCTGCCGGATCTGATCATTGTCGATGGTGGAAAAGGTCAGTTAAGTTCTGCTTGTGATGCGTTGAAAAGTCTGGGAATTTACGGTCAGGTTCCGATTGTAGGCATTGCCAAACGACTGGAAGAAATTTATTTTCCGGAAGATTCTCTGCCACTTTATATTGATAAAAGATCAGAATCATTAAAACTTATTCAGCAAATCCGGGATGAAGCGCACAGATTCGCCATCACTTTCCACCGCGACAAGCGAAGTAAGGGCAGTCTGGTGAGTGAACTTGATGGTGTAGTTGGTGTTGGAAAAGTAACGGCTACGAAATTGTTAAAACATTTTGGTTCGATACGGGCAATCCGTGAAAGTTCCCTTGAAACCTTAACAACCTTAATTGGATTGGATAGAGCGACAAAAGTGAGAGCCTATTTCGATACCATGGCGCATCAGTAAATCATTTCCCTTTCAAAGGATATGTTTCCAGTTTTGAAAAAGAATAACCTTGCTTTTTCAGAACTGGAATTATTTTTTCCAGGGATTCGTAAGTATTCCATTCCGGGTGATTGAAATGCATGATGATCAAAGCCCCAGGTTTTACGTTTGACAATACACTTTTTTCTATGACCGGAATTTTTGTAAATGGTACAGCATCGCCAGAAAGTACATCAAAACTGATAACCGTAACATCAAGTTGTCTTGCGATTTTGGCGCAAGCTTCATCAGTGTAAGCCGTTGCAGAACGATAAAACTTCGGACGTCTTCCGGTAATAAACTGAATTTTCCTTTCATTGGCTTCAATTTCATCAAAAGCATCAGGGACATCCGGCGTCCCTTTAATTCCATATTCACTTTCTCCATCCACAGAGCAGGGCTGATGATTCAGGCCGTGATTTTCGATTTCAAAAAGTGTGTCCTTACTCAATTCCAGAAAAGTATTATAGTTGGCATCAATCCATTTTCCGGTAACAAAGAGCGTTGCAGGGATTTTTTCTTTTCTCAAATAATTGATCAGTTCTGCGTCATATCCACTTCCTCTCGGACCGCCACAGGCATCGAATGTAAGCGCCAGAAGTTTTTTGTCTGTGACAATGTCTTCATCCACTCCTTTCACAAATTCTCCCCAACTACCCGGAACTACATGTACAAATTCTTTAAGCACCAGATCTTTTTGATTGTTATAAGATTGATCTTTATAAAGCTGACGGAGGAAATAATCATTTTTCAAATTGGCGGGTTGAGCCAGAATTAAATTTCCGGTTAAGAAAAGAAGAGTGAAAAGGATTAAAAGTTTCATTGAGATATTTTTCAGTATTGAAGAATTTTATTAATCTGATATTGAAATATTGCTCTGTTAAAGTTAAGAAATTCGACCAATTTCTTTTCCAACCACAAAACCGGTTGTCCAGGCATTCTGAAAATTAAAACCACCAGTAATTCCATCAACATCCAGTATTTCACCTGCGAAAAATAATCCTGGTACCTTTTTACTTTCCAATGTTTCCTGGTTAATGTCGGAAAGAGCGATACCGCCGCAGGTTACAAATTCTTCTTTATAGGTACTTTTTCCTCTTACATCAAACTGACTATTTGTCAAAAGTTCTGCCATCCGGTTGAGCACTTTATTGGTAGCATCCGACCAACGCAGATTCTCCGTGATTTCCGCTTTCTCGGTAAAAGCTTTCCACAATCTTATCGGTATTCCGAAACGGGCGTGCGAATTGATTTGCTGTTTGGGTGTATTTGTTTTTTCAGCAATCAAAAATTCCCTGACCTGCTGTTCATTCATTTCCGGCAGCCAGTTGATTTTAAATGTAAAATGATAATCCATCGCGGCCAGATCACGCGCTCCCCAGGCTGATAATTTCAAAATCGCCGGTCCGCTAAAACCCCAGTGTGTCAGCAAAACGGGTCCGCGCCATTCATGTTTTGTTCCTATTATTTTAACATAAGCATCCTGCACGGCAACGCCGGATAATGGTAACAAATATCCGTTTGGAACGTTAAATGTAAATAAGGATGGCAAAGGCTCAACAATGCAATGTTCATGTTCGCTGATCCAGTTAAACCCGCTCGTTTTTGGATGTCCGCCGGTTGCAATTAAAAGTTTGTCCGCCTTTATTGCTTCTTCTGTATCGAGTTGAATAGAAAATTTGGGCACATTTTCCATATCGGTCCAGGCAAAAGATTTAACGCCGGTACTCGTTTTTATTTCAATATTTAAAACTTTTGCAGCACGTAAAAGACAATCAATAATTGTTTGGGAAGAATCGGTAACCGGAAACATTCTGCCATCGGTCTCTGTTTTTAATTTTACTCCCCGGTTTTCAAACCAGTTAACTGTATCCTGCGCGTCAAAACGAGAGAAAAGTTTTCGCAGAAATTTTTCGCCCCTCGGGTAGTTTTTGATAAAAAAACGGAGATCGGAAGGCTGGTGCGTGACATTACATCTGCCGCCTCCGGAAACGCGGACTTTATTTAATACTGATTTATTTTTTTCTAAGATAATAATCCGAGCATCAAGATAAGTTTCGGCGGCTGTTATTGCTGCCATAAATCCCGAAGCACCGCCTCCGATAATCACAATCTGCATAGTACCAATTGATGTAAAACTTACAAAAATGACGACTAAGTTTTATAAAACTGCAATTTCTTTCCCTATCTTTCATTAAATCTTTTGCAGAACAATACTGTCGGTATCAAGAATTATTGACAACTTATTTTCTGATCGAAATTCACACTTCATCTCTTAAATCATTATGAAAAACATTGTTGTCATAGGATTAGGAAAGGTTGGTTCGCTGGTTGCTACCTTGCTCAGCAAGCGATTTCAGGTAACAGGCATCGACAAAACAAAACCACCGGTTGAAATTCCTTTTTTATTTAAATCCGGAGATATTTCTGAAAATGCATTTTTAGATGAAATTCTGACAGGGGCTGATGCCGTGGTTTCCTGCATGCCTTACAATTTGAACCTGCCGATAGCCATCATGGCTTATCAAAAAGGAATTCATTATTTCGATTTAACGGAAGATGTCTACACCACTTCTGCTATTCGTGAATTAGCAAAGGACAGCAAAGGCGTAATGGTGCCGCAATGCGGGCTGGCTCCGGGTTTTATCGGAATTGTGGGAATGGATCTGGCGAAACGTTTTACCAAAATTCGCGATATAGAATTGCGGGTTGGGGCACTTCCCCGTTATCCAAATGGATTGATGGGTTATTCTTTTACCTGGTCGCCGGCTGGTGTTGTGAACGAATATATTAATGATGCCGAAGTAATTCATAATGGTATCAGGAAAATGGTGCCGTCCCTGGAAGGTATTGAAATGATCAATATTGAAGGGCAGGAATTTGAAGCGTTTAGTACTTCGGGCGGTTTGGGGACGATGTGCGAAACGTTTGAAGGAAAACTGGATACATTAAATTACAAAACCATACGCTATCCCGGACATTGCAGTCTGATGCGGTTTTTGCTTTATGAATTGATTTTAAAAGAAAAACGTGAACTGGTTGAACAAATTTTGACAGAAGCCAAACCGCCGGTTCAACAGGATGTTGTTTATGTTTATGCCGTTGTGGAAGGCTGGAAAGGCGAATTTCTGGAACGTGAAGAATTTTACCGTGCTTATCATCCAATCGAAATTGACGGACAGCATTGGCGTGCAATTTCCTGGACCACTGCTGCTTCCATTGCCTCGGTCGTTGAAATGGTAGCTGACGGAAGTTTGCCAAATAGCGGTTTTGTCAAACAGGAAGATATTTTGCTCGATGCTTTTATGAAGACGACTAATGGCAATTTGTTTTATTAATGCAGCCGTAAAAATGATTCTCGAACTTAGGTTCACTTTACATTGATTGAATAATACCATGATTGATATACAACAGATCCTTTATAAATTAAATATAAATCCAAATAATTCTGGCGTAAGCACTGGCCTGAAATCCTGGAATGGAAGTGGAGAAATTCTGGAATCTTATTCTCCGGTAGATGGAAAGCTTATTGCCAAAGTTCATTCTACAAGTCCGGAGGATTTTGAGGAAGTTGTAGAATCTGCAAGTCAGGCTTTTAAAATTTGGAGATTAGTACCTGCTCCCAAAAGAGGAGAAATTGTTCGACAGATTGGCGAGCAGTTAAGGACGAATAAACAGGAACTGGGAAAACTTGTGAGTTATGAAATGGGCAAAAGCTTGCAGGAAGGACTGGGAGAGGTGCAGGAAATGATTGATATCTGTGACTTTGCAGTTGGACTTTCCCGCCAGTTATACGGTTTGAGCATGCACAGTGAAAGATCACAGCACCGGATGTATGAGCAATGGCAACCTTTAGGAATTGTGGGGATTATTTCAGCATTTAATTTTCCTGTAGCAGTTTGGTCCTGGAACGCGATGCTGGCCTGGGTTTGTGGTGATGTTTGTATTTGGAAACCTTCTGAAAAAACACCGCTCACGGCGCTGGCTTGCCAGAATATTATTCAGGTCGTTCTGAAAAATAATCAGCTTCCAGAGGGTATTTCTTGTATCGTTACAGGCGGAAGAGCAGTAGGAGAATTTCTTGCGGATGATAGCAGAATTGCCTTGGTTTCTGCAACAGGAAGTACAAGAATGGGGAAAGCCGTTGGTGAAGCAGTGGCAAGAAGACTGGGGAAAAGTTTGCTTGAACTTGGAGGAAATAATGCGATCATTGTCACTCCTTCCGCAGATTTAAATGTTGCGATTCCCGGAATTGTTTTTGGCGCGGTCGGTACGGCAGGGCAGCGTTGCACATCTACAAGAAGATTAATTATCCAGGCCTCCATTTATGAAGAAGTCAAAAAACGGTTGATTAAAGCGTATGCACAACTTCGAATTGGAAATCCTTTGGATGAAAATAATCATGTAGGCCCGTTAATTGATAAAGTCGCAGTTGATCATTATGAAGATGCAATTGAAAAAATCCGAAAAGAAGGCGGTCATTTTATTATTGATCCCAAAGTTCTGAAAGGAGAGAAATATGATTCAGGATGTTACGTCGCACCATGTGTTGCAGAAGTTGAAAATGATTTTTCTATCGTCCAGACCGAGACTTTTGCGCCTATTTTGTATCTAATAAAATATGATAGTCTTGATGAAGCGATAGACTTGCAGAATTCCGTTCCACAGGGACTTTCGTCATCTATTTTTACATTGAACATTCGTGAGTCTGAGCAATTTTTATCTCAGTCGGGTTCAGATTGTGGAATCGCCAATGTTAACATCGGTACTTCCGGAGCGGAGATCGGTGGAGCCTTTGGCGGAGAAAAGGAAACGGGCGGTGGCCGTGAATCCGGATCAGATGCCTGGAAAGCATATATGAGACGGCAAACGTCAACAATAAATTACAGTACGACGCTTCCTTTGGCTCAGGGAATAAAATTTGAGATCGAATAATTATTATTTTCTAACTTTGCAGCTTGATGGCAACAAAAATTTCCCTGCCAAAATACACTATCCATATGAAATACAAACTGACATCCCAACAAATTGCATCACATGTTGGAGAAGAAATCGTGATTCTTAATCATAACAAAGGAGCTTACTACGGGTTGGATGAAGTGGGAGCGTTGGTTTGGAATAATCTTGAAGGAGAACCAAAAACCTTGGAAGCACTTTGCGAGGCGGTAACTGATGAATATGATATTGACGCAGAAACTTGTCGGGGAGATATTGAATTACTTCTGGAAGATCTTATTTCTGAAAAGCTGGTTGAGATAACTGAATAAATGAAGTTGAAGAATATGTCAGACTATGTATTAAAATGGGTTGATATTTCAGGCAGCGCTAAAATTAAATTGGTGCAGGCAGGATGTACCCTGATTTTAATAAAAATAGGTCTGGCTATTTTGCCATTCTCTACTTTTCGAAAAGTATTCCATTGGATGTCAAAGTCAGATGCTAAACCGGATCTGAATTCAAAGGAAATTTCAGAGGTCGTATGGGCTGTCAATACCGCTGCCAATATTATTCCGTTGGAATTGCTTTGTTTACCGAGGGCCTTGGCAGCTAAATATTTATTGAGAAAAGTCCCGTCTTTAAGTCTTGAAATTGGTGTTGAAGTTAACCATGCCAAACCATTTGAAGCACATGCATGGATACAAAAAGGGGACGAAATAATTATTGGAGACTGGTCAAATTCCGTCTCCTATCAACGTTTATGGGTTTGGGAATAATTTACAATCACACACATGTTTTTTTATAAAGCCTACGGATTAACCATATTCTCGGAAATTGAATTACCTGAACTAAGCATTGCGGAGCCTTTAAGTTCCTGGGATTTACATATAAAATACGGAGCAATAACCTTTCCTAAATTAAAGAAGACCTCTATATACAGAAGGGGTATTCGTGCACTCTTCGGAAAAAATAAAGATAATCTGGTTCTCCATTGGGAAGAAGTAGCAACTTTTGAAGCTATTGGAGGTAAAGAACTTGTGGTTTCTCCTTGGACAGATGACAAAAATCTAATCAGCTTATTTACTGTTAGTGAAGCACTTGGATTGATTTTATTTCAAAAGGGATATTTCTTATTGCATGCAAGTTCTGTCAAAGTTGGAGATGAGGCCTGGTGTTTTATGGGAAGCCCGGGTGCAGGTAAGTCAACCACGGCAGCAGCATTTATTAAAGCCGGCTGTCCTCTATTGAGTGATGATCTCACGGCCATAACATTTGATGCCAGTGGAAAACCTTATATAATTCCGGCCTATCCGCAACTAAAAATCTGGGAGAAAACCGTCAATGGATTGGATTACAATCAATCAGATTTACAGCCGGTTAGTGAGGGAATTAATAAGTTTTCATATAAACCTGATGGTGTTTTTGATTTAAATCCTGTTCAGTTAGGTGCAATCTATTTTATACATAAAGCAAAAAACCGGGTAGCACTAGAGGAATTAAGCACTTTTGCTATTCCTATGGAGATGCTGAAAAACTTTCCTCTGCCATTCAGTTTATTAACTGGTGAATCGATAAAGCAGCATTTTATTCAAAGTTTTAATTGTGCCAAATTTGCTAAAATATGGCGTAAGAGACGTCCGGATGGGTTTGAATTATTGGAAAAGTGGGTGCAGGAAAGTATTTCCTTAAATACAGCGGTACCTCATGATATCTCTTGATCAAGTTTCGTCTCAACTTTTATTTTTGATTAAGGCCAGCCTGAAAGGTGAGGTTGAAACAACAGGTTCTGGCAAATCCGGTGAATCAGTTGATTGGGGAAAACTTGTTGAACTGTCTCACTGGCATCAGGTGACTTGTTTGTTGTACGATCATTTGAGCTCAACTGACAATAAACAAATTTCTACGGGAGTTCTTGAAAAGTTAAAAGAACAAGGCACAAGCCAGGCTGTTTTTAATATGATTTTTCTTAAAAAATCGAATGAGTTAAACGCAGCGTTATCAACTGAAGGTGTGGAGGCTTTTTTAATGAAAGGTGCCTTGTGGGCCTGGATGCTTTATGAAAATCCCGGACTGCGTGAATTTGGTGATATTGATTTTTTCTTAAAGAAAGAACAAATACATGAAGGACTGGCTGTAATGGCCAAATACGGATTTGAGCCCGATAACTACCGGAAATATTTATTGGAAAACGACAAAGTCGCCAAATTATATTTTAACACAGATTATCAGTTACCTTTGACTCCCGTAACAACTAATATGTTGCAGTCTCTGGAAGTGCAATGGAATACCACTTATCCAAGATATCACTATTCTTTCAGCTGGGAAGAACTTTCCGAACAGCGAATTTCATTCGAAATTGCGGGCAGCTCTTTATCTGTGCCACGCATAGAAAATCAGCTCTTGATGATGATTATACATCATGCTGGCGTTGAACAGTGGGATAAATTGAAATTTGTCGCAGATCTGGTAAGGTTACTAAGAAAGTATGGTCAGCAACTGGATTGGAATTACGTCATCCTGAAAACGAAACAAAAGGGCTTTTATAAATTGCTGCTGGAATCACTTGGACTTATTTATTTCCTGAGCGGAGAAAATTTTCTGAGGTTCTGTGGTGAAAATCTTGAAAAAAAGTATCCTTCTCAAAAATTTTTAGAAAAGGTTTTGACGCATTGGGAGAACAAAAGGGAAAAACCAGTCACTAAATCCTGGCAGATCTTTTACTTCAACATGATATATAGAGACAGGCTAAGCGACAAACTTGCAATTTTGTTCAGCCACTTAGCCTATCTTTTGGAATGGAGATTAATTATTCCGAAAGCACGTTGGTATCGAAGACTTCCTAAACCAACTTCAAATTAATTGTTCCTGTAATCGTATTTCCCGGCGCAAGAATATTTAATCCTTCTCCATTATTAAATGAATTGACATTAGCCGTTAATGGCTCGATCGCTATGCAATCCCGTGCGGGCGGTGTGTATACTACCAGATAATTAAATTTCCCTTCACCAACTTCCTGTTCGATCTGCAAAGTCACATGTTGTCTTTCAGAAATCAATTCAGTTACGGCTTTATTTTCTTTACTATTGACAATAAAAGCATTGTCCAGCGCTTTTTTAAAGAGAGGCATAGCACCTTCTTCAATTAGGAATGGAGCAGTATCGATAGGACTCATACGATTATCAAAAACCACAATGGTATCCGAGGGAATATTTATTTTCCATGCATCCACATCTTCATGTCCCAACACGAAATAGGGGTGCCAGCCAAACATAACCGGACAAGGCTCAGAACCTACATTTTTTGCTTCATAGGTTAGTGAAAATACACCTGAGGCGTTCAATATATACTTCACTGAAAAATCAACCGAAAAAGGATAACCTTCTTTTTCTCTCAGATTATAAGACAATTTGATATAAGCATGATCAGATTCGACAACTTGTTCTTCGAGTTTGAAAGCATGTTTACGAACTAACCCATGAATGGCATTTTCATTGTCATTTTGAGCAAGCTGGTAATCTTTTCCAAGAAAGTGATATTTCCCGTCCGGAATACGGCTGGCAAAAGGGAAAAGCAATTCTCCCGCACTTTTTGTGTCTTCTATTAGTTCACTCGGAGTTCCCGGCGTTTTCAGCAAAGAAAATAAGGTATTGTCTTTTCTCAATGATAACTGTCTGGCAATTCCACCCAGTTCAGGAAGGATTGTACAGCGATTATTGGTAGCAGTTTCCTGAATTACATATTCGGTCAGCTCACCATATTGCTCTTTAAATATTTCGAATGACATAAAAGGTGCTCGTTTTTAGGATTGATATTAGATTGGGCAAATGTACTCTAAAAATAAAAACCGGACAGTTTTGCTGCCCGGTTTTTACTATTTATCTGTTCGAAATTTATACAGCCGAAGAATCTTTATCTTCTGCAACCATTTCGCCTTTGTCTTTTTCAAGCGTTTGTTTTACTGCTTCTTCATGAATCGCAGCTTCTTCATTCGAGCGACGGTTGATATAAGCCTGATAGCTGGTCTCCTTTTCGTAAGGACGTTTGCCGATCAGTTTTTCAAGATCACTTTGGAACAAGATTTCTTTTTCCAACAATTCCTGAGCAATCACTTCCAACGCGTCACGTCTTTCGCTCAACATATTTTTAACAAACTGATAAGCTTGTTCAATCAACTTGCGAACTTCTTCATCAATTGCCTGTGACGTTGATTCAGAATAAGGTTTTGTAAAAGCGTAATCGCTTTGTTTCGAATCGTAATAAGATACATTACCGATACGATCGTTCATCCCGTACATCGTAACCATGCTGTATGCAACTTTCGTTACACGTTCAAGGTCACTCAATGCACCGGTTGAAATCTTACCAAAAATAACATCTTCCGCAGCACGTCCGCCTAATGTCATACACATTTCGTCAAACAACTGCTCTGTACGATACAAATACTGTTCTCTCGGCAAATACTGTGCGTAACCTAATGCAGCAACACCACGAGGTACAATCGATACCTTAACCAATGGGTCAGCGTGTTCAAGGAACCAGCCTGCTACTGCGTGACCAGCTTCATGGTAAGCAACAATTTGTTTCTCTTCGGGAGAGATCAATTTGTTTTTCTTTTCCAAACCACCAATTACACGATCCATTGCATCCTGGAAATCCTGCATTGTTACTTCTTCTCTGTCACGGCGGGCAGCAATAAGTGCGGCTTCGTTACAAACGTTGGCAATTTCAGCACCTGCAAAACCAGGAGTCTGCGCTGCCAGTTTTTGAATATCAACATCAACCGAAAGTTTCAAAGGTTTTAAATGCACTTTGAAAATCGCTTCACGGCCGATAACGTCTGGTTTATCAATTGAAATTTGTCTGTCAAAACGTCCCGGACGAAGTAAAGCCGGATCCAAAACGTCTGGACGGTTCGTTGCAGCTACGATAATAATTCCTGAATCGGTAGCAAAACCATCCATTTCGACAAGCAGTGAGTTCAATGTGTTTTCACGTTCGTCATTAGAACCTGGCATTGCACCACGCCCACGGGAACGACCAACCGCATCAATCTCATCTATAAAGATAATGCAAGGCGCTTTTTCTTTTGCTTGTTTGAAAAGGTCACGAACACGAGCCGCACCTACACCAACAAACATTTCAACAAAGTCAGAACCTGACAAAGAGAAGAAAGGAACACCAGCTTCACCGGCAACTGCTTTTGCAAGCAAAGTTTTACCAGTACCCGGAGGGCCTACAAGAAGTGCACCTTTTGGAATTTTCGCACCGAGTTTTTTGAATTTATCAGGAAACTGAAGGTATTCAACTATTTCCTTGATCTCTTCTTTCGCTTCATCCAGACCGGCAACATCGTTAAAAGTAATTTTAACTTTGTTTTCAGCGTCAAAAAGTGTTGCACGGGAACGGCCGATATTAAATATCTGACCACCAGGACCAACACCACCTGACATTCTGCCAAGGATGAAATACATTACCAGAATCATGATAATGAAAAAGCCCCAGGTTCCAAGGAAACTGGTCCAGTCATTACGTGTGTCTACAACAAGCTCAATCTTATCATCATCAGGTACTTTTTCCTGAATCTTGTCGAGATCTTTTTTAAATGTTTCCGCCGACGTTACCTGAAACTGATAATGAGAAACTGGTTCTCCTCCGAAATAATTACCACCATTTTCAGTAGTAAGCACTTTATATTTATCAAGCTTCAGCGCTTCTGGCTTCAATGTTACTTCAACTGACTTGTCATTTACTATTGTGACGCGTTGAACCTCCTTGTCAGCAACCATTTTCTCAAAACGTTTCTGAGTCGTTTCACGAATTGTTGATGTTCTGTTAAGGTAAGTTATCCCCAAAATAGTAGCAATCAAAGCAGCTATGATCCATCCCTGATACCCTTTCTGCGGACTTTTAGGATTTAGTGGACCTCTTTTGTTATCGTTATCAGACATTCTTTATAATAATTAAGAGGAAATTTAATAAACAACATTTCGCATCTGATGAATGTTCATCCGCTACGATATTTACAGGACGGAATCTTCAAAGTGCGTTACAACCGCATCACCCCAAAGCTCTTCCAAATCATAGTGTTTACGACGTTCTTTATTAAAAATGTGAGCCACTACATCCACATAGTCAATTAATATCCACTCTCCATTGGCTTTTCCTTCTTTTTGCCAGGGGTCGGTTTTTGATATTTTGTAAACTTCGTCTTCCACCGAATTGGCCAAAGCATCTATTTGAGTATCGGAATTACCCGAGCAAATTACAAAAAAATCTGTTATTGAATTTTTTACTTTTCTAAGATCAAGGATTGTTATATCCTCACCTTTCTTTTCTGACATTCCTTTAGCTATAAGCTCGGATAAATCTTTTGATGATAGTTCTTTATTTTTGCGTTGTTTCATGCGTAGTTGATTCCCATTTCTATAAACCCTAAAGTAAAGTAAAAAAATTGTACAACTCTATATACGATACCTTAATTATAGGTAAAAAAGTTATTTATCTGCCAAGTTGTCATTCAACAAACGACATAGCGGCTGAATTAGTACGTAGCGGTGTAAGTATGGAGGGAGCTGTTGTCATTACTGACGACCAGACAAAAGGCCGTGGACAAAGAGGTACAACCTGGGTAACCCAGCCTCGGATGAACCTTACCATGTCTGTCATCCTAACCCCGACTTTTTTACCAATTCAGGAACAATTTCTGATAAGTCAGGCCATGGCTCTGGGCATATCGTCATATCTTAGCAACTATTCTGATAAAGTTAAGATAAAGTGGCCAAACGACATATATCTGGGTGATAAAAAAATATGCGGGACATTGATTGAAAATAATATTCAGGGATCCCGCCTGGCAAGTTCAGTTGTGGGAATGGGTATCAATATTAATCAAACCGAATTTTCAAATCCCCGGGCGACTTCGCTGGCTAAGGAAAGCGGACAGGACTTTTTTCTGCCTGATGAGTTTTATCAATTAATTCATCACCTCGACGCATGGTATTTAAAACTGAAATCAATAAAAAATAATCAGGAAATCCGGCAGGCGTATCTTGATAATTTATTTGGTTATAAACAGTTATGCCTGTTTCGATACCAGAACGAGGTTTTGTCCGGCACGGTAACAGGCATAACTGATTTTGGAAAATTATGTGTCAAATTTGAGAATCAGCCTGAAATTAAAGAACTGGATCTCAAAGAAGTTGAATGGATATGGGATTAGTCTTCAATTTTTGGAATGCCCCATTTTCCTAACACGACCATCGCAAGGCAGCAAATTAACAATCCAAGCGATTCGCGCGCTTCTTCAATATTGATACTTCTCATTTTTGCTTCGCCCCAGAAAATTCCTTCGAAATGAGGAGGCCACTGGAAAATTGAAGCTATCAGATATCCCGCTGCCAGTCCGTAATATACCCAGGAAGGCCAGAGGTTGTTAAAACTCATGTAGCAGGCCAAGGCTGCGGCACTGTATGTAAAGATCCAGATTGTAGCATCCGGGTCGTTAAACTGGAAATATGCGAAAAGCATAAAAAGCGATCCGAATATTATTTTGAAAAATTTCATGATGATATAGTTAGTGGGTTTTACTGCTTTATATAAAGATTAAATAACGTTTTTATTACTTTTTTAAGCAATAAGATTTTTGTCATTTACAAAACTGACTGATCGCAGCTGTTGCATCTTCATATCCCAAATTCTGTGCCTGTTTCAGGCTGCTGCATCCCAGGTCTTTTTCGCCGTCGTACCATTCTGCCAAACCTAGTCCGTAAAACGCTTTTCCATATTGTGAATCCAGTTTTACAGTTTGACGAAAGGCGAGCGTGGCTTTTTTGAAATCATTCTGGCGATAATAGGTATTCCCCAAATTGTACCAGGCCATTTTATTTTCCTGGTCAAGTTCTGTTGCTTTTTCAAAATCTTTAATGGCAGGTTCCAGTTTGTCAAGAATCACGTACAACTGGCCTCTGTTTAAAAAAACATCCGAAGTATCAGGAGCCAAAGTGGCCGCCTTGTTATAATCTGTCAATGCTGAGTCAAGATGATTGTCACTTGTGTATAAAAGCGCGCGATTGAAATAAGGACGATAAGATGCGGGCTGTATTTTTATGGCCTGATTAAAATCCATCAGGGCGCTTGGATATTCTTTCATTTCATAATAAGCCACGCCGCGGGTATTTAAAGCTTCAGCGTTGGAAGTATTTTTTTCTATGGCTTTATTGAGGTATTCGATGGCTTCTTTGTTTTTGCCTTCTTTCATCAATTGTTTGCCTTTTTGGAGGAAAGCATCAGAAGAATTGGAGCAGGAATTAAGGAAAACTAAAAAAAATAAAAAAAATATTCGGTACATAATCACTCATTTATAGTTGGTTCGCACAAAAGTAAGAGGAAACGTTAAATGAATGTTTTCTTTTTGTCAATAAAATGTCTTTATCTTTGCAACGGCAAATCGGAACTACCAGCTCCTTCCGAATCCCCCAGGTCCTGACGGAAGCAAGGGTAGGTGGTTGATGCGGTGAGA
This sequence comes from Dyadobacter subterraneus, assembly GCF_015221875.1. Lineage (NCBI taxonomy): Bacteria > Pseudomonadati > Bacteroidota > Cytophagia > Cytophagales > Spirosomataceae > Dyadobacter > Dyadobacter subterraneus. Next base: position 1,106,572 of record NZ_JACYGY010000001.1, read on the forward strand.
TTCTCGGTTTGCCTTTTTTTATGCCCTTTCCAATCACTTCCACAACTTTTTTTTGCTTTTAGTAATGGTTTCCTACTTTTGTAGGACAATTAAACTATTCAATTTTTGATATGAAATTTTTTATTGATACTGCCAATCTAAAAGAAATTAAAGAAGCTCAGGCCTTAGGCGTACTTGATGGTGTTACAACAAATCCGTCACTTATGGCAAAAGAAGGAATTACAGGTAAGGATAATATCATGAGACACTACAAGGCGATCTGTGATATTGTTGACGGAGATGTAAGTGCGGAAGTGATTTCTGTTGATTTGGAGGGTATGATTCGTGAAGGTGAAGAATTGATCGAGATTGATGATAAAATTGTTGTAAAGATTCCAATGATCAAAGAAGGTGTAAAGGCTTTGAAATATTTTTCTAGCAAAGGTATCCGTACCAACTGTACACTTATTTTCTCGGCCGGACAGGCGTTGATCGCTGCAAAAGCAGGTGCAACTTATGTTTCTCCGTTTATTGGCCGTCTTGACGATATTTCTACGGATGGAATTGGTTTGATCGAACAGATCATCACAATCTATCGTAATTATGGATACGAAACTCAGGTTTTAGCAGCATCAGTTCGTCACCCGATGCACATTATTCAGTGTGCAGAAGTTGGAGCAGATGTTATGACAGGACCTTTGAGCGCGATGGAAGCATTGATGAAACATCCGCTTACGGATATCGGGCTTGAAAAATTCCTTGCTGATTACAACAAAGGAAACGCTTAATAAGAACTAATTTTAAAAGGTCAGATATTTAGATTTCTAAATATTTGACCTTTTCCCACATATGATTGTCTCCATTCATCCATTATGACTGATACCACAGAGCCTATTGTAGTACTGGAACGAGCTGATATTTATCAGGGCGACCGGCCTGTTTTGAATGATGTCCATTTTGAGATAAAAAATGGAGAGTTTGTATATCTGATCGGACGTACCGGAAGCGGAAAAAGTTCGCTCATGAAAACGCTTTATGGCGATTTGTGGCTGCATACAGGTTCTGCCAAAGTAGTTGGTTATGAATTGCATAATATCAAAAGAGCCGATATTCCTTTTCTAAGGCGTAAAATTGGCATTGTATTCCAGGATTTTCAATTGCTTTCTGATCGTTCTGTGGAGGATAATCTTTCGTTTGTACTTCGAGCAACGGGTTGGGAGCAGCAATCAAAAATTTCAAAACGCATCGCAGAAGTTTTGATGCAGGTTGGCTTGGGAACTTCTCAGAAAAAAATGCCACATCAGCTTTCAGGCGGCGAGCAGCAGCGTGTCGTAATTGCCCGTGCTATGCTGAATGAACCGAGAATCCTGATTGCAGATGAACCAACAGGAAATCTGGATCCGGAAGTAGGGGACCAGATTATGCAGGTTTTCAAAACAATCAATAATGCGGGAACAGCCATTTTGATGGCAACCCACAATTACGAATTCCTAAAAAAATTCCCTGCAAGAACCATTAAATGTGAAAATGGTAGTGTGACAGAAGGATAAAATATTTAGTTATAAAAAATGAGGGCTGAGAAATTAATTTCTCAGCCCTCATTTTTTACATAATCCGAAATTACTTGGCAGTTAAATCGATGAATGGAATAATAACTTCCTCCAAAGAAACTCCTCCATGCTGGAAAGTATCCCGGTAAAGATTCACGTACTGATTGTAATTGTTCGGATATGCGAAGAAATAATCTTCTTTTGTAAATACGTAGGATGTTGAAACATGTGGTTTCGGCAGGAAAATGCGCTCAGGTTTGCGGCAAACCATTAAATGGTTGTCATCAAATCCAAGATTTTTTCCATGTTTGTATCGCAAGTTCGTATTCGTTTCGCGATAACCAATAATTTTAACCGGTTTCTGAACACGGATCATACCATGATCGGTCGTTAAAATCAAACGGCATTTTTTCTCGGCCACTTTTTTTATAAATTCTAAAAGCGGAGAATGGAGCAACCATGATTTTGTAATAGATCTGTAAGCTGATTCATCAGGCGCCAATTCCTTAATCATTTGTACATCCGTACGGGCATGAGAAAGCATATCAACAAAATTATAAACAACTACATTTAACTGGTTGTTTAACAAATTGTTGAAATTGTCGATTAACGATTTTCCCTGGTTTGTATTCAGGATTTTATTATAAGACGACTTGATATTGAAATGATTTGTTTCCAGTTGTTTTTGAAGGAAGTCAAATTCGTGGTTGTTCAAACCTTCTTCACCATCCGGCGTATTTTCATCACTAACCCACCATTGCGGATGTTTTCTTTCCATTTCACTTGGCATCATACCAGAGAAAATGGCATTCCGGGCATATCCTGTTGTGGTTGGAAGAATAGAATAATAAGAGCTTTCTTCTTCAATATTAAAATATTCCTGAATGATCGGCTGGATCACTTTCCACTGATCATAACGGAAATTATCAATCAATAAAAAGAAAACCGGTTCAGTTGATTTTTTCAGATATGGAAATACTTTCTGTTTCATCAATTGATGAGAAAGTACCGGGCGGTCAGCTTTTGGATCATTTAGCCAGCCTTCGTATTCCTGCTCAATAAATTTACAGAAGTTTGCATTTGCATCACTTTTCTGCATGCTGAAAACCTCTGACATACCCTGATCGTCGGAATTTTCAAGTTCCAATTCCCAGTAAATCAATTTTTTATATATATCAGCCCATTCCTCATGACCGATTCTGTCCTGATACTGCATGGCCAGGTTTCTGAATTCCTGCTGATAACTCAGCGTGGTTTTTTCAGTAACAAGTCTTTTGTTATCAAGTATTTTTTTAACAGAAAGTAAAATTTGGTTAGGGTTAAGCGGCTTAATCAGATAGTCATCGATTTTTGAACCGATGGCATCTTCCATAATGTGCTCTTCCTCACTTTTGGTGATCATCACAACCGGAAGTGTTGGCTGCAACTGTTTTATTTGTGCGAGGGTTTCAAGCCCGGTCATCCCCGGCATCATTTCGTCTAAAAAGACAATATCATATCGATCATTTTCAATTCGGTCCAAGGCATCTGCACCACTGTTTACCGGTGTTACATCGTACCCCTTATTGGTCAAAAACATTATATGAGGTTTAAGAAGATCTATTTCATCATCTGCCCAAAGAATTTTATTTTGCATATGTATTATTTCAATTAGTACTGTTTAAAACAAAGAAAAACAACGTGCCAGTAAGAGGTATGGTATTAAAAAATTGTGTTTTTAACATAATTTAAGGGTTTCCAGCCACTTCAAAGTCAAATTTGATTTTGTAATTTACTACTTTATAATTTTAATTTTCAGGATAAAAATTTCCTTGTTACGCGGTCCAGATCATCCGGTGTATCCACGCCATGCGAATCGTCCGAAGTAACTACTGCTTTGATCGAATATCCATTTTCCAGCCAGCGCAACTGTTCCAGCGACTCAGCCTTTTCCAGTGAAGAAACTTCCAATTTTGTAATTGCTTCAAGAACATCCACGCGGTAAGCATAAATCCCAATGTGTTTGTAAAACGTATGAGAATCAAGCCAGTTTTCTGGCTCAACACCACGCAGATACGGAATTGTCTGTCTGCTGAAATAAAGAACTTCCTGCCGTTTGTTCAATACGGCTTTCGGTACGTTAACGTTGCAAAGGATATCCTGGCTGTCAATAACTTTTACCAAAGTAGCCAGTTCAATCGTGCCGTCGAGCACTTTTGCCAGACTGTTTATAGGTTCAGGGCTAATAAAAGGTTCGTCGCCCTGAATATTAATTACGTAATCATAATTTCCACCTGTTTTTTGCAATGCTTCAAAACACCTGTCGGTTCCGCTTTGATGATTTTCCGAAGTCATTACGGCCTTTCCGCCAAATTGATGAACGTGATCCAATATTCTTTCATCATCGGTTGCTACAATAATCTGACTGAGATGCGTAGCTTTGGAGGATTGTTCATATACACGCTGTATCATGGATTTTCCGCCTATATCTACAAGAGCTTTGGCCGGAAAACGGGTTGATGCGTAGCGCGCCGGTATTATTCCTAGTATCTGCACGTATTTAAAGTTTGAATGATGTCATTTCCAAATTTGTTTCAAAATAAAGCTAAAATTTTGCAAAAACTGTTTTCACATACGTTTTCACAAAATATCTGGCGCATACTTCCACATCCGGATCCTGACAGAAATGAATGGGCGGTCGAATTACGGGAAAGTTCGGAAAAGAAAGTATCGTTTGCCATCATTGATTTATCCGTCCCCGAATTGCGGTGGCAAGTTACGCCGGAAGGAGCAGATTGGTGGACTTCCCTGACTGCATTTTCTGGCGACCATTTATTTTTACACAATTACCGTTATCCTGATATACCGCAGCCAACAGACCTGCTGGCGATCTCTGCGGATTCAGGAAATTTGCTCTGGGCGCTTCCGAACTATGTCTTAGTCCGGACGTTAGATGGTGACTTATTGGAAGTTGCAACGTTTAAAGGGGAACAGTTTCAGAAATCTTTTTTTGATACCAGAACAGAACTTTTGAGTCCGGTTTTAGAAGAAATTAATCTGCCATCCACGGAAATAATTTTAAAACAACCTGTTCGTTACAAGGAAAGAAATGTGTATTTTGACAGGCTGTCATCCTTTTTGATGGATACACTGGGTATTTCCAAACCCATTTGTATTGATTATTTGGATGAAAGGCCCTATATGATGTTTTCTTATTATATTTACGAGCAGGAAAAGGTAGTACAATATCTTCTTATCGTTACAGATCAAAAAGAAATCATTTTTCATGAACGACTTTCCGAGGGCCGGGATGGCGTTGGCCAGTCGACCATGATGATGAGAAATAAAATATTGGTATATCTTAAAAACAACAACGAATTTTCGAGTTTAACATTTTCATACTGAATGAAATACATAGTTTACCTCGCCATTTTGGCAGGTTTTTTAAAAGGAGCGGCAAATGCCCGTGCGAATGGAGTGAGTGTTGTAGATTCTATCGGGTATGAAAAAGTAGGCGGTAAGATTTATGTTTTACATAAGGTTAATCAAGGACAAACCATGTTTGCTGTCGTAAGACAGTATGGAACTACAATTCAATCACTTCGGGAAGCAAATCCGGGAATAAGTGACAATGTTCAGTTTGGACAAACACTTCGTGTTCCTTATACTCCAAAAGCAAAGAAAAAAGAGGAATTAAAAAAGGAAGAGCCTAAAAAAGAAGTTGCGAAAGCACCAGTAAAAGACTCCGCTCCACTGCCTCCTCCTCCGACAACGACCTCGGCTCCTACGGCAGATGCGAAAGTTTCTGTTGCACCGAATGGTATTCACAGGGTTGAGGCTGGTCAGACGTTATACCGCGTAGCTGTGAAATATGGTGTTTTAATGGCAGATATCCGTAAATGGAATAATCTGAAAGATGATAACCTTACTGATGGGCAAGAATTAATTGTCAGTGAAAAAGCAGCTGAAAAAAGTAAACAACCAGCACCAGAACCTGAACCGAAAAAAGTGGTAACCAATGTGGTAAAAGATTCTGTGCGTGCGAAAGCAGCCGTTGCGGAAAAAATTATGAAACCGGTGGAAGAAGTTGCACCGCCGAAAGTTGTTACCGGAAAGCGTAAATCTGAGTCCGGTTTGGCAGAAGTAATTGAAACTGATGAAAGTACAAGCAAGTTTTTAGCCTTACACCGCACTGCGCCAATCGGCGCTCTGGTCGAAGTTTTGAATGAATATAACCAGGAAAAAATCATTGTAAGAGTGATAGGACGAATTCCTGATACGAGTGTCAATGATGATATTGTGATTAAATTGTCATCCCGCGCTTTCGAAAAAGTATCGCCTAACAGCAAGAGATTCAGAGCAGTTATCAGCTATCTTGATAATAATTAAATCTGCTTTTGAAATTTAAATGGACCGGGATTAGTTTAATAAGTATCCGGTTCAAAATAGATATACAAAATTCTGAAAGATTAATAATGAAGCATTCACCTCAGTTCCGATCTAAAAGAGAAGAAGAAAGAGCAGCTGCAAAAAACACGACTGGCTATAAAATCTGGAGTGTTCTGTTTACGATCATGTATCCATTTATAGCCGTTTTTACTTTTGTATTTTCATGTATCGTGATGTTCTTCTCTGGGATTTCACGGGTTTTGGCGTACGTGTTGGGCAGAGGTCATGCTGGAAACTGAGATTGAATTAATTCCAATTTCCCAGTCTATTACTGATTTGTTGGAAGCCAAAGCGGCACAATATAATCAGCCGGATTTTATTCCTTTTGATCCGATCAGTATTCCACATCGTTTTTCTAAAAAACAGGATATCGAGATCATGGGTTTCTGGGCGGCGGTTCTGGCCTGGGGACAACGGAAAACAATCATAAATAAATGTCTGGAATTGTCTTCGTTGATGGACGATGCTCCTTACGACTTTATCAAAAACCATCAGGACAGTGATCTAAAAAGATTTCTTGATTTTAAACACCGTACTTTCAACGCTACGGATACGCTTTACTTTCTCCACTTTTTTCAAAATTATTATAACAAATATGATTCGCTGGAAAATGCTTTCAGTAATCATATGACCGAAACGGACGTAACTATTGAAAACGGATTAATCGGTTTTCATGATTTGTTCAGCGACTCTGAAAATTTTCCTTTAAGAACCCGTAAACACATTGCTACGCCGGTGCGAAAATCGTCGTGTAAGCGATTAAATATGTTTTTGCGTTGGATGGTGAGGAAAGATGACAAAGGCGTTGATTTCGGGATTTGGAATATGATTAAACCTTCACAGCTTGTTTGTCCATGTGATGTGCATGTGGACCGGATTGCAAGAAAATTAGGATTAATTCAGAGACCTGTCACAGATTGGCGGACGGCTGTTGAATTGACGGCTGCGTTGCGTATGCTAAACCCAAATGATCCCGTTTTGTATGATTTCGCGTTATTTGGTTTAGGGATTGAAGGGTTCGCGAAAGAGGAATTTTTGATTTGACTTTATTGATTTCATTTGGGTTTTTCGCATTTCTTATGCCACCCTTTCAGGGTTTTATTTCGTGTCTTAAATTATATTTTCTATAATAATATCCATCCCTTCGGGATTTGTCACTTCCGAACATTTGATATAATATTTTATTATTTAAATCTTCAAAAGTCTAAATTCGCGGTTTTACCAACCCAGTTTAATTCTAATAATTTTCATGATCCACAATCCCGAAGGGATGACATTATTATAGAAATGAAGATTCGATGAGTTTGGGTTAACCCTGAAAGGGTGATATAAAAATTCTACAAAATACCGATATGGGAAACAACTATTAATACCAAAACTGTCATAAAAAGAAGAATCCCGACTGATATACCAGCCGGGATTCTTCTTTTTAAATATTCCTAACACAAAAATCTACATCGCACTTTCCTTAAAATCAATCGTATCAATAGCAAAAAGTGGTTTGCCATTAGCCGACGGATTTTTGAAGACAAATACAACTTTATGCTTTTTATTATCCACTGGTGCTTTTACAGGAATATTCAGCGTTTCAGATGACGATACATTTGCCTCACCGATTTTAAGTCCGGCAGGCGTGTCCAAATGTGCTTCCAGAATTCCTCCGGCTGTTTTGTCACTACTGATTACCGCAACTGTCAGCGTTGAAATATCTGTCAGGTCAATATCATCAAAGGCAATATAACTACCATTTGCAGAGCCTAAAACCACTTCCGGACCTGATGGTAATTTAAACTTTGTGAATCCTTTTCCATCATCCAGCGTATTGGCTTGTAATTTGGCCGGACGTAAAGCAATAGTTTTTGAACCAGTCTGAGGTCCCATGGTTCCGTTTCCTTTGTCGGTATAACTTGCCGTGAAAATGTACGAACCATCTTTTTTCTTAGCTTGTGTCACGTACGAGCTTTTCAAAGGTTTTTTGTCAACCACCTCTTTTTTGTTGAGTGAAAGAATGTATTTCACCATTTCTTCAACTTCTTCCGGTTTGTGCTGGGGATGCGCAGCCATGGCTTGTTCTCCCCAGTTGCCGCCACCGCCTTTGATGACTTTGTCAGTAAGCGTTTTTAAAGAATTACGCTGATTCTCATATCTTTTGGCAACTTCAATGTAAGCTGGTCCGATTGATTTTTTGTCAATCGAATGACAAGCTTTGCAATCACTCAGTTCGATCAGACGTTTTCCAGTATCAAAACCAGTATTTGCCTGATGACCCTGCGCTAAAACTGTTTTGTCAAAACCTTCCAGATAGTTAATCGTCAGCGTTACTTCGTCTTCCGGGATTGTTTTCTTCACAAGGCTTCCATCTTCTTTATCAGAAACCGCTACTTCATAGTTAACCGGTTTGTCATTCCAGTAAAACGTTTTGTTCCCTTTTATGGCAACGTCAACTTGTGGAATTGCATTTCCAGCCTTTATTGAGACTTCCGAAGTGTTACTGTTCCCGGCGCTGTCGGTTACTTTTAAAACCGCAATATATTCACCCGGTTTTGTGTAAGTGAAAGTTGGATTTGGTAAAGCACTTTTGCCTAAACCTTTTCCAAATGACCATTCATATTTAATCGCATCACCATCATAATCAAGCGATCCCTTTGATGAAAATGCTACCTTCAATGGAACGGCGCCAGTTGTATTTACAGCTTTTGCTGCGGCAACCGGAACGCGGTTTCCAGCGTTGAAAGTAATGTGGGAAAGGCTGGCTTCGTCATTCTGAGCAAACCAGTTTGGTCCATATTCCAGCGTGTACAAAGATCCATCACTGGCAAACTGCATATCCATCGGGTGACTGAATTTGCCGTTCGGCATAAAGCGTTCAATATTGAGCAGATCGCCTTTTTCATTCATCGTTACAATGTTGATGTAATCGCGGATCCAGTCATAAGCGAAGAACTTTCCGTTGTAATAATCAGGGAATTTATCTTTTCCTGCTTTAAAATCATTGGCATAATAAACCGGACCAGCCATCGCATTTCTACCACCTTTACCTACAATCGGGCCAAATTCAGGAGAATCTGCATATGGGTACCAGATAAATGCGGGCTGCGCCGGAGGCAATTTTGTGATACCTGTATTGTGTGGAGAATCGTTAATTGGTGCCGCCGGGTCAAATGGTTTTCCGGAAGTGCTGTCCGCAAAATTGAAACTGATGTATGGTTTGTTATCACCAATAAATAGGGGATAACCAAAATATCCTGCTTTTCTGGCCTGGTTCACTTCGTCATATCCGCGAGGTCCGCGTTTTGGATTGTCGTTGGACGCATCCGGTCCAACATCTCCCCAATACAAATAACCTGTGTGCTGATCGACAGAAATTCGGTATGGATTACGTGTCCCCATTACATAAATTTCTGGTCTAGTTTTTTCGGTACCAACAGGAAATAAATTGCCTTCCGGAATGTCATAAAGATTAGTACCGCCAGGCATATTCGCACGACGATCTCCGTAACGAGGTTTGATACGTAAAACTTTTCCGCGTAAAGAATTGGTATTCGAGGAAGAATGACGTCCATCCCAGCCTTCACGTCCCGGGCGACCGTCAATCGGGCCATATCCATCCGACTGGAATGGATTTACATCATCACCCGTCGATAAATATAAATTTCCTTTGGCATCCCAGGCAATGGAACCACCTGTATGGCAGCAATCCGTTCTTTTAACCGGTACTTTTAGTAGATTTTCTTCGGTTGATAAAAGCAGTGTATCTTTGATATCATCATATTTAAAACGAGACAAATGCTGCGCCGTATCCGCTTCCGTGGAAGGAGGAGAGTAATACAGATATACCAGTTTGTTGGTTTTAAAATTCGGATCAATATTCAATCCCATTAATCCATATTCCTGTTTGGTATAAACCGGAACTTCTGCTACCACTTTTACTTTGCCCGTTTTTGGACTGTACAATTTCAGTTTTCCTTTTCTTTCAGCAAACAAAACACGTTGGTCATCCAGCACTACAAGTTCTGTTGGTTCGTCCAGTTTTGTGGCCAGTACTTTTTTAGTAAAACGATTTTCTTCCGGACGGGATTTGGAATAATTAAGCTTGGCAGCCATTACGTAATTCAAACCGCCCATCAAATGTTTCAAAAAGACCGGATTTTCAAAAGTGGCATCTTCATGTCCAAAATTGGTATAAAAAGCTTTTCCACCATCAAATTCATGATACCACGACATCGGGTGATCATTGCCCATTTTACCGTCTTTATAAGATTTTTCATCAATCTTGACAAGAACAGTAACCTGTGGATTGAAAGTCTTGAAATCGTAAAATTCATCCTTGATTTTCCAGCGATCCGGAAAACCTTCCATTGATGGATGTTCACGGTTTACAACATAAGCTTCACCATTTTGCACATTCGGATTTCCCGGATGGCTTGCGAAATAGGCTCCGGCAAGTTTGTTATACCACTGCCAGTCATATTCGGTATCTGTTGCAGCATGAATACCAAGATATCCGCCACCGGCTTGAATATAATGTTCAAAGGCTTCCTGCTGATTGTCATTTAGTACATTTCCTGTCGTGTTGAGGAAAATAACGGCGCTGTATTTGCGAAGATTTTTTTCGGTGAAAAGTGCTGCATTTTCTGTCGTATCAACACTGAAACCATTTTCTTTTCCCAACTTGGTAATAGCGGTTTTTCCTGCCCCGATTGATCCGTGACGGAAACCGGCCGTTTTTGAAAATACTAAAACACGTTTTTCAGGGGTAACAGATTGGGCATTAACGGTGATAGAAAAACAAACGCAGAGTGCAATGCAAAATGCGTTCAGATAATTCATCTTTTTTTTGCGGACGTGATCCTTCATTATAAGGCTAAATTGGGTTTTGGTAAAAGGTCATGGTTTACTTACTTATAAACTTCTGTTTTCTACTATTTCCTTCGAAAAAATTTGCAACAAAATGTATAAAAAAACCTATCAGTCATAAGAACGATAGGTTTTTATTTTACTTGTTATAAAGACAATTATTTAATTATAGTCCCAAGGCTCTGCGGTTAAATGCTTCGTCGGCACCAGTTCCTGCGAAATCATCGAAAGCTTTGGTAGTAACCTCAATAATCTGATTAGCAATAAAAGGCGCACCTTCTGCTGCACCTTGTACCGGCGATTTTATACAGCATTCCCATTCCAAAACTGCCCAGCTATCATAATCATACTGAGAAAGTTTTGAGAAAATACCTTTGAAATCAACCTGGCCATCACCCAATGAACGGAAACGTCCTGCGCGATCAGCCCAACCTGCAAATCCGCTGTAGACCCCTTGTTTTCCAGTTGGATTAAACTCGGCATCTTTTACGTGGAATGCTTTGATACGGTCGTGGTACAAATCGATGAATTGAAGATAATCCAGTTGTTGTAAAACGAAATGGCTTGGATCGTAGTTGATATTCGCTCTTGTATGTCCGTCAAGATAATCAACAAACATTTCAAAAGTAGAACCGTCAAAAAGATCTTCGCCCGGATGAAGTTCGTAACAAACGTCTACGCCATTTTCGTCATAAACATCCAGAATTGGTTTCCAACGGGCAGCTAATTCTTTAAATGCAGTTTCAACCAAACCTGCCGGACGCTGCGGCCATGGATAAAGAAACGGCCATGCCAACGCACCGGAGAAAGTTGCACTTGCTTTTAGTCCAAGGTTTTTACTTGCAACGGCTGTATATTTCAATTGCTGCGTAGCCCACTCCGCTCTTGCTTTCGGATTATTGCGAACTTCCGGGGCTGCAAACCCGTCATACATTTCGTCATAAACAGGATGCGAAGCAACCAGCTGACCGATAATATGTGAAGCAAGTTCAGTGATTTCCAAACCTTTATCTTTCAGCTTGCCTTTCAGTTCATCGGCATAAGTCTGAGATTCGGCAGCAAGTTTAATATCAATAACTCTTGGATCCCAGATCGGTAACTGAACACCTTTATAGCCAAGATCAGCCATATAAGTTGTTATTCCGTCAAGGGTATTAAATGGAGCCTCATCACCCAAAAATTGAGCAAGAAAGATTCCAGGTCCTTTTATAGTTTTCATGATTTTTAATTTTGAATGATAGAATGAGTGAATGATAGAATGGCGTGAACAAACTTAATGGCTTGAATGGCTTCTGGCATTTCACTTTAGTTTTGAATGATAGAATGATAGAATGAGTGAACAAACTTAATGGCTTGAACCGGTATATAGTTTGGGGTAATTTTTTAAAATTTTCCAAACCAAGTCATTTACATCTAATAAATCGAACGAGTCAAATATTCACTCATTCTATCACTTTAATTATGGCTAGAATTGCTTCTGGCTTTGGATAGAATTTTTAAAATTTCTTCGGCTTCATTCATTAAACTGTTTATTTTTTCAAATGGTAAAATTCCTGATTCTGAAATTATTTCAAGCCAAAATAAAGACTCGTCCGCTTCTTCGACTGTTATACTCAATTTGGCGAAAAACTCTCTGTTACTTCTGGCCCGACATACCGCCCGATAATTGGCTCCTACCGAAGATGCCGATCTTAAAAATTGTTTTCCAATAATTCGGGCTTCTTCCGAGGAAGGCAAAGCTTTAAACAATTTAATACTTCGTAAAACAAATTGTTTAGTTCTGTCTTTCAAAGCATTGATAAATTCTTCTTTAGTGTGTGTCATTTAATTTTGAATGATAGAATGAGTGAATTGAGAAATGCGTGAATGATAGCATGAGTGAATGATAGAATGGAACAGAACAAACTTAATTGCTTGAATTGCTCCTGACAATGGATAGTACCTGTTATACCTCTCTACAATTGTATTCAATTTAAAAAGATCTAATGAGCCCAATATTCACTCATTCTATCATTCACTCACTCTATCATTCTTCTATTCTATCATTCACTCATTCAAAATTAAACCGTCACCCAAGCCTGCTTCTTATTACTTTCTAAAATTCTTTCACAAATCAATAACTCACGGTATCCGTCAGCAAATGTTGGGAAAGTTGGGTTTTCTGGTTGTTTGCCTTCTGCGATGGCTGCGTAAACTTCCTTGAACATTTGTTTTGATGTATCAGGGAAACCTTCGTTGTGTCCGCCTGGGAAAGTGATTAGTGAACGAACGTCATCATTAACAAGTGACGGATCGCGCATTAATATTTCATTGCTTTTATCACGGTTGCCGATCCACATTTCATTTGGCGCTTCGGAAGTCCAGTTGAATGTTTTCTTTGAACCAGAAATTTCCAAAGTCATACGGTTTTTACGACCGGCTGAAACCTGGGAAACAGTAATTACACCTTTGCTTCCATTATCAAAACGTAGCAATACGTTCGCATGATCTTCTGTTGTGATAGGCACATCAGCATAATCTTCCGGCTGAAGCATTTTTCCTGAATAGGTTTCTACCGGCTTCAATGGTTTTTTACGCGTCTTGTGAATCGTGTTGAAATCTGCAAGAACTTCAACTGTTTTCAAGCCTGTAATGTATTCAAGAATATCCATCAGGTGAGAACCGATATCAGCGATCGCACGCGAATCTCCTGATTTGTCCGGTTCAAGACGCCAGTTATAATCTGTTTCGTAAAACAGCCAGTCTTGAAGATAAGAACCAATGAAAGAATAAATTTCTCCCAGTTCTCCACGCTCACGCATTGACTTCATCTGACGAGCCAGTGGGTAATAACGCAAATTGAAATGAACAGCATTTACCAGACCGGTTTTTGCTGCAAGTTCAACCAGTTCTTCTGCTTCAACTAAATCTTTGGCAAGTGGTTTTTCACAAATAACATGTTTTCCAGCCAATAAAGCGGCTTTCGACTGTGAGTAGTGAAGGAAGTTAGGTGTACAGATATGGATAACCGAAATATCATCCTGCTTCAACAATTCATCGAAAGTGTAAGCGCGTGGAATGCCTAATCCGTCCGCTTTTTGTTGTGCAATTTCTGCGGTTACTTCGCAAAGAGCGGCTACTTCTACATTTGGCAAGCGTCTTAAAGCTTCGATATGGGCAGGACCAATAAAACCGGTTCCAACTACACCAACTTTTATTTTATTCATAAACCTGGTAAAAAGTGAAAGGTGAAAATTATGTCTGATTGTGGACAAGCTAATTATAAAAAGAAGACCGGAACGGTTTCCGATCTTCAAATGCAAATCCGTTTATTATCTACTCAAAAGTTGTCCATTTTGTGTCAGACTTATCCGAAGCAATTACGGTATCAACAAACTTCATTCCGCGTAAACCGTCTTGTGCAGTCGGGAAATCATAAACAGGGTCGGCCTTTTTGCCTTCCTGATATGCACGGACGTGAATAGCGAAATTTCTGTATAGATTGGCAAAAGCTTCAAAATATCCTTCAGGATGACCGGCCGGAATTCTGGTATGAACCTGCGCTGCTTTTGACAAATTGCCAACACCCGTACGAATATGTCTAACGCCTTGCTGCGTTTTATGGATTAACGTGTTAGGCTCCATTTGTCTCCATTGCAAACCGCCCGTTTCTCCGTAAACACGGATATTCAAATCGTTTTCTTCTCCGTTTGCAATCTGGCTGTCTTGCAGAATGCCCTTCGCTCCGTTGTTGAAACGCAATAAAATGTTAGCGTCATCATCCAATTGACGACCTTCAACAAAAATGGTTAGATCTGCACAAAGCTGGGTGATTTTTAATCCGGTAATATATTCAGCAAGATTTTCTGCATGCGTTCCGATATCACCAAGTCCGCCACCTGCACCTGATTTACTAGGATCTGTACGCCAGGCAGCTTGTTTGTTGCCCGTTACTTCAACCATCGTTGAAAGCCAGCCTTGTGGATATTCAACAATTACTTTACGTACTTTTCCTATTGCGCCGGAAGCAATCATTTCTTTGGCTTCTTTCACCATCGGATAGCCGGTGTAATTATGTGTCAGACAGAAAACGAGTCCGGTTTTTTCAACCAGTTCAACAATTTCTTCTGCTTCTTTTACATTAAGTGTAATTGGCTTATCGCATACGACGTGGAAACCATTTTCAAGTGCCAGTTTCGTCGGCGCGGCATGTACGTGATTGGGAGTAACAACAGAAATGAAGTCCATCCGTTCTCCTTCCGGAAGCTGCTTTTCCTTAAGAATCATTTCCTCAAAGTTGGCATAAACGCGGTCCTCGGGCAAATAAAGGGCTTTTCCGGTCTCTTTTGATTTTTCGGGAGACGAGCTGAAAGCGCCGCAAACCAGTTCAATTTCTCCATCCATGATAGCCGCACGGCGGTGAACTCCTCCGATAAAAGCATCAAGTGTTCCTCCCACCATACCCATCCTTATCTTTCGTGACATTCCTCTGGGTTTAAAGTTTCAAAAAGATTTTATACTTATAAAGAGTAGTATCTATCACTCTTACTTCTTACAAAGATATATTTAACATATAAAAAATGTGTCACTCTGTGAAGATAGAGTAGTAGAATTGATAAGTATTTGTTTTTTTTGTGAAAAACTTAAACAATATCATTATTAAGAATTCGTAATTAGTCACTCTCATATATTTTAACCTTTAACTTATTTAATTTTTCTACGCATGGCTCAACCAGTAAATAGCTCACGGCTTTTCAATGCAAGCTGTTTTGCACTTATTACAACTGCATTTTCATTTGGTATTCGTGCAGGTATACTTACCGAACTAGGCGAAAAGTTTAGTCTGTCCGGCGAGCAGTTAGGATATATAAATTCTATGGCATTTTTTGGTTTTCCAATCGCCATGATCGTGTTTGGTGCCTTGTATAATGTTGTTGGCCCTAAAAGAATTATTTACGTAACATTTATCAGTCACGCACTGGGGATTGTTTTGACAATTTACGCGCAAGGTTTCTGGGGATTGTTGATTTCTACATTCTTCATTGGTTTTGGAAACGGATGTACAGAAGCTGCCTGTAACCCGATGATCGCTGATACGTATTCAGGAAGTACGCTGAATAAAATGATGAATCGTTTTCACATGTGGTTTCCTGGTGGTATTGTAGTTGGAAGTTTGATTTCGAAATTCATGACGGATTATGGCTTTAACTGGCAGGCGCAAATGTGGGTTATCGCCATTCCTGCGGTTATTTATGCAGTTCTTTTCTGGGGACAAACTTTCCCTGTCAGCAAGGTTGAAGCCAATACGGCTGGTAACTTCAAAGCCATGCTTTCTCCGCTTTATATCTTTATCATGATTGCGATGGCATTCACAGCGATTTCTGAATTTGGTCCTGAACAATGGGTTGGTCCGATCCTTGGAAAAGTGGGTGCAAGTCCAATGATTATCCTGGTTTGTGTTACTGGTTTAATGGCTGTTGGCCGTTTCTTCGCCGGACCAATTGTTCACCGTTTAAATCCGATTACTATTCTTTTGGGTTCAACGGTTATGGCTGCTGTCGGAATTTATTTGATGAGTATCGCTACTGGCGGTTTGGTTTACTTTGCAGCAATGTTGTTTGCTGTTGGTGTATGTTATTTCTGGCCAACTATGCTTGGTTTCGTTGCTGAATATCTTCCAACAACAGGTGCATTCGGTCTTTCTATTGTTGGAGGTATGGGTATGTTCTCAACTTCAATTTTCCAGCCTGTTATCGGAAAATGGCTTGATAATGAAAAGGCGGTTCAGGCTGCTGCTGGTGTTACCGGTGATGCGGCTGAGTTGGCTGCCGGACAAGCTACTTTACAAAATATGATTATGTTCCCATTGGTGGCGTTGGCGATGTTTATCATTCTTTATTTCTGGATTGGAAATAAAAGACCGGTTTATGTTGATCAAACAGAAATATTGAAATCGCCGCAGTTATAATTGGGGTGAATGGATTGGGCCTCGTTGGGGCAACCCTTGTGGTTGCCCAATTCCCGGAGGCGGGAACATCTATTATCCTGATTCCCTAATTAACCAGATTTCTAAGGGGCTGACCAAAAAGCCAAAGCCCTTTATCTACTTTGTAGATAGAGGGCTTTTTTGTATTTTTAATTACCACATTAGAAATACATGAGCAAGATAAAAAAATCTATCGTCTTTAAAGAATACTGCCCGCAGCAGCTATTATTTTTACCACCTTCTCTTGAAGAACTGATACCTCCTACGCATTTGGTACGGGTTGTTAATGAAGTAGTTGAACGGATGGATATCACAGAGCTGATGAACCTTTATGAAGGTGGGGGAACCAGCGCATACCATCCGCGGATGCTGCTGAAAGTCTTACTTTATGCGTATTGCATCAAGATATATACTGGCAGAAAGATAGCCCGTGCCCTGGGTCAGGACATCCATTTCTTCTGGCTGAGCAGTATGAGCCGGCCCGATTTTCGGACCATCAATACTTTCCGGAGCAGCAAAGCCAAAGAAGTGATTGAAGTGCTGTTCAGCTCCATGCTGGTGTTTTTGATGGAACACAAGTATATCAAAATGGAGCACTATTTCTGTGATGGCAGCCCATTTATGGCCGATGCCAATAAGCACAAGATGGTCTGGAAGAAGAATGCCCTCCGGTATAAGGCATCAGCAGAACAGAAATGCCAGCAGCTGCTCAAAGAGATTGATGCGCTGAATGCATCCGAAGATTTTACCTACGGAAATAAAGATCTTGAAGAATATGGATCACAGCCTGTTAGCCGGCAGGTCCTGGCCAATCAGATTGACCAGCTCAATGAAAAGATTAAGAATACCAGCGTCAAAAAAACAAAACGCAAAGCCCAAAGCCTGGGCAAACAACTGGTAGAAACAGCAGATCGGATTGAGAAATACGAGCAGCAGATTCTTATCGCGGGCAGCCGCAGTGGCTATAATGTAACAGATCAGGACGCCAGTGCGATGATGATGAAAAATAAGGTTGAGGTACTGCCCGCATATAATGTGCTGGCGGGATGTGAAGATCAGTTTATTACCGGCGTAAGCCTGCACCAGAACACCAATGACGGCACCTGCTTCAAAGACCACTTGGATCAGCTGTCAGTTCAGCAGTCTGTGACCCCTGAAAACATCATTGCTGACAGCATCTTTGGTACCGAAGAGAATTATGAGCTACTGGAAAACAAGGGGATAAACAATTATTTGAAATTCCCCCAGTTCCATAATGAGCAAAAGAAATCCTATAAGAATAACCCTTTTTTAAAAGAGAATTTCTATTACGATCCCGCTGCAGATAGCTATACCTGCCCCAATAAGCAGCAGCTTACTTTTCGAAGCAGCTATAAGCATACACATAAAAAAACAGGTTATCAGTCACATATAAAGGAATACGAATGTACAGACTGCACGGGTTGCCCATTCTACGAACGCTGTTGTAAATCTACCCAAGGGCATAACCGTACACTCAAAGTTAATGAGCAGCTTGACCAATACAAGCAACAGGCACGGGACAACCTTAACTCACAGAAAGGTTTTGAGCTCCGCAGACGAAGAAGTATTGAAATAGAAAGCTGCTTTGGCGACATAAAAGCCAACATGGGTTTTCGCCGCTTCCATCTTAGAGGTCTTAAAAAGGTAACTACTGAGTTTACCTTGGTTGCTATGGCCCACAACCTGAGAAAACTGCATCTTAAAAGACAAAAATCAGCAGCCTAAGTAGAAAAAATGGCCAGATAGCTGCTCTTAAGAGTACTTTCCGGCCATTTTTTATAAATCAATTAAATAACGAAGCTAAAAATCAAAATGAAGATCTTTTATTTATAAATCAAAGAACTCTTTTTGGTCAGCCCCTTTATATTGTTGCCCGATTAGGGTTTGGTTGTCAGTTCCGGGTCATCACAAGGCGTGACCCCTACGTGCGAAAAAAAAATTATTTCAATTTCACGATTGTTACGCCCGCACCGCCGCGATCTGCATGTTCGTCCTGCATTCCTGCAACATGAGAATAGCCACGTAAATGATTTCTGACAAGTGTTCTCAAAATTCCGTCTCCTTTACCATGTACAACACGCAGCTCGTCGTAGCCGAGCATTATGGCGTTGTCCATGAATGAATCCAGAACACCCAGTGCTTCTTCTCCTCGTTTTCCGCGAATGTCCAGATTGAAACTGAAATTCATCATCCGTTCATTCAAATCCACACCTTTGGAAACTGTTCTTAATTTCTTTTCTCCGGTAGCCTCTTTGTAGGTTCTGTTTGAGACTTTTTCCAACCGGTTCAACTTGATATTTGATTTTAGATCGCCAATCCGGATTTCCGCATCTTTGCCTTTTAGCGAAAGTACTTCACCAGTGGCATTTTGTCCGATTACACGTACATAACTGCCGACGGTAATCGCACCATCTTCCGGTTCAAAAACATTGTCTTCTGATGGAAGTTCTTCAACTTCTTCCAGTTTCAAATTCTTTTTGCCAAAGTTTTCAAGAGTGGTCCGGACGGTTTTTGTCTTTTCCTTTTCGGCTTTGTTTTCCTTTATTTCACGAATCGTATTTTCAATTAACTGGTTCGCGTCCGACAATAAGTTTTTCGCTTTTTGCTTTGCATCATTTACCAGTTTTTTCTCATTGTTTTCCAAATTGGATTTCAGCTTGGTATATTCGGAAAGCTGCTGAGCGGCTTTTCTTTCTTTGATACCCAGCTCAATATTTTTCTCTGCAAAAACTTTACGTTCAATATCCAGTTCTTTCAGTAACTTTTCAAAATTGACCTGCTGCGTTCCGAGCTTTTCTTTGGCGCGGTTTATAACCGTATTTGGTAAACCGATTTTTGAAGCAATTTCAAAAGCAAATGAACTGCCGGGTCTTCCAATTTCCAGTTGATAAATTGGTTCCAGATGTTCACCATCGAAACGCATGGCACCATTTACCAGACCTTCTGTTTTGTCTGCTAAAACTTTCAGATTAGTATAATGCGTATTGATCACGCCATAAGCTCCTGATTTTGTCAGGTCTTCCAGAATCGCTTCTGCTATCGCGCCCCCTAGTCCTGGTTCTGTTCCGGTTCCAAATTCATCGATCAGGAAAAGTGTTCTTTTATTGGCTAATGTAAGGAAATGACGCATGTTGGTAAGATGTGAGCTGTACGTACTCAAATCATTTTCCAGCGATTGTTCATCACCAATATCAATAAAAATATTCTGGAAAAACCCCATGGAAGATCCATCCGCCATGGGCACCAGAAGTCCGCATTGATGCATGTATTGTATCAATCCAACCGTTTTCAAAGAGACAGATTTTCCACCTGCATTTGGTCCGGAAACAATCAGGATTCTCTGTTTATCCTGCAACTGAATATTCAGCGGAACTACTTTTTTTCCTTGTTTTTGAAATGATAAATGCAATAACGGATGTCTTGCATCTTTCCAATCCACAAATTGTTTGTTGACAAAAGTCGGATTCGTCGCATTCATCTGAATCGCAATTTTTGCTTTCGCCCGCAGAAAATCCATCAAACCTAAAAAAGAATATGCCTTTTGAAGATCCGGCACAAACGGCCTAAGCTGATCCGTCAGATGCATTAGTATCCGATTTATTTCCCGGCGCTCTTCATATTCAAGTTCACGGATTTCATTATTAGACTCAAAAACATCCGTTGGTTCTATAAAAACAGTTTGTCCGGTGGAAGATTCATCATGAATAAATCCTTTCAACTTTCTTTTATGCTCAGCTGCAAGGGGAATTACCACCCTGCCATTTCTGACGGTCAGCGAAACATCTTCGCTTATCCAGCCGCTGCTTTTGGCGGTGCGCAGCATGGTATCTAGTTTTTTACGAATTCCAGCTTGCTCCGAGATTAATTTCTTTCTGATTCTGGCCAATTCCGGTGAAGCAGTATCGCGAATTTGTCCTCGATCGTCAATGATTTTATCAATCGAATCTGTTATCGCCTTATCAACACGAACGGTTTTGGCATATTCACTTAAAAGTGGAAATGATTCAGGTTCCTGATTGGCAAAAAAGCGCAGACAAAGACGGATCGTCTGAAGTGATGCTTTTAAATCTGAAAATTCTTCCAGCGTTAGTAACATGCCTTCAATGCTGGCACGTTTCAGGTAAGGTGTTGCGTCAATGTAATTTTGAGAAGGGAAATCTTCCCCGATTTCCATTACCCGTTTCATTTCAGCAGTTTGGCTTACCAGTTTTTCAACCATGCCAAAATTATCTGAAAAACGGATTTTTTCAACAAAACCGCGCCCTAATGGACTTATACACGCTTCTTTCAACAATTCGCGCAGTTTGTCAAAACCTAATTTTTGTTCTATTGTATTGGGGTATAACATTCTAATATTTCTGATTTTGAAATTGTCCGTATCAAGTTTTCAACTTTGATTTAAGCGGACGGTCATTTTTTAAAACAATTTCTGGATTTCCTCCTTCACAAACTTTAAGGCATGTGTTGTCGGTTGAATTTCCTGCTGGATCACCTGTGCAAAAATCTTTTTAGCAAGCTCAGAAGCCGGTGCTTCTGCATCTACTTCAACAGCCGCCTGATTGATCAACGAAACGATTTCGTTCATCGCGTTGGAAACCTGTCCCCAGGCATCAATACTGATATAAATTTGCTGAGCTAGATTATGGTTGTATTCCTCACGGATTTCATACAACAGGATTTGCTGCAATTCCAGTGCATTGCCGGCGGAAGCTACCAGTCTTAATAACAGATTATTTGGTGTAATTCGTTCTAAAAACAAACACATCCGTTCATAAGCCTGCAAACGTAGCGGTAATGTGATTTTAATATTTTTACTGCGTATATCATTTTTTTGTTTGTCGAAAACTTTTTCTGCAACTGTGGTAATAGTCAGATACATACCATAAGTCAAGATGGCGCCAAGTATCAGAACGGTAATGAATGAGTAGTACTCCATAGCTTTATTTAATAGTATTTTTGTAACGCATCAAGGTGCGAAATTACAAGATAACTGAAAATTAGAAGGAAGAAAGTGAATTAAATGCGAATTCAAAAAACATAATTGCTGTTAACTTGTAGCAAACCTCAGTATGTGCCGGTCGTTTACCGGGATGATACAAAGGTTTGCCGAAGTTATTAGATCCTTTTGAGATCTGAAATTGTTTTTGAGCAACTACATTTTTGAAAGGTAATTATTATTGAGTTATTCATGGAAAACCCAATTCAAATTACAGACAAGGCCAAGCTTGAAATTGTCACCACGCTGGAAGCTAACAAAATTCCTGACACCTACGGTTTGAGAGTAGGGTTGCGTGGTGGGGGATGCAGCGGAACATTCTTACTGGGTTTTGATACCGCTTCGGAATTTGATCAGATTTACAAAATTGACGGTGTTAAAGTGATCATAGACAAGCGGCATTTAATGTACGTTCTTGGTGTTTTGGTAGACTATGAAGAAGGAATGAACGGGAGCGGTTATACGGTTTCATCTCTGGATAAGAAATAAAATCCCCACTTTTTCAATTTTGTCCTAATCTTCGATTGTAACATGTTTCCAGTTTTCCCCGGAACGTATCCTGTTTAGCTGCGTATGCGTAATTCCAAATTGCTTTGCAATCATTTTCAATCGGTTATTATCGTTTTTAAGCAACTTCTTGATAATTCTCACTTTGCTCTCCGTTAGCTTGTAATTCTTGGTACGACGGGGAATTACACGGTTGATAAAGGCCGGATTTTCACGGTTGTGATCAATCATTTCCGTTTTCGTAACCCATCTCAGATTTTCGTAATAATTGTTCTGTTTTTCGTAATCTGTATGGATCACGAATCCATGATCATCGCTTGCTTTCTCTACAAAGTTTTCTGCTACCAGTTTATGTACATAGCGATTTATCGTTTTCCCGCCTGTAACACGAATATTTAAAGAACGATATCCCTGAATCACAGATCCTTTGATAATGGCTCCGTCCTTTGGGTTATTTTGAAAACTTTTCAGTCTTCCATAGTTGGAAACCTCATAATGCGGCGCATTTTCAACTTCTTCGAACTTAATAACAGCCCATTTCTCATTCCAAAAACTCCGGCTCACAGTTGGTGTTTGCTCATTCATTGTTTAACCTTCGATTATTAAATTATAATTTTTTATCAGTAAGTAATATGCGGACTAAGAAAACTTAATGCCAGGAATGAATGTTTTGAATTAAAGTGTTTAACAATTTTTTCAAATGAAAGAAATGAAACGTACGCTTATTGTTGGTGCTTCCGCTAATCCTTCCAGATACTCATTTCTGGCCAGCCAAAAACTTAAAAGTAAGGGCCATCCTGTTTTTCTTCTTGGCAGGAGAAAGGGAGTTATTGCCGATCAGGAAATCCATGTCGAACCCATTAACTGGGAAGATATCGATACGGTGACCTTGTATATCAACCCAAGTATTCAACCTTCCTACTACGATTATATAATTTCATTAAAACCAAAACGTGTAATTTTTAACCCTGGTACAGAAAACCGCGAATTTGAAAACATCTTAGCCGCTAAAAATATCATACCAGTGGAAGCATGCACTTTAGTGATGCTGTCAACGGGTCAGTATTAGTAATTAATGAGGGGAGTAGTTATAAAAAAGACAGGTTTCCTGCCTTTTTTCCTTTGCAAATTTAGTTTTCTATTTTTTTATTTTTAATAATTACATCTCATTTTTTTTACCATCTGATCAACGCAGAAGCCCACGTAAACCCACTTCCAAACGCAGCCAGACATACGAGATCACCCTCCTTAATCCTGCCTTGTTCCCAAGCTTCTGCCATCGCAATCGGAATTGAAGCGGCTGTTGTATTTCCAAAACGCTGAATATTATTGATCACCTGCTCTTCGGATAGACCCATTTGCTGGCGTACATAATCACTGATTCTGATGTTGGCCTGATGCGGCACAAGCACGTTTACATCGCTGGAAGCATATCCGTTGGCTTCTAAGGCTTCATTGATAACTTCACCAAAACGTACAATAGCGTGTTTGAAAACGGTATTCCCGTTCATATAAACATTAAAACCGCCTTCTTCGATCATTTGAGCCGTAGCAGTTCTGCCTGGTCTGCTGCTGCCTGGTTCTTTTACATAAAGGTCTTCGGCGAACCTACCGTCTGCATGTAAATGTGTTGACAAAATCCGATGGTCCGGGTCTTCGGTTGCCTGCAAAACTGCTGCACCTGCGCCGTCCCCAAAAATTACCGCGGTATTTCTGCCAGCCGTACTTTTATCAATCCAGGAGGACTGAATTTCGGAACCAACCACAAGCGCCGTTTTATACATTCCGGATTTTATAAACTGGTCTGCAATTGAAAGTGCATAAACAAATCCTGAACATTGCTGACGGATATCAATAACCGGTTTCCCATCCATCCCCAATTCGCGCTGCATTAAAAACGCAGAACCGGGAAAAAAGTAATCAGGTGTGATTGTGGCATATACAATTACATCCACAGCATCTGGTGTAATCCCGGCACATTCCAACGCTTGCCTGGAAGCTTCGGCGGCCATGCTGTAATTGGTATCTTTCCCGTATTCGAAATAACGGCGTTCCTTAATTCCGGTCCTTTCCTGAATCCATTCGTCGGATGTTTCCATCCATTGGGTAAGATCATTGTTGGTGATAATATTGTCAGGAACGTAATAGCCAAGGCCGGTGATACGCGAAAATGTCATGCAGAATTTGATTTGGTATTTTATGCGACCTGGAAGAATCGGTTAATTACTTTCATTGCTATGAATGACCGCTGAGACCATGATTCTTTCCAATTTGCAAATTTGCAACAAAAAGTAATTGTTACCAATTTATCCCTTCTTTTCCACCAAATTAGCGGTTACAGAAAGTGCCAGATAAGCAACAAAAATAATCGGAACTGCTAGCACTTTAAAAAGCAAAAGTAAAACAACAGTCAAAATCATCAGTGAATAACGCGCTTCATTTCCCTTCCAGCCAAAAGATCTGAATTTCAATGCAAGCAATTTTATCTCAGAAACGAGCAGGTAACACATCACAACTGTCAATGCCAGAAGATTTGTAGTATTAACAATCAATGGTTTCCAGGATTCATCACTAAAAATAATTAGCGGCAAAGATGCAATCAGCAAAGCAGCAGCTGGTGTAGGTACACCAATAAAAGAATCACTTTGTCTCGGATCATTATTAAATTTAGCCAGACGAATTGCGGAAAATATTGCGATTAGAAAAGCCGGATAAGCTTTCCAGATTCCCATAAGATCCGGAATACTTTGCATCAATAACTGATAAATAATGATGGAAGGCAACAATCCAAAAGTTACCATATCAGCCAGGGAATCCAGATCTCTTCCGATTGGAGAACTCACTTTTAATAATCTTGCTGCAAAGCCGTCAAAAAAATCAAAGATAAGCGCGATGCCGATTAGCCAACAGGAAATGACAATATTATTATGAAACGCCTCTACCACGCCCACACATCCGCAAAGCAGATTAAGGCAGGTTAGTACGTTTGGAATATGTCTGTTAAACATTTTTAAGTTTCAATACAAAAGTTAGAGGTGCGGGATGACAAAGGAAATTATAAAATCAGAAGTAATCTGTATTCGTTTGAATTTATAATATCATTCTAATTCAAAAAGGGGTTGTTCTTCTTTTCAAAACCGATCGTTGTCGGCTGCATATGTCCCGCATAGACAGTGTAACCATCCGCAAGCGTAAAAAGTTTAGTTCGGATGCTGTCAATTAAAATTTCAAAACTGCCGCCCGGAAGATCAGTACGGCCAATACTTTGACGAAACAGTACGTCTCCGCCAATCACAAATTGCTGTTCATCGTTCACAAAAGCAACATGACCCGGCGCGTGACCAGGAACAAAAAGAATTCTTAAAGACGAATTTCCAAAAGTTATGATATCGCCTTCATCAATGTAAGAATCGATTTCCGGTTCGTCAAATTGATTGAAACCATAATTTGACGCGTATGTTTTCACCGCTTTCAGCAAAGGTTCGTCGATGCGATGAAGGGAAAAAGGGATCTGATATTTTGCCTTAATTGCTGCTACACCCAAAACGTGGTCAATATGCGCGTGGGTATTGATGATGCGAACTGGTTTCAGCGAATTAGTTGCTATATAATCATACAATTCCTGGAATTCAGCTTTGTCGTAACAACCCGGATCTACAATAACGGCCTCGCCGGTTTCGTCATGCAGCACGTAGGTATTTTCAGAAAATGGGTTGAAAACAAAAGATTTTATTTGTATCATTTTTTCAATCGTAAGGTTTAGGAGCCAGTCCCGGATATTTGCGAAGTTACAAAAACTGATCGCAAACTGAATTTATTCAATCGGCTTTTCGCCTACGGCCGTATAAATGCGGTCGTAATAAAGTTGAATTAATCCTTTGTAACTGGTTTCAGCACCTACACAAAGCCAGATTTCTCCGTCTGCATTTGGTTTGACCTCAACGGCAAGATTCGCATTTGTCCTGACTATACTGCGGTAAGCAACAGAATCCAGGCCGTTACCCGCAGTGCCTAGGTACATCATTTCTGATCCACTTTTGGAAAGGGCGCCAAGTCCCAGGTTGGTCTTGTAATAATTGCCGGCCAGCTCTTTGACAGGTTCATTTGGAGAAGCGCCAGCTTTAATAAAAATACGTCTTCCTGCGGATCCAACCGTGTCCGGGTAATTTGTTCCAATATTAATTTCGTATGCAACCTTATATGTTAATGCCGGATCCAAGCCAGTAATTTTCTTTTTGATAAAGAGAAAAAGACTGTCACCTATATTTTTTCCAGAAACTCCTAAACCTCTTGAAGTACTATCAGTTGCTCCCGGAATTTTTCCTTGTTTGATATTGAAAGCAATCGTATCCTGCTGACCGTTTTTAAATAATGCAACATCACCAGTCCAGTCTTCTGCGTTTTGTTGAAAAGTACTTTCGAAAAATTTGATAGGTAAAGTATCATTTCCGCCTTTACAGGCAACGAGAAATACTGTCATAATCAAACTTCCAAAAAATATTAACTTCTTCATGCGCTTTGGTGCTATCAGGCTAATTTAATAATTACTGCTCGGTCAACGTAACTTTTATATTGTCATAATATAAAATCGTTTTTACGCTTTCACTGACATCTTCTCCAACACAAATCCAGATGGCTCCGTTTGCGTCAGGTTTAACAGAAATATTTTTAGAAGAACTATTCCGGTTGACAAGCTGATAAACCACTTTTCCAACACCATTTGTTACATCACCAAGTATCGCCATTTCGGATCCGTCAACATTCCAGAGTCCTTTTTTTATTGATAAATTATAATATCCCCCATTCAGAATTTTAACAGGCTCGGTTGCAGAAGCGCCAGCTTTTAAACTTATTTTTCTGCCTGTGGCATTAGCCAGGTCTGGATAGTTTGTTCCGATATTTATATCAAACGAAACATTGTAGGTTTTTTCAGGATTGAGGCCAATGATTTTCTTTTTCAGGAAAAGAAACATACTGTCATTCAAATTTGTGGCTTGCATTTTCAAACTGAATTTCAGAGAATCTATGGTCGCAGGTAAAGAATCCCGCTCCATCAGGAAAGCAATTTTGGTAGTATCGCTCCGGTTATATAATGCGTAATCTCCGATCCAGTCTTCCGTGTCATCTTCAAATTCGGAAATCATGGTTCTTACCGGATTAACATCATTCCGTTTCTCACCGCTGCATCCGTACAAACTTAATAAAAGGACTAGTTTTGCCCACGTCAAATATTTCTTCATCAATTTTAAATCGCTTTGGGTAGACAAAACTAGTCGAAAATATGCAGATGACTAACGAATCAATTTGCCTTTTCGGTAATTGATACCTTAATTTTATCGTAATAAAGTTTTGTCAATCCTTCAAAACCCGAATCTGTTCCTATACAAACCCAGATTGCTCCGCTTGCGTCGGAAGTAACGGTCACCGGTTTTGTAAGATTATCACGTTTAACAATCGCATAAGAGTCGGTTTCCAAACCATTGGCAACATTACCAAGATTAACCAAATCTTTTCCGTCTTCTGACTGGTTTCCTTTGTCAAGATTGAAAGTGTAAAAACCGCTTACAAGTTTTTTTGCAGGCTCAACTGACGAAGCACCAGCTTTGACATACACAGAACTTCCCGGAGATCCGCCTGCACCTAATCCACCCGAAGAATAATTTGTTGCCAGGTCAATTTCAAAAGTCACGTTGTATTTGAAATTTGATTTCAGGCCACCAATTTTCTTTTTCAAAAACATAAACATATCATCGCTGCGGTTATGGCTTTGCAGCATGAAACCATATGTTTTAGTATTAAGTGGACTTGGTAAAGTTGTGCGGCCGGATCGGAATTCTATGGAGGAAGTATCTGTTGCTGTGCTATATTCAGACAGATCGCCAGTCCAGTCATCAGCATTTAATTCAAAATCAGAAGTTACCACCTGTTCCAGCACAAAATCGCTTCCATTATCAGAATCATCACATCCAGTCAAGCCCATCATCAAAGCAAAACCACCCAAAAACATCCATTTTTTCATCGCTACATTCATTTTGTTAAATAAAAATTGATCTACAACTATTATCCAAGAGTCTGAATTGCTGCGGTTGGTTGGAATGTCAAAATCAGATTCGCATGTGAAATCGGTTTTGTTGCTGACGCTTAACAGTTTCCGTATGAAAATTATCCGATCAAAAATATAGTAGGTTGCTTTTGTACATCCGGGAAATTTTTCTTCCAGTATTTTACAGGATGTGTTTCTATAAATTCCTGGGGAGAGGTAATATTAGCGGCAA
Organism: Dyadobacter subterraneus; assembly: GCF_015221875.1. Classification (NCBI taxonomy): domain Bacteria; kingdom Pseudomonadati; phylum Bacteroidota; class Cytophagia; order Cytophagales; family Spirosomataceae; genus Dyadobacter; species Dyadobacter subterraneus. The sequence goes on from NZ_JACYGY010000001.1 coordinate 1,135,150, forward strand.
CACAAAGCAAAGTTTCAGGCTGGGCTGCTTCCAGAATCGCTTCCAGAAATGAACTGTTACGGAACGGTGTTTCCATGAAAATCTGCGTCTGATCTTTTTGTTTTACATCCCTTTCCAGTTGCTGAATCGCTTTTCTTCTTTCCATTTTATCAATCGGAAGATAACCGTGAAAAGTAAACGACTGGCCGCTAAAACCTGACGCCATCAAAGCCAGTAAAATGGAAGACGGCCCAACAAGCGGTATCACTTTAATCCCGATCTGATGCGCAAAGTCAACAGCGACCGCACCCGGATCTGCTACGCCCGGACAGCCGGCTTCTGAAAGTATGCCTGCATTTTGCGTCAACCCCTTAACCTGAGCCATCGTTACCGAACGAGGTGTGTCTTTATTTAATTCAAAAAAAGTGATATTATCTATGACTTTGCCAAGTTTCAGGCTGCTGATAAAACGTCTTGCTGTTCTTACATTTTCAACAAAGAAGACATCAACGTTAACAATTACGTCTTTAATCTGAGGGCTAAGTACCTGATCATTTGTTCCTTCTGCCAACACAGTTGGTATCAGGTACAGATTTATTGGGGATTGGTTCATGTATTTAATTTTTATTCACTTCCAACCTTTCACGGTGAAACTGAATCTATTATGAAAAGATATTTTATGAAACGCTTATTATACATTCCATTCTTACTGATTTTCTTACTTGAGTGCAAAAGTACGGAAAATGATAGTGCAACACCTCAAAGTCTTGTTTCATCTATCGCAGGTAAATGGCTTATGACCGAAACGGAAGTTACCGTTAATGGTAAAAAAGTATGGCAGACTGTAAATACACTAACTCCGGTTTATCTGATTATTCGTTCCGATGGTGTGATTCTGGATGGCGATGGAAAAGCCAGCTGCTGCGGGCCAAACGAATTAAGTATCAACGGTGCATCTTATAAAATACAACCTCAGTCAGAAGTTACTTACAGCCTGAATTGTGCCGCTGTCAACTGTGTTGCCTGTCCGGTTTTGGATATTGAATATTCAGGTAATCAAATGATTATAACATATTGTATTGGTGGACGTGTAAAATATATCAAAAACTGAGTTTATGAAAAGACTTTTTTACATTCCTCTGTTATTCATTTTGCTGTTTGGTTGTAAGAAAGATAAAATCGATATGCAGCCGGACGAAATAATAGAACCGTTGGTTGGCAAGTGGCTTTTAACTGAAAGCGAACAATCGGTAAATGGAAAAAAGGTTTGGCAACCTGTTAATTCAAATGATCCGCAATACCTTGTTTTCCGCTTCGACGGGGTAATGTTTGACAAAGACGGCTTTGCGAATTGTTGTACTCCGAAAGAACTGTCGATCAATGGCAATTCTTTTACAATTCAACCTAAAAGAAAAGTAGTCTACGGCAAGTGTGCTGCCGTGAGTTGTGCATATTGTGCGGTTTGGGGTATCGAATATTCAGGAAATGAAATGATACTGAATTATTGTTTCGGTGTAAGGGAGAAATATATCAAAAACTGAGTTTATGAAAAGATTTTTTTACTTCCCTCTGTTATTCATTTTGCTGCTTGGTTGTAAGAAAGATAAAATCGATACCCAGCCGGACGAAATCATGAAACCGCTTGTTGGTAAATGGTATTTGGCTGAGGTGGAACAACTTGTGAATGGAGAAAAGGTGTGGGTGCCTTTTGTCGGTTATGAAAAAATTTTTATGAATTTCCGGTTCGATGGAATTTTACTTGACGAAAACGGAAAAACCTTTTGTTGTGTACCGCAAATATACAATATCAACAACACCAGATTTGAAGTTAAGCCAAGAGCAGCTGTTTCTTATTCTGCCAACTGCTCAACTACAAACTGTGGTGTTGCTTTTTGTTCAATTTATGATATCACAGTTAGTAGTGAAGAAATGACTATTTCCAATTGTAATTCGTTTAAATCTAGATATTTAAAGGTTAAATAATCAGGATTTCAAAAACGCCAGCAAATGTTCCACAAAAACTTTCGGCTGCTCCGCCTGAACCCAATGACCAGCATTTGCAACGGTATCAAGTTTTGCATTCGGGAAAATTTTCAGAATTCCATCCCAATCTTCATCCAGAATATAATCTGATTTTTCACCACGCATAAAAAGGGTAGTGGTTTCAACCGGTTTTTCCGATGTTATCGGCGCCCCGACTTTTGCCATATCTCTTGTCAATACGGCCAGATTAAAACGCCAGTCGAAAGTTCCGTCTTCTTTTCTGTAAAGATTTTTCAGAAGAAATTGTCTAACCGCCAGAATTGGTTCATACTTGCCCAAAAAGTCATCAGCCTGCTGGCGGTTTTCAATTTCAGAGACCGGAAGTGCATTAAGGCCTTTCAAAATCGCGGTATGGTGAATCGGATATTGCTTCGGGCCAATATCTACAATGACAAGTTTTTCAAAAGTATCAGGATAGCGGACTGCATATTCCATCACCGTTTTTCCACCCATGGAATGTCCAAGAAGAATAGGAGATGTAAGATTCTGATGTTGCAGGAATTCTTTAAGATCTTCTGCAAGTGTCGGGAAATCAAGTGCGCCTTCATGCGGCGAACGGCCATGATGCCTTTGATCTACCAGATATACCACAAAACCTTGTTCTGAAATTGTCTTTCCAATGGTAAGCCAGTTATCCAAAAATCCAAATACACCGTGAAGTATAATAAGAGGCCGGCCGGTTTCGCCTATTTTTTTAAAGTTTAGCTGCATTTTGAAAAATATTAAGCTTTTTCAAGGATGTCCGGGAAAGTTACTGATTCCCACTCAAAGTGTCCTTTAGGTACTTATTTTGTGATTATTTATTTTTTGAAACAATTTCGACAAATATCGCAACGATTTCTTTTACAAGAAAAAGTAAAAAAGAATGAAAATTAACAAATACTTAATATTGAAATATGCTGATTTTAAGCCAATTATATTTAAATATCTGTATTTAAGGCAGTTGTATAATGATTTATAGTATTTTTTGGTGGTTATAATTTTCACCCTCAGGCCATATAAATCATGATGAGGAATGTAAAATTTCAAAGTTCCAGGCCTTTAAATACCCTTTATTTTTAAATTTTTTCATTAAATAAAAAACATGTTTTAATGACTTTCTTATGGTGTTAACCTGCCCTTTGTTGAAATAATTTCAACGTATCCCAAAATAACTGAGCAAATGCAATCCGGGAGCGGTGAAAATATTCTTAAATGGTAATAAAATTTTTCGACAAAACTGGTGCTTTAAAGCACATTTAACAATAATAAAACATTGAATTGTAAATATTGAATTATTGATTTTTAAATCTGTATTATTCCAATAAATCAGGGAGTTGCAAAGTGTAGTATAGTATTTTAGTAGGAAACGGGTAATTGTTTAAGAGCAAAAAAAACTTTTATTTTACGAAAAATTATCATTCATAAACTGAATGACCCTACTAACTCAATTACTCAAATCCCCAAAAATTTATGAACTGGAAAAGTCTACTTTTCAGATCAGCGTGTTGCGCGCTGTTCGTTTTTGCATTATCATTTTTGAGCGGAGAAGTCCAGGCTCAGGTTACATCCTCAACCATCACCGGCAGGGTAACAGACAGCAAAGGGGCTGAACTTCCCGGCGCAACAGTTGTTGCAGTACACACGCCTTCAGGAAGCCGTTATGGTACTATTACAAATGAAAAAGGTTTTTACACACTTCCGGGTGTTCGTGTAGGCGGTCCTTACACGGTAACTGTCACTTTCGTTGGTTTTAAAGATCAGGTTACAGAAAATGTTTCCGCAGATCTTGGAACAAGTGCCGATGTTAGTTTCAAACTGGCTGATGAAGGTACAGCGTTGCAGGAAGTTGTCATTACAACGGGTCGCAGTGACATTTTCAGTTCTGACCGTAACGGTGCTTCTACTTCTTTTGACCGTAACGCAATTAACTCTACACCAACAATTGGTCGTTCGATCAGTGATATCACCAAATACAATCCGTATGGTAATGGACAATCATTTGCTGGTCAGGATGCCCGTTTCAATAACATTACGATTGACGGATCTGTTTTTAACAATGGTTTCGGTTTAGGTTCATCGGCACAGGCGGGTGGACGTACTGGTACAAGTGCAGTTTCTTTGGACGCTCTTGATCAGGTTCAGGTAAACGTTGCGCCATTTGATGTTCGCCAGTCAGGTTTTACAGGTGCTGGTATCAATGCTGTTACGCGTTCAGGAACAAATGAATTATCAGGTTCTGCTTATCACCTTTTCCGTGGAAGTGATATGGTTGCTAAAAAAGGTAACGGTGATCAGGATATTAAACCAAAACCAAATCTGAGCGAAAAAACCTGGGGTTTCCGTTTAGGTGGTCCCTTGATCAAAAACAAATTGTTCTTCTTTATCAATGCGGAAAGATTTACAAGCAGCACACCTGCTGAGACTTGGTCACTAAACCGCGGACAAACCGGAACTAACGTTTCCCGTGTTCTTGCTTCGGATCTTGAAGATTTGAGTTCATTTATGAAACAAAACTTCAACTACGACATGGGGGCGCTTGACGGATTTAACAACAAAATCAAAAGTACAAAAGGACTTATCCGTCTTGATTACAACATTAACGACAAGCATAAATTATCGGTACGTTACTCGCACCATAATTCAGAAGCAGATCAGTTGATCAGTAGCAGTAACAGTAGTAACACAGCTGGAAATGGTAACCGTACCAATAGTGCCCTGGCTATGTCATCACAAAATACAGGTTACCTAATCGCTGATAACACACGTTCGGTTGCAGCTGAGTTGACTTCCAATTTCAACGGTAAATTTGCCAATGATCTTATTGTTACTTACAACAAGCAAATTGAGGACAGAACGTATAAAACTGCTGTTTTCCCAACCATTGATATCCTGAAAGACGGAAGTACTTATACTACCATTGGATTTGATCCTTTTACGCCTAATAACAAACTGAATTATTCAACATTCAATATCACGAACAATTTCAGTTATTACGCAGGAAAGCATACTGTTACAGCAGGTGTGGTTTTTGAACATTTTACTTCGAACAACGTTTTCTTCCCATCTTCGAACGGAGTTTACGTTTATAACTCGATTGCTGATTTCAAAACTGCTGCTCTGGCTTCTATTGCGAATCCATCCTCAAATGTTTCGCCTGTAAGCGTTGCACGTTATAACCTGCGTTATTCACGTATACCAGGTGGTGCTGAACCTCTTCAAACATTGAAAAGAAATCTTTACAGTGCTTATGTTCAGGATGAATTCCAGGCTACTCCAAATCTGAAAATTACTGCTGGTATCCGTGGTGATGTTTTTGCTTATGACAATTCAACTGCAAAGGATTTCAATAATGAAGTTGTTGCTGGTTTCACTTTTAAAGATGAAAACGGCGCCGATTACAAAGTAACGACAGGAACTTTCCCTAAAACACGTTTACTTATTTCTCCTCGTATCGGTTTTAACTGGGATGTAAAAGGCGATAAAACGACACAGCTTCGCGGAGGATCAGGTATTTTTGTTTCCCGTATCCCTGAGGTGTTGATTTCAAATCAGTTGGGTAACAATGGTGTGAATACAGGTGTAATTAACGTGACTAATACAACAGCTTACGCTTTCACAACGGATCCAACTCGATACCTGCCATCTACGATTGATCCTGATATTCGAAAATTGCTACCTTATGCCGTTAACGCATCGGATCAAAATTTAAAATATCCACAAATCTGGAAGTCAAACATTGCCGTTGATCAAAGATTACCATTAGGGTTAATTGGAACGGTTGAATTTATTTACAACAAAACAATCAACGGTTTGAGATATATCGATGCTAACTTAAAAGCGCCGGATCGTACGTTTACAGGTGACGATACTCGTCCACGTTTTCCTGCATCAGGTGTAGCTAGTTCAGGAACCGGTGCTAGTAACACAGTGAATGTGGCTCGTTTTATACATCCGGAGATTTCAAACGTTTTTGTACTTAAAAACACTAAAAAAGGAAATTCTTACATCGCAACTGTGAAATTAGAAAAGCCAACTACAAAAGGTTTTGGTGGATTTGTTTCTTATACATACGGACAAGCAAAAGATATCGCATTCGTAGGAAGTACAGTACAGGCAAACGTTCCAACTTCAACAGGTCAGAACTATCTGCCTTTGACTTATTCGGATAACGATTTGCGTCACCGTATTGTGGGTGTGATTAACTACAAAATCAATTATGGTGGTACTTTTGGTGGATCGACCATGTTTACATTGGCTGCGGTTTCTACAAGCGGTGCTAAGATTTCTTACACGCTTAACCAGGATTTGAATGGTGATGGTCAGACTTCAAATGACTTGATATTTGTTCCTAAAACGGCATCGGAACTGACTTTTGCGCCTCTTTCGGTATCAAATGGAACTGCTCCTAATGTTGTTACAACGGTATATTCTCCTGAGCAGCAGCAAGCAGCTTTCGACGCATTTATCAATGGTAACGATTACTTGAAAAGCCGTCGTGGAAAATATGCAGAACGTAACGGTGGTGCTTACCCATGGTTATCTCGTTTCGACTTCACAGTTGTTCAGGAATTCTATGTTGCGGTTGGTAAAAAGAAGAAAAGAAATGTTATCCAGCTTCGTGGTGATATCCTTAACGTAGGAAACTTGCTTCATGACAAATGGGGACTTGGAAACCAGGCTACAACTTTCAACCCTCTTGCACTTGCAAGCGTTGGCGCTGATGGTAAGCCGGTTTACAGAATCGCCACACAAGTTATTGACGGACAAAATGTACTGCTTAAAGATTCGTTCACTCCGAACTTATCTGTTAGCAGCGTTTGGCAGGCTCAGATCGGTCTTCGTTATATCTTTAACTAATCTCGTCTGATTTGTTCTGAAAAATTATATAAAAGAAAACGGCTCAGTCAAATTTTTGACTGAGCCGTTTTCTTTTATGAACATTATCAAGAATTGTATTAAAAGATAGCTGCCGAAAGCTTGAAATCAGCTAAAAAGTCGCTTTTAGTCTTATTGGATAGCCGATAGCCGATAGCCGACTGCTGATAGCCTTACTTCTGAAACAAAGAATGCACAAATATCGGCTGGTCGGTACAAATAATATCTGCACCGCTTTCCCATATCTTGTTATACATCGGAGCGGAAATTTCTGTGTTAAGGGTATCAATATTTCCGTTGGTTCCAAGTGAAGTAATGATTTTCATAGAATGGACCTTCATATAAAATGATTCAGCTTGCAGCTCTTTCGGTGTAAGTGCTACAAGGTTTTCCAAAGGCAATCCCGATTTTTCCACATTGGTAATATGTTCCCAGCTGTTAAAACCAACAGCAATCATCAACGTTGGCTCCAACGCATAAACCGTTTTCGCTTCTTCAAGAGAATAACATATCACGACCGATTTTTGAAGTGCATTATTTTCTTTCAGCATACGGACTGTTTTTACAAGATCCGTTTCAGGTTTTTTATCAACAATCAGAATCAGATTTTTTTCTTTACTCCAATCAAGAACTTCCTTGAAAGAAGGTATTTTATTTTTGGTCAACAATCCTTTATCGTCTTTTAGACGAAGCTGCTTTACATCTTTCCATTGCTGTTGATTTAATAATCCCGTTCCATTCGTGCGTTTTTCCAATTCATTATCGTGTGACAAAACCAGCTGACTGTCGGCAGTCATACGGATATCAAATTCCAGCATCACGCATGGAACATTCTGATAGGTATTTTCAAAAGTTGCCATACAATTTCCGGGATAACCATCTTCTGTTCCGCCCTGGTGCGCCATGATCAACGGGACAAACCGGTTTGAAGGTTTAAGATGTGCGCTTAAACTTCCTGATTTGCTGAAATTGCAGTTATCAGTAACAGATGCGAATTGACGTGAAGGGACACAAGATGTTAAAAGTAACAGCAACAGAATGGGGTAAGGGTCTTTCAAACGTTTTGCTAACATTAGCTGAGTTTTTTTAACAGATTTTTTTATTGTTTTACTTCTGCCACTTTGTTAAGGGTTTCAATACCAATTCGATAACCTTCAATAATTAATCTTGAAATATCATCGGATGTAAAACGCTGCATATCCAGTACGAGTGGAGATGCCGGACGGATCACGGTCATTTTCATAGGCACGCCGCGTAAAATAGACCGGTCGACATATGATTCTGCCCATATAATGTTGCTGTTCGCATATTCGTTCACCGTAATATCCCGAACTCTTTCCACAAGCGTGATCAGATTTCGCGGATTCATACCTTCCGGCTGGTACAAATGCGGAGAATGACAGGCGATTACTACTATTTCAGTTGCTCCGTCTGCAATGGCCTGGCGAATTGGTGCTACTTCTCTTAAACCTCCATCCAGATACATTTCTTTTCCAATCGCGATCGCCGGCATGAGCATAGGAATAGAGGAACTGGCGCGAACATAATCAAGGAAATGTGGTTCTTGTGGAGTCACATATTTGATTTCGCCACTTTGCACATTCACTGCGCCTACTTTTATTCTCGCCGGAGTAGTTTTTAAATATTTATCCTTTACATTTTTCCTGATCAGCAAATGCAGCGGAGCAGGATCAACCAAACCATCAAAACGGCTCATGAGCGTATTCATACCTAACATAACGCGCGAACGAAGCGTTGAAATATCTTGTGGCTGTGTTATATTCTTAACCCAAAATTCGAGCAGTTTTCTACCCGCCAGCGGCCAGTTAAGTTTACCGTTTTCTTCAAACTGGCGGCCAGTTTCATTGGCAAGAAAAGTGGTATTCAATGCGCCAACCGAGATTCCATACACCATGTCCGGTTCAAAACCATTTTCAAGTACAGATTGAATGGCGCCAACCTGAAAAGCTCCTTTCATTGATCCACCTCCAAGCACGAGTGCCTTCATAAATATTTGCTTTCGGCTGTCGGCTATCGGCTTTCAGCTATTTTGGTGATTTGTTTAGTTTTTGCTTCTATTTTTCGACTTACATCTGCCGTGTTCACATAACGGTTTTTCTGCGTAGTTCTACTCAATTCAACGATTTTCCGTTTTCATATTTCCAATTTTAAACATTTTCATTCTAAAATAGGTATAAAGAGAAGATTTTATTCCAAATTTGAGGATTAAAGTACAGCAGCGGATAATGCCCTGATTTTTGAACCAAACTGCGCTGTATAGCCTTTTAACAATTGGAGGTAAGTCAAGACTTCCTATAATTAATATGACCCTTTCAATAAAGGATATTCAAGCTCCTATTGCGGATGAAATGAAGGCTTTCGAGCACAAGTTTCGCCAGTTTATGAAAAGTGATGTAATGCTGCTCGACCAGATCATGAATTACATCGTACGCCGTAAAGGAAAACAGCTCAGGCCTATGTTTGTTTTTCTGTCCGCGGGAGTTTGCGGCCCGATTTCAGAATCAACCTACCGCGGCGCTTCATTTATCGAACTTTTACATACTGCTACACTTGTTCATGACGATGTTGTGGACGATTCCAATTACCGCAGGGGTTTCTTTTCAGTCAATGCTTTATGGAAAAATAAAATTGCCGTTTTGGTGGGCGATTATCTGCTTTCCCGCGGTTTATTGTTATCCGTTGAGCATAATGAATTCGAATTGCTGAAAATTGTTTCAACAGCGATGCGTGAAATCAGCGAAGGAGAATTACTTCAAATCGAAAAAGCACGCCGACTTGATATTAACGAAGGAGTTTATTACGAAATTATCAGACAAAAAACAGCCTCACTGATCGCATCTTGCTGCGCAGTTGGAGCTTGCTCGGTCGGTGCTGGTGCAGAGGTTATAAAACGAATGCATGCTTTTGGTGAAAAGGTAGGAATTGCTTTTCAGATTAAAGACGATCTTTTTGATTATGGTGAAGATGAAATCGGCAAGCCGCTTGGAATTGACATCAAAGAAAAGAAAATGACGCTGCCGCTAATATATGCACTTAATAAAGCGCCCTGGCTGGAAAAAAGAAAAATGATCAATATCATTCGTAACGAAAGTCATAAACCAAATAAAGTTTTAGAAGTTATTTCCTTTGTAAAAGAGTCCGGCGGATTGAAGTATGCGGAGAAGGTAATGCAGCGCTACGTAGCAGAAGCCCAGACTCTGCTGAATGAATTTCCGGATTCTGCTCACCGTACGGCTTTGGAAAATCTGGTGCAGTATACTATTGAAAGGAGTAAATAGTAAATTTTATTCAATCAATAAATGGAGACCCTGTAAAGCGCAAGCATATTTACAGGGTTTTTTAATAAAAAAATCTTTTCGACTAATTTATTAGTTATATTAAATTGTTTTTAGTTATACTTGTATATTCAATTTAATTATAGCCGCTATATGAAAATCGTATTGTTATTCATCTTGACGCTGTTAACACATTTAGTTACAGCGCAAGTACATATCTGGACACAAGAAGAGGCGCAAAAAGCAAAATTTCATGTGGACATGTTGCCGATTACATATGAAGAAAGGAGCTCCGATGACGCGATAGATTTGGTTCAAAAATCATTAGATATTGTAGTTCCAAAAGATGTGAATCCCGGAATATCGGTCATTACACAAATACTGGTGAATCAGCAAGGGAGCGTTGACTATATCATTTTCCATACGGAAGCAAAAGGTTATAATAACGATTCCTTAAATCAGGTTCTAAAAAAGTCTTTTGTGCAACATGTATCAGAATGGAAGTCGGTGGAAAAGCTGCAAAAGCCATTTCGGTCGATTATGTTGATGAAATTTGGTAAGCAAATTGTCAAACGGCAAGTAAGGCAAACGGACAGTTCTGTTGTGAATATAGAAACTGCCCTGGCTTATAAAGACAGTCTTAAAATTAAGAGGATATTTTTTAACCAGCTGGAATTAAAAACTTTACCCACTGTTATTTATCGTTTTCCCAATATTGAAGAATTATATCTGAGCGCAAATGAATTGAATGAGTTAAAAATTGATTTGAAAAGATTACCGCGTCTCAAACAATTACATGTGGACGGAAATCGGCTAACCAATAGAAGCCTTGTATTAACAAAAAATAAGTCGCTGGAACTGCTGAATCTGAAATCAAATAAATTTACAAATATTCCTGCTGCTGCCAAAGCCTGTAAAAATCTGTCATCACTTTGGCTGGGAGGAAATAAACTTACCGATTTGTCAAACCGAAGTTTTCGAAAGTTGAAAACTGTGCAGGATTTAAATTTTTATAAATCTGAATTGGCGGTTTTGCCAAAAGGAATAAAGAAAATGAAAAATCTGGGAGTACTGGATTTGTATTATAATCAACTTGAAACTTTGCCAGCATCTCTGACCAAACTAAAATATCTGACACAATTAGCAGTAAGTAATAATCAGCTCAAAGAACTTCCCGAGCAAATGGACAAACTAGCCAATCTGAATACGCTGTATGCCCATCATAACAAATTAAGTAAGTTGCCGCAAAGTGCTGCAAAGCTGAAAAATCTGAATATTCTGGATTTGGGTTATAACTGGTTTTACAATTTTCCACCTGAAATCATGGCGTTGGATAGTCTGCATGAGCTCGATATTTCAGGAAATAATCTACCGGAATTCCCGTCGACCGTGGTACAACTTAAAAAGCTTGATAAAGTATACTTACGTGGGAATCCATTCACCGAACAGGATGTAGAGAAAAAATATGCAAGTCAGCTGAAGACTTTGAAGGGGAATAAGGTTGAAGTGTTTTATTGAAATTAGAATGGTTAGTGAGATAATTGTAACGTTTAACGTTTTTCTGCGTCCAAGAAATGTACGTAGATATACATCAATTGAGACGAAAAAATGATATTCTTTTAAAAAGTGCTTTTGAGGAAGCGTTTTCTGATTTGCTTCGTTTCTTTTTTGATGACGCAGATTCTCTTTTTGATATAGAAAAGGGATTAGAATTTATGGACAAAGAACTCCATGAACTTTTTCCGGACCTTGAAAAGCAGGGTGGGAGCCGTTTTGTTGATATGCTTGCAAAAATTTATGGGATTGATGGCGCTGAGGAATGGATTCTGATTCATATTGAAATCCAGGCGCAAAATGACCAGCAGTTTTCAAAACGAATGTTTCAGTATTTCTACCGCATTTATGATCGATACAACATGCCGGTTACCGCGCTGGCAGTATTTACGGGTGCGGCGAAAAGTTTGTCAGAAAGTACTTTCCATTATAGATTTCTTGGGACTGAACTTGTATACAAATACAATAATTATCATATCATGGATCATTCGGAAGAGCAGTTACTGGTCATGGATAATCCGTTTGCACTCATTGTATTAGCTGCACAGAAAGCACTTCTTGCAGACAAAATTCCAGAATGGGAGTTGGCAGAACACCGGCTAACCATAGCACGTGCGTTGATAGGCAGCAAGAAATATAGCGGTGAAAAGGTAAAGCGGTTTCTATACTTTTTGAAAACATTTATCCATATTGAAAATCATGAAATTAACAGTAAATTTGATAATGAAATCAGTCAGTTAACCGGAAATGAAAGCACTATGGGAATTATAGAAACTATAAAAATGCTGACTAGGGAAGAAGGGATTGAAATAGGTTTGGAGCAGGGACTTGAAAAAGGCTTGGAGCAAGGACTTGAAAAAGGTGAAGAAAAAAAAAGCTTAAAAGTAGTTACCAGAATGTTACAATCTGAGAAATTTTCAATTTCAGAAATTGCAAATTTTGCTGATGTTTCAGAGGATTTTGTAAGGAAGGTGCAGGAAGAAATAAAATAGAATATCAAAGATTATTAAAAAAATGGTGTCTAAAAAGTAATTGAAAACTACTTTTTAGACACCATTTTTTGCGGCTGATCTTTACAAGTTCCACCAATAAGTAAACTTCAAAACAATCGCCCGGTTTTTTACCATGAAATTTTCAGGTAAATAATTGTCCGTATAAACGATATACAAATCCGAAGCAGGTTTATAACGCCATTGCAAACGTGCGTTCAGGTTAATATTATCCGCCTGATTGTTGTACTGCATGAAGGTTGTAAAAAATAAATTGTTCCGGAAAGTAACATCTACACGTGGACCAACCAGCCAAAGCTGTGTCCTGTTCCAGGGAGCAGGTAAATGGATGTCATTATAATTTCCAGCCATGGTAATCGCAACATATGGCTGAATTCTATACCCGAGTTCTGTACGTAAATTTGTACGATGACCATTGTCATAATACCCACCAAAAATACCTGCAAAAGTGTAAGTGAAATGGCTTTGCGGACCAGATACAATTTCAAAACCTGCCGATGTCCATTTATGTTCTGTGCCTGTTGCAAGCTGCTCTTTCCCTAAATTCGTTGGGTCGTACGGTCTTAACAAGCGTGTGTAATTGTTCGTCACATAGGCCGACATGGTTGCTCTGGTAATGAAATTGACATTATAAGAAAATGTAAGTTCCCTGTCACTAAGCGACATTTGTTTGTCCCAGTAAATATTGGTCACAACCTTTGGTCCGTGGCTGATAATTTTTGGATTTTTGATGAAAAACAAATATCCCATCGTCGGGCTGATTTTGTAATAACCATTGCGGATTGCATTGGGAACATAACCAACTTCTGCATTGTAATTTTTCCCAACATATTCATGCTGCCACTGCCAGAAAAAATTCGCTTTACTGAATTTTAAATCCGCTGCATGAACAAAATCATCACCTGATTTTCCGGGTGTGAAGGATTTCAAAAACATTACTTTCCCTGTCCACAAGTTATTTACACTGGCCAGGTTGTACTCAGCACCAATATTCCGGTTGTACCGATTTGTATTGGCATTTTTTTCATGAGAATAATTGACAGCATCACGATTGATATAAATAAACCGGACATTGGATCTTGCGAAAACCTGTCGTTGCAGCGCTACCACAGCATAATTATTTCTCGGAATGGTATCCTGAGAACCCGTTTGAACATCCAGAACGCCGACCCGCCATTTCTTATTTATTTTCCCGCTCATCCTCGCGCCAAACTGGATTGGAACACCCAAACCGATACGACGAGAGAAAAAAGGCCGAATGGTAGCGTACCCGAAGTTTGCAAATAAATCCGCATTTTCGAGGAAAAACTGTCTTCTCTCAGGGAAAAATAATTCGAAACGATTTAGATTGGTTTGCTGAACATCGACATCAACCTGTGAAAAATCCGGATTGACTGTAAGGTCCAAATTCAGTGAAGGCGTAAGTCCAATCTTGACATCACCACCAATACTCGTTTTGTATTTATTGGGCTTGTCGTTTTGGAAATCACGCGTTAGGCGAGTGGCAGAAAAAGGAATGATTGAAATGTTGGCTCCCGGATTTGGAGGCGGCTGATCCCATACCAGTACCCCGGTATATGCAAGTGACGCGGAGGGAAACTGTTTTGGAACTGGCGCCCAGGCTGATTTTTCCGAAATCGTCAGATCCTGGCGACTGAAATTAATTCCCCAGCGTGAAATTCCGGATTTGTACCTGATACTTTTAAAAGGAATGGCAGCTTCCCAAACCCATTTGTCATCATCATTTTTTACATGACTTACCCATCGATTGTCCCAACTCAAATCCACCGTTCCGCCATCTCCCATTTGTCCGTCCCAGGGTGCTCCTGCGGCATTTGCCCCAAAAGAAAATCCATTGGTCCGGTCATCGAAGGTGTCCATGAAAAGGAGAAAATTGTCATTTTTACCAAAAGTAAAATCCCGTTTAAGAGATTCGACAATGATAGAACCTTTCACCGTTTTGTAATTAATAACCAGAATGTACATATGATCATTGTCATACGTCATTTTAACTTCTGTCCTTGCCCTGGAAAAACTGGTATCCATGGGTGTGATCATAAAAAAGTCTGTTGCAGTTTCTGCTGATTCCCAGCCCTGATCTTCTGCAACGCCATCTACCTTAATTGGAGCAGATGCCGGATGGATGTGATATTGATATTTTTCATTGGGTTTTTGGGCCAGACAATTACCGGCGAAGGCAATGCATAGCCATAGTTTAATTAAGGTTTTAGGATGCACTTTTTAGTTATGGGTAGGAATATGGAATAATAAAAGAATTTACGTGGAACAATAAATTAATTAGGATGTCTGAAAATTTTTTGATCCGCATAGAAGGTTCCAAAAGGAATAACGGACGCTACCAAGGCCAGAAGAAATTTTTTCCAACCCCAGTTGTATTCAAAAACAACCTGAATAAGCAAAATCACATACAGAATAAAAAGGACACCATGCGCCATTCCAACCATGCGTACAGGCTCAGGGTAGCCGGCAAGATATTTCAAAGGCATTGCAATACCCATCAGTATTAATAGAGAAGTACCTTCAAGGAATGCTACAAAGCGTAATCTGCCCAGTGCAGTTTTAAGTAAGTTGGCTAACATGTAATAAAAAGGGAGTGAGTAATGATATTTTTTAATTGTAAAGATAGCATTTAGAGGTTTCTTTGACTGCTTTCGAAGTGCAAAAGGTTTATGCTAATTTTAATAAATTGACGTTTTGTTTAAAAAACATACTTCTTTCAGCATTATTTTAAAATTTTATTCTTGAAATTTTGAATCAAAGTTTAAACTTGTGGAAAATTTATGTTGAAATCCGGACTTGGATTTTTTCTATATAGCTTTAAAAACGAATTATCATTTCATCGACCAGATTAATTATTATTGATTGTGAGTAAATTTTACTTTACTTTTTTATTAGTTCTTGTTGCCGCTCATGCATTTGCACAAAAATATAAAGTGGCTGGGTTGGTTAAGGATGAGAACGGAAAGGGAATTCCCGGAGTTATAATCCAGGAGATGGGTACTAATGCAAAAGGAATTACGAATGATCAGGGTGTTTATCAGATGTATGTCCATTATGGAAATGCGACACTTATAGTGGATTTTGAAGGTTTTGATAAAGTTAAAAGAGAAATCCACGGTATAGGAACACAAAACTTTATTCTTAAAAGTATTGGCAAAACCAAGCCAGCAACAATTGTCGGATCCAGAAATTTGAAAACCAGGTCGGAAGATCTGACTTCCCCGGTTGAGATCATTGATGTAAAAAAAATAGCTTCTCTTAACGGACAATTTGACCTGACACAACTTTTGCAATTTGTGTCTACTTCCTTAAATTCAAACAGGCAAATTGGTGCAGACGGGACAGATAATATTGATCAGGTATCAATACATGGCATGGGGCCTGATCAAATGCTTTTGCTTGTAAATGGGAAAAGGAGACATCAATCTGCGTTAATCAATTTGTCTGGCTCATATGGCAGAGGAAATTCCAGTGCTGATTTAAATACAATTCCAGTCGCTGCAATTGATCGTATCGAAATTTTGAAAGATGGTGCCGCGGCCCAATATGGATCTGATGCAGTTGCGGGTGTTGTCAATATTATTTTAAAAGAAACTACCAACGGGTTTTCAGCGAATGCAAATGCAGGTATCCGGAAGGCAAAATATAACAGGGATTCAAGTTTTGTGGACGGGTTGAATTATAACGCCAATTTAAATTATGGCGCGGTGATAGGTCGTAAAGGATTTATAAATGTCACAGCTGATTATAATTTTAGAAATCACACAAACCGTTCCAATACGCAGCCAGATTCCATCGTCAGAAAACAGTTTGGTGACCCGAGAGTTTACAATGGTTCGATCACATTTAATGCGTCGTTACCTATTAATGAAAACTTAGAAATTTACAGTTTTGGAGGATATAATTACAGGCAAACAGAAAGTTTCGCCTTTTCGCGAACATTGTTAAAGAAAGACAGTTTGTACAAAATTTATCCAAACGGATTTGATCCCGTAATATCCCGAAATATTGAGGACAGGGCGGCAACGGTTGGTGTTCGTACAAAATGGAACGGGTTCAATGTTGACGTCAGCAATACTTACGGTTTTAACAAGTTTCATTACAAGGTCAATCATTCGCTCAATGAATCTTTTGGTAAGGGTACGCCAACGTCTATGGATGCCGGTGGTTTTAAAACGAATCAGAATGTAACTAATTTGAATTTATCGCAATTTTACGATGATATATTACAAGGTGTAAATCTCGCTTTTGGTGCTGAATACAGAATGGATTGGTACAATATATTTTCCGGTGACTACTTTTCCTACCGTACTTATGATCCGTTAAAACCAACCGGAGCGCGTGGATTTCGCGGATATAGTCCGGCGGAAGAGATTAGCAAAAAACGCTATAACGCGGCAGGTTATGTAGATGTTGAAGCCAAAATTAGTAAGCGTCTTTCAGTAAGCGCAGCCGGCCGTTACGATTATTACAATGATTTGGGTAGTGCTGTGAGTGGCAAAGGTGGGCTGCGATTTAATATTACAAATGAACTTACGCTATGCGGAAGTTATGGAATAGGATTCCGGGCACCATCACTTGCGCAGCAGTATTTTAGTAATGCTACTGTTAATCCAACCACTGCACCACTTAATATTCCTACTGAAAAGGTTATAGCAAGAACTGGCAGCGAAGTCCTGAAAACGCTGGGTATTCCTGATCTGAAATTTGAAAATACACAGAATGCAAGTGCCGGACTTACTTTCTCACCGGATAAAAATTTTTCAGTTTCAGTGGAAGGATATTATATCAAAGTACAAAACAGGATTATACTTGCTGGTCCGATTAGCCAGAATGACAGGTTGGTTGGACCAGGATTACAAAAATTACATATTGACGAAGCCAGGTTTTTCACCAATTCTCTTTCAACCTCTACTGCCGGTGCTGATTTGACAATTAAATATGGAGCTGAACTTGGAGCCGGGAAACTGAATATTGCGGTTGGAGCGAATTATAATACAATGGCCATTGATACGATCAAAACCACCGAAAGACTCGAAGGAAAGCAGGCATCTTATCTGAACAGAAGAGAGCGATATTTTATATTATCTGCGGCGCCTCCAACAAAGGTTAATTTGACTCTTGATTATACGGTTGATAATTTAACCTTCATGGCCAGAGGAAATTATTTTGGGAAAATGGAGCTGATTAATAATTATTTCGGTCAGCTTGATAAAACTGGAAAGGTGTATACCGAGAAAGATTATGTGGATATTTACAAACCTGTGATACAGACTGATGTTTCCATTGCTTATAAATTTGACGAATATCTTTCTTTTGCAATCGGTGGCAGTAATATTCTGAATGTTTATCCAACCATGTCAAAACCTAATAAAACGATATCTGGCGGCGCATGGGATTCTGTTCAGATGGGAAATAATGGTGCGTTTTTCTTTGCCAAAGTGTTTTATAACTTTTAAATGAAAAAGGCTCGCTATATCATTTTTGGTTTACTAATAAGCAGTATTTCCTATGCCCAACCGTGTAAATTATTGACTGACACATTTCGTGAAGCGGATAAGTTAAGGAATGGAAAAGAGGAATTCCAACGTTTTCGTTTTAGTGAAAATCAACTGGATCAGGTTAAACTGATTCCCGGTTTGGAAAACCCCGTGACAGGTTTAAAAAGTCTGCAAAAAACGCTGGACCAGGATTATCAGTCTTATTTGCAAAGTTTGTTTTGGCAGCTCGATGAAAAACTGGCAGCGCATCAGATAGAAGAAATAAAAAAAGAATGTCCTGAAACGAGTTTTAAGGTTTATGAAGATGAAGTTCTTTTTTATAAATCAAAGTATAGAGCTTATGATGAAATGACAGATAAGGGTTTGAAAAAGAATTAGGTTTTATATGATTCAACATAAAAAAATCCGGCTGGAAGTTAATTCCAGCCGGATTTTTGTTATATCGAAGGTAAATTAAACAGTAGCTGCTTTTACCTTGCTTTTTTTCTTATCGACAGTTACATTTTCTTTGTTACGCATCTTGATGAAATCCTGGAAGCGGCGAACCGTTGCCATTACAAAACCGATAACCAGGACAAAAGTACCAAGCCATAGAATATTGATCAATGGTTTTTCAGTAGCTTTCATAACAATGAAATCACGCTGTGTTGTATTGACTGCAAAAGTAAATTTGCCTGTCGAGGGATCAATTTCCTGAAACTGAACGCGGAATCCAAGATCCTTATTTACTTCAGGTTTACGTGCTACCAGGCGGTCAC
This sequence comes from Dyadobacter subterraneus, assembly GCF_015221875.1. NCBI lineage: Bacteria > Pseudomonadati > Bacteroidota > Cytophagia > Cytophagales > Spirosomataceae > Dyadobacter > Dyadobacter subterraneus. Next base: position 1,154,169 of record NZ_JACYGY010000001.1, read on the forward strand.
GGATTACAAATGACGGCGTAATTACATATTCATTATCTTTATCCAGCACACGAATAACGGCTTTCACGGCGGCATCTCCTTCGCCAAGTTTCATGCCTTCTACTTCTTCGGTACGCACCACATTATCAAGCACTGCTACGTAATCATTTACAAAAAATGTATCACGCATGCTGATCGTGAAGTTTTCAGTAGGACTCCACACAGGTTCTGCTGTCGGATTTGTTACCATTGAAACGTAGGTATACAAATCTTTATCCACTTCACGCTGAATATCTGGAGAGGAAACTAATCCCATTCTCGGATTAATCTGTGCCCGGGGGAACAAATTAAATACGCGTCCGGAAGGCTCACGGTATTCAATTTCGTAATAGAAATTTTCCGGATAGATTTCTATTGTATCACCTTTTGAATTGTATTTTTTCTCATTGACAACGATATCTCTCAAAGCAACGGCGTGATAATCATTTTCTATCATGTCAACCCAGCTTTTAGGAATGTAACCAGGAATGTGGCGCGGTTCAACGCGAACATCCCGCCAGGTTAGCATATAGTCGCCCATTTTTTCAGGTTTGTTCAACCAGAGCGTTATGTTTTCCTTATTCTCCTTGTTATCGTTATTTGTAAATTCTGCACTGCGTGAAATCATCAAACCCGAATTGTTGATTGAAACAACTTTGGTATAGGCAGATGAAAACAAGATTCCTAAAAGCATCAAAGCAACACCAATGTGCGTCACAGCGCCACCGGATAAGCTATAATTTCCTTTAATGATCTGGAATAAAATTGTTCCGTTCGCTACAATTGCAAAAATCGAAGTTGTTAAAAGAACGATATACTGAATTTCCTTAACACCCTGGAAAACAATAACTGCTGCACTGATAAGAAGCGCAATTAGCAGCGGATTATACAAAGCATGTAATTTATCCTTGCCCACACGTTTCCACCAGAAAAACTGGCCAATACCTGTCAGAACGATAATCAGAGAGAAAAACCAAAGCTGGAATTTGTTATAATGACCAACCTGATCAGCCGGAAGTGCCATGTTCAGAACTCCTCCGAAAGCTTCCGCAACCTTGTTATAAACAGGAATTGAAGTCGTAGCCAAAATCTGGAAACCTGAAAGACAAAGTAAGGTTGCTCCGATAAAAATCCAGAATTCTTGGGAATAAGTAGATACTTCTTCTTCGTCCGAAGGAAGGATTTTCCAACGGTATATTAATAATCCAACCGCTACAACAATGAACGTCAAAAGGTAAATCAGTAGCTGACCTGACAATCCTAAATCCGTAAATGAGTGAACTGATGCATTTCCTAGCACCCCGCTACGTGTCATGAACGTAGAATAAAGGATTAGAATGAAAGTTGCAATTGTTAATATAAAGGAAGTTTTAAGCGCCGTTGCATTTCTTCTTGCAATGATCATGGTGTGAATCGCTGCAATCAGAATTAACCAGGGTACAATAGATGAGTTTTCAACCGGATCCCAGTTCCAGTAACTACCAAAGTTCAAAGTTTCATATGCCCAGTAAGCACCCATCAAAATCCCGATTCCAAGAATCATAGCGGAAAACAGAGCCCATGGCAATGCCGGCCGAACCCATTCATGGATTTTTTTAGTCCACAAACCAGCGATGGCAAAAGAGAACGGAATTAAGGTCGTAGCAAAACCAAGGAATAAAGTCGGCGGGTGAATAACCATCCAGTAATTCTGCAAAAGCGGATTTAATCCATTCCCATCTTTGGCAATGAAGTTAGGATCCATCTTGTAAATCGGCAGATTCGGCATTACTTCTTTCATCAAAAGGAAAGGAGTTGAACCGATTTTCAAATCAAGACCAGGAATAACAACACCCAGGATCATGGAAGTAAGAAAAGCCTGAACCAGTGCGAAAATGGTCATTACCGGTGCTTCCCATGATCTGTTTGAGAAAATAAGTACCGAACCTAAAATCACATTCCAGAAAATCCAAAGAAGAAAACTTCCTTCCTGATCCTGCCAGAAACTGGATATGGTATAACCTGTCGGCAAAGAAAGTGAAGAGTTTTTCCAGGCGTAATGGTATTCGAAATAATGATTTCCGATGATCCAGTATAACGAGAAAACGATTCCCAAAACCGAAGCGGCGTGGACAATAAACACAGTCCGTGCGTATTGCTTCCAGCTGGTAACCTCGTTAAGTGGCGTACCGGCCAAAGCCGCTTTAAAATAAGCAAATGTTGCCAGTAAGGCAGAGGCAAATGCAATAATTGTCAGCAGGTGGCCTGCGTCTCCAATGGTAGTATGAATCATGATTTAGATGCGGTTGCCTCAGTCGTTTCCATTTTGCCGTTTTCGTATTTCGAAGGACATTTCATCAGAATTTTTTCTGCTGCAAATGTTCCGTTCTCCATTTTTCCAACAACTACAACCTGTTCAGATTTGTCAAAATCCTGCGGTTTTGTACTTCTGTACACTACTTTCTGGACTACATTTTTATTATCAACCAAAGTGAATTCGAAATAATTTGGATCGATTTCAGGATGATATTGCATATCAAGAATCTGTCCGGCTGCGTTTTTTTGTAATTTACCTACAACGTGAATACTTTCATTATCACCATTGTCAGCCATCTCTTTTGCTTTCCCAAAGTCAACATAGGTACTTGCATCGCCGGCTGTTGAAACGATAATTCCAATAGCGATCGCAATAATTACAAGACCGAATATCTGGATCTTTTTCATACTGATTACTTGATATTTAACTCTTTTTCAATTTTTCTAAGCTTGAAATCTATTCTAAGCATATTGATTGCAATGCCTGCGAAAACAATCGCCACAACAGCAACTACAACCCAGATTTTGCCATCTGCCCTCAACTTGTCTGCCATCGGCACAGCATCCGTTTCGGCAGCCTGTGCCAACAGTTTTCCCGAAAGCAAAGTCAGCGTTAAAATGAATATGGAAACTCGTTTCATGGTGTTCATATGGTACTTAATTCTTAACGAATTTTTGTTTTGAAATGTTTACTTTTTTAAAAATTTACCCTTGTTTGCTACCTCCGTCAATAAATTTTTCTTCCTGAATCCGTTTGATCACTTTCATCCTTATCCTTAGTTCAGCAAGCCATAAGCCAATGAGAATGTAGGCGATGATGGCAGGATAAAGTACAGCTCTGATTTGGTTGTCGACGTCAAAAGAACCAAATGTGCTGTTACCGCCACTTCCCGGGTGAAGGGAATCCGTTAATCTTGGAAGAATATAAATGATCGGAACAAACACTGAAAATGCGAAAATGTTGTAAACAGAAGATATACGTGCTCTGCGTTGTTCGTCTTCGAAAGAACTTCTTAAAAGTAAATAGGCAAGATAAATCAGCATACCAACAGCCGCTCCGTTCAGTTTAGGATCATTCGGCCATGGATCGCCCCAGGTAAAATTAGCCCAGAACGAACCCGTCATACAACCCAAGAAACCTAGAAAAATACCGGATTTAGTAAGTTCGCTGGCGATATCATCGTTCCTTATTTCTCCTTTACGAAGATATTTAATTGAAAATATCATGGCTACAAACAGCAACAGAATCATTGCCATCCATATAGCGACGTGAAAATAGGTGTTTCTTATGCTTTCATTGATAATGGCTAAACGGGGAACCGGTCCCATGAATCCCATAATGATCACATAGAAAAAAACAACGATACAAAGAATTTTCCACCAAAGCTTTCTCATTCTACTTTTACTGATTGGCGTAAGTCAACGCCTGTTTAATGTTAATGTTTTTTATCTCAACTTCTCCATAAATAGGGGAAGAGTAAACAGCTCAAAGTGATCACAATTGCGTCAATCGACAGCAATGTTGTAATCTCATCCATACTTACGCTCCAATCCAGGCCATCCATTGCATTTTTTGCCAATCGGATTGTCATTAAAAGCATTGGTAAAATGATTGGAAAACTTAATACCGCCATCAGGGTCGCATTGTTTTCAGCTTTTGATGCAATCCCCGCAACAAGTGTGAGAACTGACGCGAATCCAATGGCAGCGAGCAGGATGCATATAAAATAAAGTCCGATATCGCCGACAGGATTTCCCATTACAAATGCATAAAACCCGAATCCAATAACTGCAAGCACCAGCATGACCAGAGAATTATAAATAATTTTGGACACGATGATCGCCAGCGGACTGCACAGATTATAATAGTACAGTAACCGTCCGTAACGTTCCTGAGAAAAACTTTTAGCTATCGCATTCACAGCTGTAAAAAGTATAATAATCCAGAAAAGCGTATTCCAAACAATAGGAGTGAGTTGATTGCGACGGAGATTAAAACTTAGATAACAAACAAAAACAGTGGATACCACGTAAAGTAACATACCACTCAAAGCGTATTTTTGTCGCCATTCCAGCGTCACTTCTTTCCAAATGAGGGTTTTTATCTCGTTCAATACTTTTTGCTATCGGCAGTCGGCTATCAGCTTTCGGCGCGGTGATCGTTTTCCGTTACTCTTGCTTCCGGACATTCGTCTTTCGCGCAACAAAAGTACGACACAAAACCCGAGCGTAATAATAAAAATGGGATGTTTTTGTATGATTTATAGCATTGTTTAAATAAATGATAAGCCTAACTATTTGAATTCCGGGCGGAGAATGCTTAATTTGCACTTACGTATATTTAATCTAAATAAGCTAATATGTCGGTTCGTACGGTTTCACAACTTCAAAAAGGTGAAAAGGCAGTTATCAGATCATTCACAGATCGCGTAATGTCTTTGAAATTGCTGGAGATGGGATGTGTGCCAGGTTGTGTGGTGCGTCTTGATGCGATTGCTCCTTTGGGTGATCCGATTTGTATAAATGTAGGTGGTTGTTATTCGTTATCACTAAGATTGAACGAGGCGTCAACCATCGAAATTGAGTAATTCGTTTTTCGTTCTATTTTGCTTTTCAATTGAAACAAGAAAATATAAAAATTGCCCTCGTAGGAAACCCGAATGCGGGAAAATCAACATTATTTAATGCGCTTACAGGCTTACGGCAAAAAACGGGAAATTTTCCTGGTGTAACCGTTGAGAAGAAATCAGGTACCTTTCGTTTATCGGGATCTAATGGGCAACAGGAATTGGATGTTACTGTTGTAGACTTACCAGGTACTTACAGCGTTTATCCAAAATCGGCAGATGAAGGCGTAGTGATGGATATTCTTGCAAATCCCAAACATCCTGATTATCCTGCGGCTGTTGTTGTGGTCGCTGACGCGTCAAATCTTCAAAGAAATCTTCTTCTTTTTACCGAAATAAATGATCTTGGCATACCAACAGTGCTGGCTTTAAATATGCTGGATGTGGCCGCGAGCATGGGGCTGACAGTCAATGCCGTTCGGCTTGCGATGCAGCTAAAAGTACCAGTGGTCAAAATAAATGCAAGAACAGGAGAGGGAATTCCAAATTTGCAACAAGCGGTTCGTCAGGTTATTGAAAGAACTGAAAAACCTGAACTGAAATATTTTTACGAGCCGAAAGGAAATGAGCCGGCGCTGATTGAAGAAGTGAGAGAATTACATCAGCTTGATAATGACTATGTTGCCCTGCAATATGTTTGTCAGCATGATAACTTTTCATTTCTTGCCCAGCCCGTACGTGCAAAGCTGGATGCACTTATTGAAAAATACGAATTTGATGAAATGGGCTTTCTGGCAGATGAAACCATTGCCAGATATGAAACGATCAAGCCTATTGTTGATAAATCTGTCAAGTCAGAAGGGGTAACGGAACAGCCGCTTTGGACAAGAAATCTGGATAAAATCCTTCTTCATCCGGTTTTAGGTTATGTCACATTTGCAGTAATTCTAATGGTGATTTTTCAGGCCATCTTTGCCTGGGCATCTTATCCGATGGATTGGCTTGATGAAAATACGGCTCTGCTAATTGCCTGGACAAAAGAAATTCTTCCAAAAGGTGTTTTGAATGATTTGCTGACAGATGGAATCATGGCCGGAATCGGAGGTGTAATTATCTTTATTCCGCAAATTGCCATTCTTTTTGGACTCGTTTCTGTTTTGGAAGAATCGGGATATATGGCCCGGGTGATGGTGATTATGGATAAAATCATGCGCCGTTTTGGATTGAATGGGAGAAGTGTAGTTCCGCTGATCTCCGGTGTAGCTTGCGCAGTTCCCGCCATTATGACAACGAGAAGTATCAGCAGTCGCCACGAGCGACTTTTGACTATTCTGGTAACGCCGATTATGAGCTGCTCGGCCAGACTTCCCATTTATAGTATTCTAATTGCGCTTATCATTCCGTCAACCAAAGTTCTGGGCATTTTTAATATGCAGGGACTGGTTTTGTTTGGATTATACTTTTTAGGTTTAGTAGGAGCGCTGGCTTCGGCCTGGTTGATGTCTTTATTTATTAAAAGAACAGAACCGGGATATTTCATGCTTGAAATGCCAACTTTTAAAATGCCACGTTGGGGTCATGTTGGTTTTATGATGTACGACAGCGTGAAATCTTTTGTGCTGGAAGCCGGTAAGGTTATTCTTGCGATTTCCATTATTCTCTGGGTTTTGTCATCATACGGTCCGGGTGATCATATGGAAGTGGCTGAACAAAAAGTGGTAAGTGCAATGCCAAATGCACCTGAGCAGGAGGTAGCTGCCGCTGTTGCATCGGCTCGTTTGGAAAGTTCTTACGCGGGGAATTTTGGAAGATTTATTGAACCGGCTATCCGACCATTAGGCTACGACTGGAAAATAGGAATTGCACTTTTAGCATCTTTTGCTGCAAGAGAAGTTTTTGTTGGAACCATGGCTACGATTTATAGTATCAGCGGAGATTCAGAAGATGTATTGACGGTTAAAGAAAGACTTGTTCAGGAGAAAAATGATCAGGGTGGGCCGATGTATACGTCTGCCGTCTGCTACTCGCTTCTTATATTTTATGTTTTCGCGATGATGTGTATGAGTACGATTGCTGTTGTATATCGTGAAACACATGGTTGGAAATGGCCGCTTATTCAATTGGGATATCTGATGGCGCTGGCTTATGTTTCAGCTTTTGTGGTTTATCAGATTATGAGTTAGGTGGTTTTTCTATTTAGATAATAGAGCATTTTGCTACCCGTGGGATGGCGGAAAAAGCCATCCCACGGGAGGCTCGAACCCGTCCAACGGCTTTTTCTGCCGTCGGACGGGTATTAAAACTGTCCATTATTAATCAACTGATTTTTGAATAAATCTGAAAGACTTTTCAAGTTACAAACTTACCAGCCCAGATTCTCAATAATATCCGAAGCGATCATCGCAGTTTTTGTCTTTTTCTCAGCTGCCTTATCTCCCGCCAATCCGTGTTGGTAAACGCCAAAAATAGCGGCATTTTCTGGTGTATATTTTTGGGCTAATAATGACGTCAGAATCCCGGTTAAAACATCACCGCTTCCACCCGTTGCCATTCCTGCATTTCCTGTTGAATTGAAATGAACATCTCCATTTGTCAAAATAACTGCTGTATATGCACCTTTCAGACAAATTATTACATTATACTTTTCAGCAAAATTTCTGGCCAGTTCAAGTCTGTCAAATTCGTTGACAGATTCACCAGCCAGGCGCTGGAATTCTTTGGGATGCGGAGATAGAATTGTTTTTGCTGGAAGTTTATCCAGTAAGTCAGGATGTTTGGAAAGAATATTTAATGCATCTGCATCAATGATCAAAGGAACTTTTATTTGTTCCAAAAGCTGATCCAATGCTCTTACTGTCAAAGGTTCCTGACCAATTCCTGGTCCGATTCCGATCGCTGAAAACGATTCCAAATCAGGAAAGGAAGTAATGTTATTTCGGTTTGAGTCAACAGAGATCATGGCTTCTGGTAGTGATATCTGCATAATTTCATAACCACATTCGGGGACATGCACCGTTAATAACCCTGCACCCGAATGCGCGCAAGCACGGGAAGAAAGCACGGCAGCACCTATTTTACCATAACTTCCTGCCAAAATAAAAGCATGTCCGAATGTTCCTTTATGGGAAAATTTTTCTCTGGATTTCACCAGTTTGTCGCCGGCTGATTGATCGGTGAAATAATAAGGTGTGGCGGAATCTTCTATGAATTTTTTATCCAATCCAATATCCACAACATGCCAGTCGCCGGTAAATACGGCATTTTGTGGCATCATAAATGCCAGTTTAGGAAGTTGAAAAGTTACGGTATGATCCGGCTTAATAATGGTATCGGATTTTTCATTCGATTTATCTACATATAATCCGCTCGCAATATCAACGGAAATGATAGTTCCGGGTGCTTCATTGATTTTTTTTATTATTTCTTCCAATAGCCCACTGACCGGGCGCGATAATCCTGAACCTAAAAGAGCGTCAATAATGATATGGTCGTCCACAAAATCAGGCATCGCATTCGGTTCGAAGATTGATTTTATCTGAATGAGGGTTTCAACTTTTTCGAGATTTTGCTGGAAATCCTTGGAGGCATCTTTACTATATTCAATAATAAAAACCCGGACATGGTATCCTTTACCAGTCAGAATACGCGAAATAGCCAATCCATCTCCGCCATTATTTCCTTTGCCGCAAAAAACTGAAATTGATTTTTTTGTATCAAACCGTTCTTCATACCATTTGACAAAAGCCAGGGAAGCTCTTTCCATTAAATTATAGGAAGAAATGGGTTCATTTTGTATCGTCGCAGCATCCATTTCCCGGATCTGGTTCACATTTAATATTTTCATAATCAATAAAGGAAATTCAATTAAACTGTCAAAAACGTTGGGATGTCTGAAAATTCACTGTTTACTAATATTATTCCAGTAAAATTATGTTCGTTTTACTAGATAAAATTAGGCTAACTCTTTCAGATATTAAGAATTAATCTTAGCTTTGCACTCGTTTTCGCAAAAGCTGTTTTGAATGAAGGGGCGTCACCTCATCCGCTGGAAGTAGCTGAAATTATTTTAATCAAATATATAACGCATCGTCATGAGCGAACTTATTAAACTCGTAGAAGCTACGATTGAAAATCGTACATCCGAGTATCCTGTTTTCAAAGCAGGCGACACGATCAACGTACACGTAAAGATCAGAGAAGGTAACAAAGAACGTATCCAGCAGTTTCAGGGTACAGTTATGCAACGCCGTAACCTGAGCTCAAGCGGTGAAACTTTCACTGTACGTAAAATATCTAACGGAATTGCCGTAGAACGCGTTTTCCCAATTCTTTCACCATCTATCGCGAAAATCGAATTGATTCGTCGTGGTAAGGTGCGTCGCGCTCGTTTGTTCTTCTTACGTGGCCGTCAGGGTAAAGCCGCTCGTATTAAGGAGCTAAAAGTAGCGAAGGCATAAGATATTTCTTCGGACGAAATTAAAAACCCTGCAAGAGAATCTTTTCTTTGCAGGGTTTTGTTGTTTTAGTTGAAAGTTGAGAATCAACTTCACTTTGTTGTAAATTTAGAATAACCATAAAACGATTGCCGAAAGCCGATCGCTGACAGCCAATATGGAACTTCCTTTTTTTAAATACCAAGGTACTGGAAATGATTTTGTGATGATTGATAATCGCACTGGATTTTTTCCTTCTTCACAGGAATTGATTGAAAAACTTTGTCATCGTCGTTTCGGAATAGGATCGGACGGACTTATTCTTTTAGAAAATGCGGAAGGATATGATTTTCGTATGGTTTATTTCAATGCGGATGGTCGTGAAGGTAGTATGTGCGGAAATGGCGGCCGTTGTGTGGTGCGCTTTGCGCATGATCTTGGTCTTTTTGATAAGGAAACTACCTTTATTGCTGTTGACGGTTTGCATGAAGGTGTTGCTACGGAAGAAATTATCCGTTTGAAAATGGGACCCGTTAATGGCGTTGAAAGACATGACGCATATGATTTCCTGAATACAGGTTCACCGCATTATGTGACTTATGTTGATAATATTGACGAAGCAGAAGTTGTTGAGATAGGAAAAGATGTTCGCTATGGTCCGAAATTTGGCCCCTTAGGCGGAACAAATGTTAATTTCGTTCAGCTGCTTGGTGAAAATCATTTAAGTGTGAGAACGTACGAACGTGGTGTTGAAGATGAAACTTACTCATGCGGAACGGGTGTAACAGCTTGTGTTTTATCCGCGCATATACGTGAAGGATGGAACGGGCCTGTTACCGTGGAAACGTTGGGCGGTACCTTACAGGTTGATTATTTTGAAAAAGACGAAGCCAAATTCGATGATATTTATTTAATCGGACCGGCAGTGCGTGTTTTTGAAGGAAGTGTAAATATTTAGTAACGCTGGCACCGATTTGCAATCGGTGCTTTCATGGTCCCGCGTTTGTAACGCGAGACCAAATTATATGCGATACAAACACGAAGAATATTAATACGGTCTCAATATCAAAATGACCCCATTTTAAATTATACGAATTTAGGATATTTTTGCTGCCTTGCAGATTTTTTGTCTCGCGTTGCAAACGCGAAACAATAAAAGCCCCGATTGCAAATCGGGGCTAGCTTATTCCGCTTCCAGAATTCCTCCATGCAAATGGAAAATCTTTTTGTCATTCCATTCTGGAACACGACAAAAATCCAGTGCAGCAACTTTACTTCTTACCCCATTTGTGCATAACACAATGATGTATTGAAAATCCGACAGCAAATTTCTTTGCTGTCGGATTTCGGCTAAGGGAATATTAATTCCACCTTCATTAAATTCTTCAAATTCCCAGGTTTCACGAACATCAACTACAACACAATCAGGTTGTTTTCGAAGTTCATTCATTTCTGAAAGGCTGATATCGGTATATGTATTTTTGTACATAAGACAATCCAACGATAATTATCTTCCGTTGGAATAAGGATGATCCTTAACAACCGGAATATTTTTATTGATCAGTTTGTGAATATCTTTCAAATATGTTTTTTCATCCAGATCGCAGAAAGAAAATGCCGTTCCTTTTGCACCAGCACGGCCTGTACGGCCAATTCTGTGTACATAAGTTTCAGGAATGTTCGGGATTTCGTAGTTGATCACGTGTGTTAGATCATCTACATCAATTCCACGGGCCGCAATATCAGTTGCTACCAAAACACGTGTCGCCTGACTTTTGAAATTCTTCAAAGCATTCTGACGGGCATTTTGTGATTTGTTTCCGTGAATAGCTTCAGATGTCACACCCGCTTTGCGCAATACCTTCACAACTTTATCGGCACCATGTTTTGTTCTCGTAAAAACAAGCGCAGTTGCAATCGTATCATCATTCAGGATATGTAAAAGCAGATTATTTTTATCTGATTTATCAACAAAATAAACAGATTGCTTAATCGTATCGGCTGTTGAAGAAACCGGAGTAACTTCCACTTTTGCAGGATTTGAAAGAATCGTGTCTGCCAAAGTCATAATAACCGGAGGCATCGTAGCCGAGAAAAATAACGACTGGCGTTTTGCAGGTAAAAGACGTAAAATCTTTTTCACATCATGCACAAAACCCATATCAAGCATACGGTCCGCTTCATCCAAAACAAATATTTCCAGTTGTTTTAAATGTACAAACCCCTGATTGATAAGATCCAGTAAACGTCCTGGCGTAGCAATTAGTACATCAACACCTCTTCTTAGCGCATCAGTCTGCGGTTTTTGGCCAACGCCACCAAAAATAACGGTATGCGTAATATTTGTAAAACGGCCATACGCTGAGAAACTTTCGCCAATCTGGATCGCAAGTTCACGTGTTGGCGTAAGAATAAGCGCCCGGATCGGCCCTTTTTCGTTTTTACTTTTTGCTTTTTCTTCTAATATCTGAAGCATTGGAATCGCAAAAGCTGCGGTTTTTCCTGTGCCTGTCTGTGCGCAACCCAGTAAATCTCTATGTTGTAAAATAAGAGGTATCGCTTTTGCCTGAATTGGCGTGGGAGTTGTGTATCCTTCTTCTGTCAGAGCCTTCGTAATCGGCTCAATGAGGTTTAATTCTTGAAATGTCATTTGGTTGTTTTAAGCTGCCCATGTGTATAGGTTTAAGTATAAACAGAGCCGGAATTGTATTGAAACCTTTTTAGGTTCAGTTGATAACAGCAATCACTTTTTTATCGTTCATTACGTTTTGCTTTCGATGTAACCGTTTTATGATTACTTTGCATTTATATTAGCCATTTAAAAATAAGATCATGAAAACAACCATTTTAATGCTGCTATTTTTGGCGGGATTTGCTTTTTCTTTACAAGCTCAGGATAAACTGATTAAGAAAAACGGAATCATTATTGAAGGTAAGGTAACAGAAGTGGGCGTGAGAGAAGTCCGATACCAAATTAATCCTGAACCTAACAGCGCCAAATTTGTAATTCGTAAAGCTGAGCTCAGCCACATCGTCTTTGGCAATGGTGAAACTTTTGTAATAAGTGGCCGTCCCGTTGCAAAAGATCCCTCAGTGCGGCAAAGAGTTGATAACACGGAATATGGTAGAAATATTTTAACAATTTCCCCTTTTAAAGCATTGGATTCCGGGCCCGGACTGGGATTTAGTTACGAACGAATAGTTGGTGAAGGCCAGTATGTCGGTATTATTCTCCCTGTTTCTTTTATTTTTCAGGACTACAATGTTTATGATCCAAACTTTGTGTCAAACAATAAATATTTTACTAACTTTTATATTTCGCCCGGGGTGAAAATTTATCCTTTTGGTCAGCGCAAAGTCACTTATGCTGTTGGACCCAATGTTATCGCAGGTTTTGTTAAAAATAGATATAGTGAGTATGTTCCTAATGGCGGTGGCGGCTACTATTATACCCGCGAAAGTGATAGTTTCAGATTGGGTCTGGTGGTAAACAACTATTTAAATTTTCAAATTACGCCCAGGATTAATCTGGGTATAAATGGCGGGTTAGGCATGCGTTATCTCGACAGACAAAACTCATCTTCCGGATTTTTCTATTCTGATGGTAATTTGCAGGTAATTGGTGAGTTTGCGTTCAACTTTGGTTTCAGATTTTAATTAATATTCCGACCGTTATTTTTTCATCGTTCCAGGCGAATGCCAGCTGAAAACATGATAAGTTGCGGGACTATTTCCAACATTTTTGATGGAATGCATCTGGTTGGAAGCCTGAAAAACCACTGAACCCGGACCAACGCATTTCATGTTTCCATTTACCAAAGCTTCGAGCGTTCCTTCTTTGATGATGATAACTTCTTCTTCCGGGTGTTTGTGCGGAGGATGCGAAGATTCACCCGCGTTAAGCGTTGTTACATGACATTCTAGTTCGTCAAGGGTAGCTGTTGAAGAGCGAAAAAATGTACGTACAGAACCGGTTTTGGTTTCTTTTGCGGGTATATCGTTCCAGTCAAAAATGGAAGAGTCAAGATTCTTGATTTTTGATCCGCCAATAACGAAAGACATAGTAAGTCCCATCGTCACGGCTGCTACGGTAATATCTCGTTTCGTAATCATAAATTGTATTTAATTTGGTTGCAGGTGAAGAAGGAGCTTTTGAATAAATTATACTTTTCTATTGTATTATTGAATGTAAATGGGATCGTGATATAATCCGAAATAACATTAATGAAAACTTATATAGCGATTTTAAGAGGAATAAATGTCACGGGACAGAAAATAATAAAAATGGCGGATCTCAAAAAAATGTTTGAAGAACTGCCATTTGAAAATGTCCGCACCTATATCCAAAGTGGAAATATTGTTTTTAATGCAGAACCGAAAAGTGATCAGGATCTTGAAAAAACAATTCATGACAAAATTCAAAAAACCTTTTCTTTCTCAGTTCCTGTAATTGTTTTGGATGAGAAAGAGCTGAAAAAAGTCCAGCAGCATAATCCATTTTTAACCGGGCGAAATGAAGATTTGACGAAACTGCATGTAACGTTTCTAAATGCAATTCCGGAGAATAATCTTGTTGATAAATTAAGAGAAACCGCAAAATTTCTACCGGATGAATGGATTCTGGATGGAAAAACAGTTTATCTTTTTTGCCCAAACGGTTATGGTAAGACAAAACTGAACAATAATTTCTTTGAAAATAAATTAAAGGTTACTGCTACAACGAGGAATTGGAAAACGGTTAATGAGTTGGTTTCGATGACTTTTATGTAATTCAATGATAACATACGTGTTTTTATTTTTGTTTTTGCACGTGTAATTCGGTAAATTGCTAGACGATAAATAACAATAGCATGAACACAAAATTGACATTAACCATCGAAGATTCAGTTATTGACCAAGCTAAAAGATATGCCAGGCAAGAGGGTAGGAGTTTGTCGGATCTTGTAGAAAACTATTTAAAAGCTGTAATTGCAGATCCAGAAAAACAAATAGAATTAACGCCTATTGTCAAAGCTTTACGTGGATCATTTAAGGCACCAGCAGACTTTGATTACAAAGAAGAATTAGTAAAAGGTTTATCCGAAAAATATTTGTAGAGTGAGGAAAGTCTTAATTGATACAGATATAATCTTAGATTTTTTCTTTGACCGTCATCCATTTTCTGATAATGCCGTAAAGATATTTTCATTGCTGGAATCTGGTGAAATTAAAGGATTTGTGACACCACTGACATACAGCAATGTCTATTATTTGCTGAAGAGAACGGCCAGTCATAGCTACGTAATAGATAAGCTTAAACTGTTATTTCAAATTACTGATGTACTTACAATGGGAAAAAATACTGTGTTACAAGCTTTGAATTCTGACTTTTCAGATTTTGAAGATGCTTTACAGAATTTTTCAACTGCTGATTACAGTGAGATACATGTTCTGATCACCAGGAATGTTAAGGATTACAAAAATAGTAAAATGGCTGTGCTGACACCTGATAGTTATTTAAAGATCAGGGAGAATAATTGAAATAATTTATCCACTTACACCCAAATCATGGAAGATTCATCAAGACGCAAATTTTTACAAAATGCCGGATTGGCTTCATTGGTATCGATTTCGCCACTTACGGAGGAGCCGGAAAGAGCCAGTGAGCTTTTTATACATCACGTTCTTTTTTATCTGAAAGATCCAAATAATGCTCAGGATGAGGCTAAACTTTTGGAAGGATTGAAAAAACTTGCAAAAGTACCACAGATACAGTTTGTCAATATCGGCAAACCGGCATCAACAAGTCGTTCTGTCATTGTGAGAGATTATACTTTTTCGTGGATGTGTTTTTTCAAAAATATTATTGAAGAAGAACTTTATCAGACACATCCGATCCACGACGAATTCCGTCGGGACTATGCGCATTTATGGGAAAAAGTTGTAATCTATGATTCCGTAGGACCTAAGAAATTATCCTAGAAATTGATTTAATAAAGATAATCCAAAACAGGTAATCGCAGGTTGCCTGTTTTTTTGTTTAAATCGGTGGATATTTAACTTTTACGAGTATGAATTTCTCTGTCTGTTCTTAGTTTCCCAGCTTGTAATTTTTAGAAAATAAATAAAATCCGTATTCAGTTTTGAAAAATATATATTATTATTCTCTGCTTCTTTGTTTGCTGGCAAATTGCTCACAGGGACAATCATCACCTGAAAATATCCATCTGAATCAAATCGGCTTTTATCCCGGCGCTACTAAAATTGCAGTGGTTTTGGGAGAAGAAAATAGCGATTTTGTTTTGAAAGATTCCGGATCAAAAAAGGTCGTTTTTACCGGGAAACTTGGAGAAGTTCGTAAAAGTCCATATTCAGGTAAAGCCGGGAGAATTGCTGATTTTTCCGCCTTTCAAAAATCCGGTAATTATGTTTTGGAAGTACCAAAAGCTGGAATTTCCTATGCTTTCGATATCCAGCCTGAAATTCATAAGAAAATAGCGGTCGCGGCTATTCGCGGATATTATTACCAAAGAGCTTCCGTGGCATTACCCGAAAAATTTGCCGGGAAATGGGCCCGCGCCGAAGGCCATCCGGACGATAAAATATTAATTCATCCATCTGCCGTTTCGCCTGGAAGACCGGAAGGTACCGTCATAAGTTCGCCCAAAGGTTGGTATGATGCCGGCGATTACAACAAATACATTGTCAATTCAGGAATAACGATGGCTACATTATTGTCGGTTTACGAAGACTTTCCTGATTATTTTAAAAACCTGAAAACCAATATTCCTGAAAGTAATAATGCTGTTCCTGATTTGCTGGATGAGGTTTTGTGGAATCTTCGCTGGATGATAACCATGCAGGATCCGGGTGATGGGGGTGTGTATCACAAACTGACAAATCCAAGATTTGACGGAATGATCATGCCGGAAGCGTGTAAAAACCCGAGATATGTGGTTCAGAAAAATACCATTGCCACGCTGGATTTTGCGGCAGTTATGGCGCAATCTGCCAGGGTTTTTAAGCGCTTTGAGAAAGAATTGCCCGGACTTGCTGATTCCTGTAAAACAGCTGCGTTGAAAGCCTGGGCGTATACAATTAAAAATCCTTCTCTTGAATATCGCCAGAATGAAATGAATAAAACATTTGATCCGGACGTTGTTACGGGTGCCTATGAAGACAAGGATGGAAGTGACGAATTGATCTGGGCTGCGAGCGAAATGTATATCCTGACAAAAGATGAATCCTATCTGAAAAATATCTCATTTGGAACGGATAAACCTATGCCGCTTCCTTCGTGGAGCCAGGTAAAAGCGCTGGCTTATTATACCATGATTAGAAATGAAAAACAGCTTGGCGCTGTCGATCAGCAATATCTGCGTTCTATCAAAAAAAGCGTTATAGATTTTTCTGATGATCTTCTTATCGATTTGGAAAAGCAGCCTTATCAAACTGTAATGGGCAAAAATGCGAAAGATTTTGCCTGGGGAAGTAATGCCGTTGCCTCCAATCAGGGAATTGCATTGATTCAGGCATATAAGCTGACTAAAAACAAAAAATATCTTGGCGCAGCTTTGGGCAATCTGGATTATATACTTGGTAGAAATGCCACAGGATATTCTTTTCTAACAGGTTACGGATCAAAACAGGTGATGCATCCGCATCATCGTCCGTCTATTGCTGATGGAATTTTGGAGCCGGTTCCGGGACTTTTATCCGGCGGACCTAATCCGGGACAACAGGATAAATGCGCCGGTTACCCTAATAATTTTGCAGATGAATCCTTTCTGGATGCGGATTGCTCATATGCTTCCAACGAAATCGCGATTAACTGGAATGCTCCGTTTGTCTATGTAGCCGTAGCAATTGAGGCTTTGTATGGTAAGTAATTTCTGATTTTAAAGCAAAATACAAAAGAAAATGACACCAAATTTTGGTGTCATTTTCTTTTGGTAATAGTATTACAAAGTATCTTTTACAGTTTTCACCGGCACATTCGGATCTGTTTCGTTATAACCTTTTTTGTTGGTCATATTTTCACTTTCCGATTCATTGATTGCTTCCTTTTTTATTTCTTTTGAAGATCTTTTGCTGTCATCTTCCTGTAAAACAGAATCGTTCTCCGGATTTTTTGGACCGGAGCGCGATGGTGATCCCCCTTCTACGTTCGTATTTTTATGTTCTTTGCCCATAATTGTAAGTGGTTTTTCAAAACATACTTCAATAATTGTTCCTTTGCCAGGTTGGGATGAATAGAAGTTAATAAGCGCTTGAAATTGTTTTGACTGATTATTTAATTCTACAATTTGAAATGGTTGAAATTTGAGAATATTTCAAATAATAATTCTGGTTGATTGAATTTGAAATTTAATTTATAGACTTGTTTTACAACCATTTAAGATCTTTTTAAGTCTTACAGAAAAATAAAACCAGTCTGCTATGAAAATCTCTGCACTACTTTTATTCGGGTTTTTGTTCCTTTTTTCCTGCAAGAAAAATAAAACGTCCATTGACATAGCTGCATGTGGCGTAAACAATCCTGTAACTGAACTTTCGTGGCTGACAGATCTGATTAAAAAGGCAAAAGATAAACATGAGGAAAACATCACCACGGTTACTCTTTTTGAGTGGAACGGAAAATCTGTATTTAACTATTATGTGAGTTATTGGTCCTGTTCTGGCTGCGTTAATTATTATTGCGACGGCACAAAACTGGATATGAGCAAATTTACCGAAGCTGAAACAAAGGAATTTCGTGAAAAATTATTTGATGCCTCTGGTAAAAAAAGAATTATCTGGCCCCAATAAAGGCTGAAATAAGGAGTAATGACATAAATATTGGGTAGGAAAGCAGAATTTATAAAAGATAGTTGTCACCGTAATGGTATACTTTTTAAATTGCAATTTCCAAAACTCATACCATGTCTTACTCATCTAATAAAACAGCATTAATAATCGGTGCTACCGGCCTTGTTGGGAAGCAGGTTTTGAATTATTTACTTGCTTCACCTATATATAACCAAATAAAAATCCTGACCAGAAGATCCAGCGGCATACAGCATGAAAAGCTGAACGAAATCTTCTTCGACTTCGATAAACCGGATGCCAATCTCGTAAAAGCAGATGACATTTTTTGTTGTCTGGGTACTACGATAAAAAAGGCGGGTTCGGAAGAATCTTTCAAAAAAGTTGATTTTCAATATCCATTGCAAATTGGTCGTCTTGGGAAATTAAATGGCGCTTCCAAATATCTGATTGTCTCTTCCATGGGCGCCGATTCCAAATCTTTCATTTTTTATAACCGTGTGAAAGGTGAAATTGAAAAGGAACTGACTGACTTGCATTATGACACGCTGCATATTTTACGTCCATCGTTACTTCTTGGGGATCGGGGAGGGGAAACGCGCCTGGGTGAAAAAATTGGTGAAGTATTGGCAAAAATCCTGGATCCGGTCATGATCGGACCACTGAGGAAATATGCTGCCATAGATTCAGCCAAAGTGGCGAGAGGCATGTTAGAACTTGCTCAGTCGCCTCAAAAAGGAGTTTTTGTACATAATTCTGCTGAATTACAGCGCTTTTAATATGTCAATTTCAAATTTAAATATCCGTCCGGCAACAGAAAAAGATGAAGAAACAGTCTACAACATGATTTGTGATCTGGAAGACAGGGAGCTGGACCGAGAATCTTTTAACAATGTTTTTCATTCGAATCTTGCGCTGGATCGTATCAGATATATTATTGCAGAATTAGATGGTGAGGCGGTTGGTATGGGAAGTTGTCACACCCAGCTTTTGTTGCATCATGTGTGCGTTGTAGCAGAAATTCAGGAAATGTATGTGTCTCCACAACATCGTTCTAAACAAATCGGAAAAGCTTTGGTTGAAACACTAATTGATTTTGCAAAAAGTAAAAAAGCGCAGCAGATTGAAGTGACCTCAAATAATGTGAGGGAAAATGCGCATCGTTTTTATCAGAAAGAAGGATTTAAAAAGTCGCATGTAAAAATGGTCATGTACTTTTAGGTTATGATTTTACATAAAAAAGCATTTCCCAAATTCGGGAAATGCTTTCAAAACTACCTAAACCTTCAACTAATTTTTTAATATCTTCCTCTTGGGTTTCTTGCCCAGTTATCGTTGTTTCGTCTGCTGCTCATGGCTCGGGTTTGAGCCATCAATCGTTCCAGATCCTGGATAAGGTTTCTTTCTTCTCTTGGATTAAGTCCGCCACGGTGGCTGAATTTTCTTTCGCGAGCTTCGATTCGTTCGTATTCGTGCATTAAAACAGATGCTTCACGGGGATTTAACGTTCCTCTTTCAATACCAATCGAAATTTGACGGCGGGCATCTCGTTGCATGTCGTTAACAATATATCCGCGGTTATCACGAGGATTATTTTGATAAGCATGATCGCGATTATAATCGCGGTCGCGGTCATGACCATAGTATTGAGCAGATGCGTTAGTTAAACCAAATGCGATAAATGCGGCAACAAAAAGTATCTTTTTCATGGTTATATTTTTTAAAGTTCATGGGTTAGAGGAAAAGGATTGACATAGGTTTAAAACCGCTTTGTTAACGATTGTTAAGCGATAATAAAAAGATTAAATAGGAATATTTGTTGTTTTGTAAGTCGTTAAATATGAGCGGAATGAATAAAATTTATTTTTTCGGAAGGATTAATCTTTTTTGAAAAAGAAATTTGGGGCGTTTTGAAATCGTGAGTTTTTGTTTGAAAAATAGATTTGTGAAGCCTAGAAAAAAAATCGATGGGCTGACATTATTATGGTGTCGGAATTTGGATGGGGTTCTTAACGTGGAAAGGTGATTTAATTGACACTTTTGTATTATAATATCTTGGTAAGCCAGAATTATGCCACCCGTTCCGGGTTCGGGTTCAATGACACAGAGTTATTTTCTATAATAATGTTATCCCTTTGGGATTATAAAAATTGAAATGATTTAATGAAATTTAAATTTCAACAGGCAAAAAGCCCGAAGGGCTGAAATTATTATAGTATTTGGCTTTTGGGAGATTTGCCAAACCCCGAAAGGGTGGTATAATTTGTTATTTTGATATGATAAATTTAGATCAATTCAACTCCCGCTGAATCGCCTCCTGCGCCTCCAATAAAATCTCCTCCGCTTTTCTCCCTGCCGGTTCAATGGCAGGCAACGCTGTCCAGGAAAGTTTTGAAAATGATATTAAGGGGAAAATGCCTTTTGGATTGAAACGGCCGGTGCCGTCTACTGCGACTGGAACTATTAATGCATTTGGAGAACGTTTCAATAGCATTGCAACGCCGCCGGGAACGAACGGTTTCATAATTCCGCTGGCTGTTCTGGTTCCTTCCGGGAAAATTATTGCTGCTCCGGTTGTATCATGAACAAGTTTTCCAAGTCGTGAAATTTCGGCAATCGCCTGTTTCCCGTCTTTGCGGTTAATCAGTGCGGCACCACTTTTTCTAAGGTTGTATGAAATACTTGGAATTCCTTTTGCCAGTTCAATTTTTGAAACAAAAAGCGGATGACGTTTTCTTAAAAACCAGATGATGGCAGGGATATCAAAGGTGCTTTGGTGGTTTGCTACAAAAATAATCGGACGATCATCAGGAATTACAGCTGAATTTTTAAAAGTAACGCTGGAACCGGTAAGATATAAACCGTAGGTCAAAGAAAAATTAAGATAGTCGACTATTTTTTCATGTGCTTTTTTTCCGAAAACGTTGAGTGCCACGACCTGTGCTATATGGAAAACAAGCAATGAAAGCCCGAAATGAAGAAGATAAATGGTACTCAGGATATAGTCTATAATTTTTTTCATTCCTTTTTTATACTAAAATATTCCAAATGTACACCGATTGTGAAAATTTGTAAAGCAGTAAATGAGATTTGTCATGTATAACTTTCATTAAATTCCCGTACTTTGTGAAATTATATTGTAAGTTAAATTGAATCAACAATGGAAACCGAACTTTCAGCAGCACGACTTGAAGTCATGCAACATGTAGGAAAGGACCTCGATGCCCTGATGGCAGAATATCTGAAACCGATCGATCAAAATTGGCAGCCTACTGATTTTTTGCCGGATTCCAGCAAAGAGAACTTTTTCAATGAAGTGAAATTATTACAGGAAAGCTGCAGGGATTTGCCATACGACTATATAGCAGTTTTAATTGGTGATACCATAACGGAAGAGGCGCTTCCAACATACGAATCCTGGTTAATGGACGTGATCGGTGTGGATCAGGTTGATAATCCTTCCGGCTGGTCGAAATGGGTGAGAGCCTGGACGGCCGAAGAAAACCGTCATGGAGATCTTCTTAATAAATATCTGTATTTGTCGGGCCGCGTGAATATGCGGGCTATGGAAGTATCAACGCAGTATCTGATTGCGGATGGTTTTGACATCGGAACGGATCGTGATCCTTACCGTAACTTTATTTATACCTCTTTCCAGGAACTTGCTACGAACGTTTCTCACCGGAGAACTGCTACATTGGCAAAACAATTCGGAAATCCGCATTTATCAAAAATATGTGGTGTTATTGCTTCCGATGAGATGCGCCATGCCAAAGCTTACAAAGCATTTGTCAGCCGTATTCTGGCTGTTGATCCGTCTGAGTTAATGTTAGCTTTGGAGGATATGATGAAGAAAAAAATTGTAATGCCTGCTCACTTCCTTCGTGAATCTGGTGTGAAAATGGGTGATACATTCTCTCATTTCTCAGATGCAGCACAGCGTTTAGGAGTTTATACAACAATGGATTATATCGAAATTCTCGAATCTCTACTTGTAGAATGGGAAATCGGAACGATCAGAGAACTTAACTCCGGTGCTGAAAAAGCACGCGATTATTTGATGGCTTTGCCGGCGCGTTTACGCCGGATTGCTGACCGTACACGTATTCCGGAACTGCAATATGAATTCAGCTGGATTAGCAGATAATTGTATTTTTAGATATTAAAAACAGAAAGCCGGGCAATTGTCCGGCTTTCTGTTTTTAAAATTAGAACTATTTTACAAACTTCAATTTTTTGTGAACCTCCTTAATCCATAACCTCGCCATTAATTCATGGCCGGCAGGCATAGGGTGAATTCCATCCCAGATCCAGTAATCGGCAGGCGCTTTTTTCAGCGCTTCGTCAAAACCTCCCTGGAAATCGATGCAGATCGCATCAAAATCTTTGGAAAGACGTTTTACGATTTCCTGCCTTGGTCCTAATTCATTTTGATAAATTTCCCATTTTTCCTTCACCCTTCCCACAGGTAACAGAAAAGGAACGCCGAGAACTAACTGCACATCCGGCAAATCTTTCTTTGTTTTTTCTAAAACAGAACGGTAGTCTGTTTCGAATGATTGCGGCGTATTTTCTTTATTTCCCTTTACAGCAGCTTCGGTATCATTTACACCAACCAGAATATTAATCAGATTTGGTTTTAAATCCAGTGTATCTGTTTGCCAGCGTGCGGCGAGATCTGTGATTTTATTTCCGCTGATACCACGGTTGAAAAAATGGAATTCATTTTCAGGATGCTCAAACCATAATCTGCTTGAAATCAGATAAGCAAATCCATGACCCATGACGTGGTTCCAGTCCGTATTTCGGGTACGATTGCCATCTGTTATGGAATCGCCCTGAAATAAAAATGTGTATCCTTTCTCAATTTTATCTGTTTCATTTTTTTCAAAAGGATCAGCAGACAACATTTCTGGTAACATGATCCCAGCCGCACTGCCTAATATGGTTTTCTTTAAAAAATCTCTTCTAAGTGCCATGTCAGCAATTTTGGGTATTTTAATATTTGCTAACACAAGAATTTAAACCGATCAGCCTACTTATTGTGGATATGAAAATTCTATAATTATCTATTCTTTTTTGGAATTGAATATTTTCCAACAACTTCTCCATCATCACGCACCATTTTCAGGTTCAATTCTTTTTTATTAGCGCGCAGCTTGATCAACGTCCGGTTTCCTTCCAACGGCCCGCCTCCGATAACGATCGGGTAATTGTGCGTGGCGTCCGCATCATGTGTCATATAACGATGCGTGTGACCGGAAATCTGGATATCAATTTTGGCTTTGTTGAGTAACGGGCCAAAAACCTTTTGACAATGTAATGTTCCATGCCAGTCGCCGGAATGGTACGGGGAAATATGAATCAGCACAACCCGGAAATCTGCTTTTTTGAATTCATCACTGGCGATCTCCTTTTCCAGCCATTTCGCCTGAACTTCACGGTATTGGTCAAAAGCTGCAAGTCCGCCATATTCTATACTGTCGTCTGCCTTATCTTCACCTGAATCAAGAATCACAAATCGGATCGGACCGCGGGTAAAAGTGTAGTAAAATTTATTATCAGGATAGGCAAAATATTCAGGAATGTGTCTTGAAAAACTTCCCCGGCACTCGTGATTTCCCTGCGTAAGAATAAAAGGAAATTCGTTTGAGAAAATATCTGTTGTTGGTTTCAACAAATGATCTACCAATTGCTGCTCGTCTGTTAACCAGTCAAAGCAGTCACCATTGAAAACGACGAAGTCATAGTCGCGGGTATTTCCTGTATAACCGTGACGATAAAGCAATTGCGGGATTATTTGCGGACGGTCATGAATGTCGTTGAAAATAACCAGTTTGACTTCATCTTCATTAATCGCCGGCGTTTTAAATCCAAGCAAAGCGCCTGTAATGGTTTCTCCAAATTCAACTTTCGAATTTTTATAACCGGTTATTTCAGTCGAAACAATTTTGTATTTATGACTTACGCCCGGTTTGAGGTTGGTAATTGTAATTTTATGAATCCGGTTATTTGCCTCAATTAAACCGTTGTTGTAGGCAAAAGCTTTATGAATTGCATAATTTCCTTCGCCATATTCAACCCAGCTAAAACAGTTTTTGCTGGTAATCCACATTACAGTCACTTCGTCCGGACCAATATTCTGAAGATAAGGACCGACTACAAAATGATTTTTTTCTTCGGTATTTGCGGCTAATGTGGAGGCAGCAGGAAGTAAACTCAGCGCCCCGATTTGCGACATTTTTTCAAGAAATGACCTTCTGTCTGAATGCATTATGATAAGGATTTAGGAATAGTAATGTTGAAACTTACTTCTTATAAGCAGCTCCCATCAATATTTTAATGAGAACTGCTTTTGATATTATCTGACTGGATTACTACCAGCTAGGATTTTGAACAAGTTTTGGATTTAACAAAAGCTCCTGTGTAGGAATAGGATAGAGGTAATCCCGGGCTTCGTTAAACTTTTTGTTAATGTGCGCATTGATCACAATGTTGCCTCCTTTATTACCATTTTCCAGTAAAATTTCACTTCCCAGTTTTAATATCTGGGCATCCGGAACTGTTGGTTTATCGCCTTCATAAATCACCAGATCAACTTTCCCGTTTTTGTCAAGATCATAACTTCCCGGTCCCGGAAAATACATTCCCTTATACTGTTTTGTCAAAAGCTGACCTTCTTTCCAGCGGATAATATCATCCCAGCGGAAGAAATTTTCCATTACAAGTTCCACCCGTCTTTCACGTCTGATTTCCAGAATTACACCGGCATTACTTCCGCTTAATTGTGAGTATTGCTGTGCCTGATACGGATCCGGATTGCTGTTGGCGTCTGCCATGTCAATATTTGGCATACCGACACGATCGCGTGTCAATTTGGTAGATTTGTCAAGATCAGCCTGGGTCAATGTTCCTCTTTCCGCTTTTGCTTCGGCAAAATTCAGGAGAACTTCGGCATAACGGAAGATAGGCATGTCCGTGATATCTTTGTTGAAAGTATCCCACTTTGGTGCTGATACGAATTTGATCAGCTGATAACCTGTCACCGTTGCACCAAATTCCTGAACAAGCGGCGTGGTTTCTCCGATGCGGGTATAACCAGGAGTCCGGATTGTCTGGGATAAACGTGGATCGCGTTTTTGCGTTTCGTCAAAAAACTGCATCGTTTCGTAACCTTTGATATCTGTAAAACGAGAACCGTCGGCCATTAGATAGCTGTTAACCAGTTTCTTTTCAAGACCAGGTTTTCCGTAAGATGCAGTCATGGTGTAATAATTCAGGTTATGATAAACCTGCAATTCGTCACTGAAATCCCGCGCCAGAATCACTTCGTCAGGAATCGCGTTGTCGGAAGAAAAGAACTTTTGATAAGCTGTTGACGGCGTTGCTTTATAAATCGTATAACCGCTATTTTTCATCAGGTCTTCCGAAGCAGAAATGCTGGCATCAAGAAATTTGTCAGAACCGGAAAGTTTGAATTCCGGGTGATATTTCCGGTAAGTCCCTTCATATAAACCAATTCTGGATTTCAAAGCAAGCGCAGTCCATTTTGTGATCAGACTTACCTGACGCGTCGCATCCAGATTGGCGATGGCATAATCAATATCAGCCAAAACAGAATCCATTACCATCGCACGCGGATCACGTGCTTTGTTCAACATTTCCTGATCATTAGATTCGATGGTTTTGGAATACCATGGAACATCACCAAATCTTTTCACCATATTGAAATAAAAATAAGCGCGGAAGAATCGGGCTACTCCGTTGTATTTGGCAACTGCTTTTTTATCAGCACATTTGTCGGAATTGGCAAGGAAATAATTGATATTTCTAAGCGGCTCCCACTTCCATCCGCCATCGCTGGTTGGTACCACGCGTGTTCCCTGAAGCTCATCTCGGAGACTGTTTTTTACAACATTATCAACATCTTCATTGTACACATCTTCTGCGGAAGGCAGCACGTTGTAAAATGAATTAGTGTAAAGCATCAGGTCGTTTTCCGTATTGAAAAAGGTTTCCGGAGAAATGGCATCTTGCGGAAGCTGGTCCAGATTACAGGAAGCCATTCCGAACACTACGGCTATTGTTAAAAATATTTTTTTCATTGCTATAACTTGTTAATACCGGTTTTAAAAATTGAGGTTGAGGCCGACAGAAAATGTTTTAGATAGGGGATAAGTCCTGCCGTTTGTCGCATCACCGTCAAGTTGTTCCGGATCTATGTACTTCGATCTTAGTGGAGTATAAGTCAGCAGGTTTTCACCGCTCACATAAATCCGCGCTTTTGGAATATGTAATTTCTGAGTAAGTGTTGACGGGAAAGTATAACCGATCACAACATTTTTCAGGCGCAGATAACCTGCATTTTGGACATATTTGTCATTAGGAGCATTTAAATCTCCACCTCCGTTCAACGCAGTGTAACCTCTCAAAACAGGGAAATACGAATCCGGTTTTTCAGGTGTCCATACATCCTTTTCAAAATCTTTTGGAATGAATGAATAGTAAGGACGGGAGTATGGTCCCCAGAATTTATCGGCGTTATTGCCCGGATACCAGTTTTTGCGAAGAATTCCCTGCGTAAGTGTCGAGAAATCAAATCCATTCCAGGAAGCGCCAAGAATCAGACCATAACGGTAACGCGCTTTGTTATTACCGATTTTCTTCAAATCACCATGATTGTCCAAAGTATTAGCACCCTGATCGATTTTTCCGTTGCCGTCTTTATCTACAAAACGGATATCTCCTGCCTGTAACTTACTCCATTCACCCGGTGCGCTCAGCCTTTGTTTGTTCACGATTGACTGATCAACTTTGTAAGCCTGTGCCTCTTCGTTGCTTTTGAAAAAACCATCAATCGAGTACCCCCACATATCACCGATTACTTCACCTACATAATGGCTTGAAAGTAATTTGTTGGGATTATCAAATTTGGTAATTGTTGATTTTGAATCTGAAACGTTAAAAGTGGCATTGTAAGAGAAAGCTTTTCCGGCCAGTTTAAACTGATCACGCCATGAAATTGCCAGTTCGAAACCTTTTGTTTTTAAATCACCAGCGTTTTGCGTGGGAACTGGTGCTCCGTAAACTAATGGAAGTACGCGGCCGGGAATAAGCATATCCGTTGTTTTTCTGATGTATCCGTCAAATGCCAGATTTAGCCTGTTTTTCAAAAGGTCAACATCAAGACCGATGTTTGAAGTTGTCGCTTTTTCCCAGGTCAGGTCTGGTGAAATTGGATTCGGACTATTTACATAAGTCAGTTTTTGTCCATTATTTATCCAGCTCGATTGTGCCGTTGGCATAATGGAAATATAGGGATAGTAACTTGCCGAATTGGTATTTGGTGGCAGCTGATTTCCTAATGTTCCATAGGAAGCTCTGATTTTCAAATTGTTAACAACGATTTTCGCTGATTCAAAAAAGTTTTCCTCGCTGATTCTCCATCCGGCAGAAACCGACGGGAAAAATCCATAACGTTTGCCCGCTCCAAATCTTGAAGTTCCGTCATAGCGACCGTTAACTTCCAGAAGATATTTTCCAAGATAATCGTAGTTAGCCCTGAAAAATGCTCCGAACAATTCATATTGATAAGAATCACCCGTTGCAAGTTGCTCGCCAGTTCCTAAATCCAGGTCATTAAGACTTTCTGAAAGCAGGTTTTTACGTGCTCCAAATAACCGTTGATGCTTTTTTGTTTCGTAATTAATACCAGCCGTTGCTCCAAAATAGTGTTTACCGAATGTGTGATTGTAAGAAGAAAATACATTGACAACATTGGTCGGATCAAACCAGAATGTCTTTTTCAACTGATCGGTATTAAAGTTTGGAACTGGTGCAAGGATACCTGGCTGAATGGAATATTGGGCAACTGCGGAGCGGTACCAATCGTCGGCGATGTAAAAGGAATACGAGTGATTAGCAATTACATTCCAGTTTTTTGTCAGGTCAATGGTTACCGAGTTAATTGTTGTAAACTCATGTGCCTTTTTTTCTCCGCCAGCTACGCCTTTCAGAAGATTGGCAAACAATCCATCACCGATTGAATAGCTATTTTTCAGTGTATTGTAAGTAGCTGTTCCGTCAGGATTTTGGGGAGCATAAGCGGGCAAGGCATGAACAGTAATACCAACAAAATTTTCGTTAGCACCACCTTCCAAGCCTGGATATTTATATTTTGAGTCAAAATACTGGGTGTTGTTGCTGACTTTTAACCAGGGAGTCACCTGAGAATTGATCTTCGCCCTAAAAGTGTAGGAGGTGAATTTATCAGTATTGAGTTTCATCAAACCTTCCTTTGAAAAGGCAGATCCGGAAATAAAGTAATTAACTTTTTCGGTACCACCTGAAAGATTCAGATTATGTTGTTTTGATGGTTGCGTTGTGTTAATTACTGTCTTCCACCAGTCATAATTTCCGTAGTAATTATAAATATCTTTGCCGTTCACGTTTTTCACTACAATCCACGGACGGGCAGGATTTTCGGTTTTGTCAAAACGGCGGGCTTCCAGTTCCTTATAATCTTCATCAGAATAACGGGTGTAAGTATTTCCCGTAGCTCTTTTGAAAGCTTCGTCATTCATTTTGACATAATCATAACCATTGGTAAGAAAATCCGTACTTACTGTTGGCGTTGACCAGCCGAAATTGTTGCTGTAAGAAATGCTGGTCTTTCCATTTTTTGCGGTTTTGGTTGTTATCAGAATCACACCAAAAGCACCCCGCGCACCATAAATGGCCGAAGCAGCAGCATCTTTCAAGACAGAAACCGATTCCACATCACCGGGATTTATCCTGTTCATATCTCCCGGAATACCATCGATTAAAACCAGCGGACCGCCGCCATTAATAGAAGTTTCACCACGAACATTCAGGTTTCCTCCTTGTCCTGGACGACCGGTTGAAAAAGTAACATTCAGGTTAGGAATCATGCCCTGAAGAATCTGGGACATATTATTTAAAGGCCGGTTTTCAAGATCTTTTGACTGGATCTGACTCACTGCGCCGGTCAGGTTTACTTTTTTCTGAACACCATAACCAACCACGACCAATTCGTTTAATGCTTTGGTATCCGCGCTTAAAGTCACATCAATAAATGTGCGGTTGCCAACTCTTGTTTCCTGGGGCACGTACCCGACAAAGCTGAAAACCAGGATTGATTCAAGATTTGGAACTGTAAGCTCAAAAAATCCGTCGCTGTCCGTAGTTGTTCCGGCTGAGCTGCCTTTTAATACCACACTTACACCAGGCAAAACATCTTTTCCGTCCTCGGAAATTACTTTTCCTTTAACTCTGATTTCTTTGGTAAGCGGCGCGTTTAAAACTTTTTCTTCCAAAGGTGAAAATGCAGGTTCCTGTTTTTTTACACGATTTTTGGAAAGAATAATTTGCTGGTTCATTACCGAATATTCAATGCCATGCGGTAAAAAAATCTGGTTAAGTACCTGATCAAGTTTGGCTTTACTTGCGTTAACGCTTACATGCTCACTCAGCGAAACCTTGCTGCTGTAAACAAATTTGATCTTGATATCTTTCTGAATTTGTTCCAAAACCGACTGAATCGGCACATTTGATAAGCGGATGGTGATATCCTTGTTCAGGATAGACTGCGCTGTGCTTTCTTTTGCGTAACTGACGCTGGCAAGAAAAGCCATAAGAATCCATTGAAGCAGACTTATTCGCATAAAAAGTCGCCAGTTATATGGCTTGTTTGGTACCAATTTTTGCATAATTTTGATTGTCTAATAGTTTAAGCTCTGTTAGAAATAATCTGTTCTGCGCCGGTGGAACGGTGCAGGCAGGAAATCATTGGCCGGGAGTGGTGGAACACTTCCGGTTTTTTTGTGCCGGAAAATTTGTTAGTTCATGATTTTTGATCGGTTTGGTTAAGTTGAAAGGATTGGTTATTCACATGGTTCTCCCTGAATGGTAATGGTATTTTCATTGATGATATAATTGGCTTCCAGCGTTTTACACAGCATATCCATAATGGCCGGAAGAGGTTGCTGCTCAAAATCTGCGCTGATCCTGCACTTTGCTATACCCGGATCAGAAAGCTTAATAGAAACATTGAATTTCTTTTCTAGCTGGCGAATCGCATCACGTAACGGTGTATCCGTAAACGTTATGCTGACAGGCTGGTAAATTTCCTTTTTCTGTAAACCGGCCATTTCCTGAAATGACAGTTTTTTTGATTCGAGTTCAAACAAAGCCTGCTGGTTTGGCTTTAAAATAACCTGCTGTGTTTTTGCTTCAATATCAGGTGCAGAAACTTCAACGCGACCGGTAACTACGGATATTTCAAAATGTTTTCCTTCTGAAACTGCTTTCACGTTGAAGCTTGTACCCAGTACTTTGACAACCATTTCACCGGTGATAATCGAAAACGGTTTTTTCTTGTTTTTTTGAACATTGAAAAAGCCTTCGCCTTTGAATTGAACCGTCCGGTTATTTTGAGCAAATACTTTTGGATAAGTAATTGTTGCATTTTTATGCATCCAGACCGTACTTCCGTCTGGAAGCTGATGCTGAACGATCCTGGATTCATAATTTCTGAATTCGACCAAATCCTTACTTTCTTCGAAATTTTCAATAGCGGAAATCGAATCAGCGGATTTTTTTGGAGCAAATTGATAATAGAAAAAGCCCAAAACGAACAAAACCGAAGCTGCAATACCGATAACCCTTGACCACGGAAATTTCCTGATCTCAGTCTCGTTTTCCTCCCGATCAATCTGCTGATTTATATTTTTAAGCGTGTTTTCCAGCAGCTCAGTTTTTTCAGAATCAGGAACGGATTCCAGATACTGGCCTGGCGTTTCCAGACCGGCGTACCAATTTTCAACAATGTGTTTTTCATGTTCAGAGCATAATCCCTGAAGGTATTTTTCAAGTAGTTGGGGTGATATTTCCGGCTTGTTATCCATTGCGTAAAGACGTTGATATCTTTAAGTCGCAGTCAACAATGGGTACCCCTTAGTGGCAGGAAAAAATTATTGAAATAAATTGATCAGGATAAGTGTGTAGGCCAAATGCTCTTTCAGATATTCTTTCAAAATCCGCAGTGCTTTGGTAATATGCTGTTCTACCGTTTTTTCTGAAATGTTAAGTTCAAGCGCAACATCACGGTTGGAAAGTCCCTGACGGCTCATGGTAAAAACTTGCCGGCATTTTTCAGGAAGCAAATGCAGTGCTTCATGATATCGATGTTGCAGGTCGATGGCGAGCGTGTCCTGATAGGTAGTTTCGGCAGAACTTTCCCTTGTTGATTCCCAAATAGTATTCCGGTTTTGCCGCGACATTTCGGCCCGGTAATGCGTAATGATCAGTTTTTTTGCCGCAGAAAATAAATAAGATTTGCAATCCTGAATGACTAAAACCGAGCGTTTTTGCCAGATACTGACAAACAATTCCTGCACAATTTCCTGAGACGTGAAGCGGTCGTTAACCCTTGAATACACATAGTTGAACAACTGCGAAAAGTAGCGGGTGTAAAATTCCTCAAACGCTTTCCGGTCAGCATCCGTACGAATAATTTCAAGAAGATCTGAGTCTGAAAAGTTAGTATACCTCGCGTTCATATCCATTCAGTATTCCCGGGAACATGGCTGCCCGTCAATGAGAATGCTGCAAAATTCGGCTAAAATCAATGAACCCCTGTTGATTTAAGATTAAGGAATTGAAGGTGTTATTGAATTTTGATAACAGAAAATTAAAATAAATTATTTTGAAAATTTAACTGATTTACAAGTTGTTAAGGTAGGAGATGTAATGTTGATAAAGTAAAAAACTGCTACCGTTTCCTGAAAAGGAAAACAATAGCAGTTTTATCTTTTGAAAAATTAGCTGATTAATTGATAACCGCTTTAATTACTACCGGCTGGTGATCAGATGGATAACGTTGGTCTTTTGCATCAGTCAAAACACCGTATTTCAAAACTTTGATTGGTTTGCTTACAAAAATATAATCGATACGATTCTGCATAGGTGCATCAAATTTGAAGCTGTTAAATGTTCCTTCCGGACCGTATTTTGGTTGTTCTGTTATTTCGTGAGAATCGCTCAAAAGCGTTTGTATCGTTTTGATCTGTTCAGTTTCAGGCGTTGAGTTGAAGTCGCCCGTTAGAATAGTCGGCGAATTTCCTGCGATTTCCTTCATCTTTTTTACCATCAAATTGCCTGACTGGCGGCGCGCCTCTACGCCCTGATGATCAAAGTGAACGTTGAAAAAATAGAATTCTTTTTTCGTGTTCAAATCCTGGAATTTAGCCCATGAACAAATCCGGTTGCAGCAGGTAGCATCCCAGCCTTTTCCAGGTACGTCTGGTGTTTCGCTAAGCCAGAAATCACCATTTTTTAAAACTTTGAAACGGTCTTTTTTGTAGAAAATAGCAGAATGTTCCCCACCTTCTTTTCCATCATCACGACCTTTTCCAAGAAATGCAAATTCGGTCAGTTCGGCTACATCGCGAAGCTGATTGATCAGTACTTCCTGCGTTCCAAAAATGTCAAATTCATGAAAACGAACCAATCCTTTTACCATTTCCTTGCGGTTCGGCCAGGCGTTAATGCCGTCGCCTTTATTGTCATAACGAAGGTTATATGAAGCAATATTAATCGTGGAAGTTTTTTGTGCAAAACCTGCTGTCGACAGCAACAAAACGGCTGTCAGGATCACAAGTGATTTTTTCATTTGAAAAGAATTAAGAATTGGAAATAGAATTTAGTTGAAATAAACATAGCGTAAAGAGAAAAAACAACCAGCTCCTTACTCTATGGAGGTTAATTTTTACTTCGGCTTTCGGCTATCGGCCGTCAGTTCAGGAAAGGGATAGAATCTATCTCAATCCAAAATCTGATAGCCGACCGCCAAATTTACTTCGGCTTTCGGCTATCGGCCGTCAGTTTCTGGAAAGGGATAGAATCTATCTCAAT
This sequence comes from Dyadobacter subterraneus, assembly GCF_015221875.1. NCBI lineage: Bacteria > Pseudomonadati > Bacteroidota > Cytophagia > Cytophagales > Spirosomataceae > Dyadobacter > Dyadobacter subterraneus. The sequence continues at coordinate 1,187,200 of NZ_JACYGY010000001.1, forward strand.
CCAAAATCTGACAGCCGACCGCCAAATTTACTTCGGCTTTCGGCTATCGGCCGTCAGTTCAGGAAAGGGATAGAATCTATATCAACCCGGATCTGATAGCCGACCGCCGAAAGCCGACGGCCAATTACCATCCCGGATTTTGTCCCAGTTTAGGATTGAACAATCTGTCTGTTTCAGGAATAGGGTAGAGGTAATGTTTTTCTTCCCATTTGCGTGGTACGGTAGTCAGCCAGGTAATTTCTCCCGAAGTATCGTTGGAAAGACGCTGTGGATTTGGACCTGCGCTGATTGTTTCAGCCACATTGATATAAGTCACCCCGGCAACCGGAGATGCAGGCGTTCCTTTTACAAAAGCCACATCCATCACACCATCTTCATTAAGATCCATCGGCGTGTTCAAAGCCGGAACGTAAAATCCATTCCATTTTTGCTCCATCAACGAACCGCGTTTCCAGCGAACGATATCATAAAAACGGAAACCTTCAAGACACAACTCAGTTCCTCTTTCGCGACGGATCTCAAGAATGGCCGGATCCGAAATGCCAGGGAAATAATTCGCTTGCAGGTAGGGATCAACTACGGCTGGTACAGCAGAAAGTCCGCCAGTGATACCTGCTCTTTTACGAATTGCGCCCACAGTTAATGCCCAATCCGCATCAGTCAATTTATTCAATTCCGCTTTTGCTTCCGCATAATTCAGCAAAATTTCAGCATAACGCATCGTGGAAATGGAATTGATATTTCTTGTTCCGCCATCATAATATGTATCATCCAAAGTCCATTTAATTGGCTGGTAACCGGTGTAAGTATAAGAGAAAACAGGAGGCGCAGCTTCTTCTTTTCCGCCATTAATTCTTTTGTAGTTTCCCATACGAATCGTTTGCTGCAATCTTTTATCTCGGCCTTTAACTTCCTGCGCAAAAGTCATAGTTTCGTGACCAGCTTTGTCAGTAAAAGGCGTTCCGTCTATATTCAGGTATGTATTCACAAAAGTGCGTGTGAAACTTAATCTTGCTCCATAAGTTGAACTTGTCCACCACCAGTTGGCATCGTTATACACACTCAGCGCAGGATCGCAAACATAGGAAAGCATCACTTCATTGGTTACCGGCGTATTGTTAATGAAAACCTGACGATAAGATTTCTCATTTCCACCGGTTTCATTCAAAGAGAAGCCGCCTTCTTTAATCACTTTTTCAGAAGCGGAAATAGATTCGTTTAACCATTTTTCTACGCTCGACTGCAAGTTGTAAGTCGTCTGGTATTTTCTGAAAGTACCTTCAAAAAGACAGATTCTTGATTTGTAGCCATAAGCAACTGACTTGGTGATCAAACTTCTGGTATTATCGGTAGTAGTGCGAATATTTTCGCAGGCATAATTTAAATCTGCCAAAACTGAATCCATTACCATCGTACGCGGATCACGTCCGTTGAAAAGAGTTGGATCGTCGACTGTTGCAGCTTTATTGATCCAGGGCACATCGCCAAAGCGTTTTACTTTTTCAAAATAAAATATCGCTCTGAAAAGACGGGCAAGCGCCGTGTAATGTTTCCGGGTATCAGCGGGAACTGTTGCACGGTTATTATTTTCGATGAAATAATTGATATTCCGAAGTGGTTTCCAATCCCAGCCTGAACTTTGGCGAGGGCCAAAAGCACCGTCACGCAAGAAATCAGGGACAGAGGAACGCGCTCCAAAATCACTCATTTCGTCGGAACGGATGATATCATTACCAGTCGGCAGAATATCATAAAAGGAATTTGCATACAGATCAAGTCCTTTTTCGCTGTTAAAAACGGCATTGTTATCGGCAGTAGACTGCGGAACCTGATCAAGTTCCTGACATCCGCCAGCCAAAAGGCCGATCAGAAATAACAGTCCTATAAATTTAAATTTCATGAGTATTTGATTTATTTTTTCTTCTAAAAAATAAGATTTCATAGATTAGAAAGTCACCGACAATCCCATGGTGAAGCCTTTTAGTATCGGGTAATTGTTTGCATTACCACTGTTACCATTATTAGGTTTTGATGGATCGTCTGTCGGATTCAAAACAGCATCTGATCTTCCGATATTTTCCACATCGATATCCTTTGTGATCTTATACATTGGAGAATAAGTGAAAACATTGTCGCCCGACAGGTATACACGTGCACTTGCCATTTTCAATTTATTTGTCAAAGTATGCGGAAGATTGTATCCGATCTGCAAGTTTTTCAGACGGACGTAAGCCACATTTTGCAAATATTTTGTCTGATTTTGAGAAAGCTCGCCTGAACCTTGTGCAACATATCCGCGGTAGCGTGGCAGGTAAGCATCCGGATTTTCCTCAGACCAGATATTGCCCAATTGCCATTCCGGTACTTTATTGTACGGACGGTTATATTGTCCCCAGAAAATCGCTGCTTCCGGTCCTGGAAACCAGTCTTGCTTTGCAACGCCCTGGAAAAATGCCGAGATGAAGAAATTGTTCCAGTCAGCACCAAGTGTTACGCCGTAGGTGTAACGCGGAAGAGAATTTCCAATGATTTTTCTGTCACCCGGTTTGGCAACTGTGTTATCGCCAATGTCAATCACGCCGTCACCGTTCAGATCTTTAAACTTGATATCACCCGGAAGCAATTTTCCCGTTGTGGATGCTTTGTACAAAATTTGTTTGGCAGAATTGGTAACGTCATCAGCAGATTTGAAATAACCATCATTCACAAATCCCCAGATTTCACCCAGTTTCTGGCCTTCGTAATAATCGGACAGCTTTTTGTCAGGGTTGTTATACTTATCAATTTTTGCTGTGTAATCTGCCACTGTAAGGCGGATCGAATAGTTTAGGGGTTTTGATCCAACTGTAAACTGATCCCGCCATGTGATTGCCGCTTCCCAGCCTTTTGTTGTCAAATCAGCATAATTTCCTTTTGGAACATCAGTACCAAAAACGGCTGGCAAAGTCATACCTGTTGTAAACATGCCTGTTGTTTTTCTTTGATAAGCGTCCGCATTTAATGTCAAACGATTGGCAAGCATCGAAACATCCACACCGAAATCAGCGGTACTTGAAGTTTCCCATGTCAATCCGTTTGGCAATACTGTTGGCTGCCCGGTTTGCTGCGGACGAACGCCATTCAGGATTCTTCCTGACTGCTTGATCGCGAATTTTTCCTGGAAGCTGTAAGAATTGATATTTCCATTACCAAGCGAACCGTACGAACCTCTCAATTTCAACTCGGAAATTACCTTTGGAGACACTTTCCAGAATGGCTCATTAGAAATTCTCCATCCCGCAGAAACCGATGGGAAAAATGCAAAACGCTGGTTGGTCGGGAATTTAGAAGATCCGTCATAACGACCGTTAAATTCTACCAGATATCTTTCTTTGAATGAATAATTGACACGGTAAAAACCACCGGCAATAGCCCATTTGTCATATCCGCCACCGGTTGTAATGGTTTGTCCAAGCGCAAGATTGATGTCATTTGCACCTTCATAAATCAATCCGTTACGAACGACCTGAAGTTCTTTGTAAAGTGACGTCTCCTGGTTGAAACCTGCCAATACTTTGAAATAATGATTTGCACCAACTTTCGGTTCAAATTCACCGTAGATGTTGGTAGCGGTATACTGCGTATTGCGAAGCAGGTTTTGAAGATCGTTATAATTTGTTCCCACATATTCAATCACGCCCGGTTTGCGGCTGTAAGGAACCGGAACCCGCGTACGATAATCGTTATTGTCTGTATTCTGGTAAGTGAAATTTCCTTTGATTCTTAAAATGTCGTGGAAGAACTGAGAGGAAAAACTGGTCGTGTTTCTGAAAACACGCTTGTCGGTGTTAATTCCGTTTTTGCCATAATAAAAATCACCAACCGTGTATGCTGCGGAGTAGGTTAACGTTCCGTCCGGGTTAAACATTGGAGCCATGGTGTGCCCTTCATCTGAAATATTTCTCCATATCGAACCACCTTCACCTACGTTGAGCGGATTGTGATATTTCATGGAAGAAAAATCTGCGTTGTTGGCTACGTTCAGCCATGGATAAAGCTGAACAGATCCTTTTACACGTAAACTCATGATTTTGTAATCATCAGAATTGTACTTAAAAAGTCCATCCTGACCGAAATAACGACCTGTTACAAGAAAATCTGCCTTGCCGCTGCCTCCGGAAACGGATAAGTTATGTTCTGTTGCAGTGGTCGTTTTTTTGTATAATTCTTTATACCAGTCCATGTTTTCATAGTACACATATTCACCGGTAACAGGATCAACAACCGTTTTTGGAAGACTCGGATCTTTCGAACGTTTTTCAAATTCTGCCAGATATGCCGGAGAGAATTTAACTGTTTTGTTGACGTTCTGAGGGGTTTGGGAATAGTCATTCCATGCGCTCCATCCTTCGTTAAACATTTTGGCAAAAGTGTACCCGTCAGTCACGAAATCCGGAACAGCAATTGGACTTTTGATGGAATGGTTAAGCGAATAGCTAACCGTAGTTTTATCTTTCTGCGGCGTTTTTGTGGTAATCAAAACCACACCAAAAGCTCCTCTCGCACCATAAATCGCAGCTGATGCCGCATCTTTCAAAACGGAAACGCTGGCAACATCATTTGGATTGATACGGCTTGGATCACCTTCAACACCATCAATCAAAACCAGCGCATTTCCACCCTGGCCGATCGAAGTTGCTCCACGAATGTTGTAAGCAGGCGATTGCGTCGGTTTTCCGTCCCCCATGGTCAGGTTAAGGTTTGGGATAACACCTTGTAAACCTTGCGCAAGATTTGGAAGTGAACGGTTTTCAAGAACTTTGCTTGTAACCTGGTCAACGGCGCCAGTAAGGTTCATTTTTTTCTGCGTTCCATAACCTACAACAACCAGTTCTTCCAATGCTTTGGTATCGGCATCAAGAGAAATATTGAAAGTTGTTCTTGTTCCAATTGGCAGTTCTTTTGTGACGTAGCCGACAAAACTGAAAATCAGAACTCCGTCCTTATCGCTTTCAGTCAGATCCAGTTTAAATTGTCCTTCACCGTCTGTGGTCGTTCCGCGTTGTGTACCTTTTACGATGATACTAACGCCGGGCAATCCACCGCCTTTTTCATCAGAAACTTTTCCGCTGATGTCGATTAGGGGCGCCGGAACCGGAATGATCTGGGTTTTTACCTCTGGAATTTTTGGTTTTACCACAATAGTCCGCTCCATCAAACTGTAAGTCAGCGGCTGATTATTGAAACATTGTTCTAAAACCTGTTCAAGCGAACCGCCCGAAATATTCATTGTAACAGGTTTGGCTTTTTTCAACAGTTCGTTATTAAAAATGAACTGATAACCACTTCTTTTCTGGATAATTTTGATCACATTTTCCAGCGGAGCGTTTTCTACGGAAACTGAGATTTTTTGAGAAACGGCGGCCGCACTCACCTGCATACAGGCAACGGCTAGTAGGAAAGCGCTTAATTTCATCATGAACAGGATTTTGGATGGAATAAGGCCGATACGTCTACTACTTTTGAAGAGTAGCTTTAATTTCATAGTTTTACGATGTTTGGATTTTGAAAGTTTATGGTTCGCACTGTACACTTGTTTAATAATCCTTTCTGACCGGTAGCCCTGGCCGGCTATCGGTTTTCCAGCATTACTATATCTTCTGATTATTTTTCCCTTATTGTTACTTTTTTGTCTTCTATCTCAAATTTTAATTCTCCCGACATTTCAAGCATTTTCAACACTTTTGACAAGGTGGTGTTTCGTGATATCATCGCGGTAAAATGTTTGTTAGGAATCTGTTGTTCATTCACGACGTCCACGTCATACCATCTTTTCAACTGTCGCATAATGGTTGTCAGATCTTCGTTATCAAACTGGAAATAACCTTCTTTCCACGCTACTGCTTCGTCCGTATCAGCCGTCCGTACACGAATCTGTGATCCAATCACCGCCTGTTGACCAGGATTCAGCAGTTTTTTATTTTCTCCGTTTCCTACTTTTACCGAGCCTTCCAGCAATGTGGTTTTGGAAACGGCTTCATTGTCGTAAGCCATGATATTAAAGTGCGTTCCCAAAACTTCAACATGCGTTTTTCCGGCTTCTACTACGAATGGCTTTTCTTTATTTTTGCTGACTTCAAAATATCCTTCGCCGGTTAATTCAACCTTCCGCTCTTTGCCCGAAAATGCCGTTGGGAAGTGTAAGGAAGATTTTGAGTTGAGCCATACTTTGCTGCCATCGGGGAGCGAAATCTCGTATTGGCCACCCGTCGGGGTATTTATTGTGTTGTATGTGACGATGCTGCTATTTTCTGTTGGAAGGATTTCGTAAACCAGCTGACCCTCTTTTTTGCTGATTTTTACGCCATTCTCCTTCTTGAAAGTGCCATTTTCCATGTCTTCCAGTGTGATCACACTGCCATCGCCCAAGGTGAGCGTGGCCTTATTTCCTCCGGGAAGCACGTCATTTTTTAAAATTTGAGGTTTTTTGGTTTTGGCAATAGTCGCAGTTTGATTTCCCTTTTTGTGTAAAAAAGCATAACCAACAATACCGGTGATCAAAATAGCCGCCGCATATTTGAAGAACTTTTTATACGACCAGAATGAACGATGAATGACTGGACTGTCAATTTGCTGGTTGATATTTTCCCAGGCAGCATTTTGATCAATCGATTCAAAAAATTGCAGACCTTCTTCCATTTTGTCTTTATTCTGCAATTCATTAAGTAAAATCTGATTCGCGATATCTTCGTTTAGCCAATCCTGTAATACCTTATTTTCCTCTTTGGAAAGGTTTCCATTAAGATATTTGAAAATTAAATCTGCGATTTCAAAAGGTGCTTTCATTCCGGGCTTATGTTCTTTATTAGTAAGACACGCAGAAATAAATTTGGGGTGAAAGGTTTTTGAAAAATATTTTTATTTGAAGAAAAATTTAGATTAAATTAATTCGTAACTCCCAGAAAGTAACAGGATTATCTGTTGTTCCGGAGTTGAAAAAATGTTGGAAGAAAATTTTGACTGGATTAATTTAAAAAGATCAGCAGGAGAACACTAAAAATTTCAGCTGTAAATTGTGGACGCAAAAGCTGCATCGCCCGTTGTTTTTGTGTCTTTACAGTATTGACAGATATCCCCAGTTCTTCCGCGATTTCATTATTCTTCTTATCATCCAGATAACTCATTCTTGCAATTTGCTGACATGCCGGCGGAAGGGATTCAATGGCATGATGAATTTTCGAGTATACCTCAGACTGAATAATGGAGTTGATTATGTTTTTATCGTCAACAAGCTCAGGAAGATTCAGTGTGAATTTTTCGACAACTTTTTGATGCCTCAACAAATTTAGACTGGCATTTTTAACGGTGGTGTAAAGAAAACTTTTGATTGCATTGTCATCTTCGGCAACTTCTTCTTTCCGGTTCCAGTATGTTACAAATGCGTCCTGAGCTATATCTTCTGCCTCGCCTTTATCTTTAACGATGTTAAAGGAAAAGTAGACAAGGTTGGAATAATTTCTGTTGAACAGCATTTCAAAAGCAATTCTGTTTTCACTTTTGTCTTGTGCTGAGTCAGGTTTGGTATATAAAGAATCCATATTCTGTTAGACAAAAGTAATCGTGCTCAATCTCTTTTCTTGAATAATCCGGAAGAAAACAGTCGCTAAAAGTATTAATTTTTCTTTGAATAAAACTAATTAGTTTTCTTGTTGAATTATTAGACGGAAGGAATTTGTGCACTATGTTTTGTTCTCTTTTTGGAATGTTAAGAACTTGTCAAACGGAGAAAAAGTTAAGCTGGAACTCAATTCTTCCTGACGTCCCTGACATTTACAGTTCAAAGGTATTTTACACCAAAGTTATTATCGCATTTATAATGTTATGATTTTATTAAGAAACAGGATTGAGGTCACGATGGCATAATAATCCATGCTAAATCGTTTTTTATTACAATTAAGACTATAATTAGTTTTAAAAATAAAAATTTTATTGAATCTATGAGTTGTGTTATTTCTGTATGTCTCAAAAGAAAACAGGGCGCCGGATTTACATCCAGCGCCCTGCATACTTTTATTTTTAAACTGAAATATTACCAGCCGGGTGTTTGTTTGTAAGCGCCGTTACTTCTTGCAATTTCATTTGGACTGATCGGCCATGCTAATTTTGCAGCGGTAAATTTTCTTGCCGGCCAAACCTGCTGAACTGTATAAGTGGAAGCAGGGTCCGTTTTGTTTGCATGAATGCGGCCGTGAAGCGGTGCGTTGATTTTATCATAATCACCCCAACGTTTTAAATCCGCCAGACGGTCCGTCCATTCACAACCCAATTCTACGCGGCGTTCATGTTTCAGGTTAGCAAGTGTCGGGGCAGTAATTGGAGCAAGTCCCACACGGGCACGCACTTCGTTCAATGGCGCGGCAGCCTCAGTGTTTTTACCTTGTTGAATGAGTGCTTCTGCTTTGAAAAGTAAAATTTCTGCATAACGCATCAAAGGCAAATTCAACGTTGTAGTAGGGTAGTCGCCATTCTGGTTGATCTGCGTATTTGTTCCCGGATCCTGGTTTGTCCCATTGCTGTAAGGATCCATATACTTATTGATCTGGAAGCCTGATAAACTATTGGTTGAAAAATAAGAACGCTCAACACCGAAGAAAGTGAATTTGTCACCAAACTTCAAAATCGTTGCTTCACGGCGCGGGTCGTTTGCTTCATATTCATCATAGAGCTCAGCAGTTGGCTGGAAATAACCCCAGCCGTTATAAATTCCCCAGCCTTTGTTTTCCAAAATTACACCTGGAAATTCAGAGCCACCCTGAACACCCGAAGTTACAGACCAGATGTATTCCGTTCCCCAGTTATTGGCTGCCTTAAAAACCGATTTGTAATTGGCAAGACTGCTGCCTTGTCCGGTCATAAGTGCGCGACCGCCTTCATTTTTAATTTTATCTGCAATTTCAGGAATTGCTGCCCATTTGGTATTGTCGTATTGCGCCCAGTAAGCATATGTTTTAACCATATAACCCCATGCCGCAGCCTTATGTGCTCTTCCCTGATCGGCCGCTCCGTAAGTCTGGAACAAAGGAAGAAGATCGGCTGCCTTTTGTAAATCGCTGATAATTTGAGCGTAGTTATCGGTTACAGAAGGAAGCTGAGGCGGAATTCTGTAACCGAATTCTGCATTTTCAATTCCATCGTAAGGAACGCCCTGATCTTTGTGTCCCCACAAATAAGCAAGCCAGAAATGAGAAAAAGCACGTATGAAATAGGCTTCACCAAGAGAACGGTTTCTGATAGCATCACTTACATTCGTAGCTTTTTGCACACCTTCAATCGTTTGGTTTGCTTTATTCATCATCGAATACAAATCATTCCAACCGCCTGTCAAATAGCCTTCATTACCAGATGGAATAAAGTTTTTGATGTTTTCTCCATCGGCTTTTGATCTTCCAACGATCAAATCGTCACTCGCATTTTGAACCCAGAAAAGGTCGCGGCCCCAGGTAGCTTCATCACGCATGGCCACATACATGGAAGCCACACCTTTGATCACATCGTCCTCGCTATCCCAGAAATAAGCAGTAGTTGACTCTCCGTTTGGCTTGGTATCTACCCAACTTTCATCACATGCAGTCAGGCTTAGCATAATTGCCATACCTGATAAAATTGAATGTTTTATATATAGTTTCATGATTTTCGGAATGTTAGAATTTAAGCTTTAAACCTGCTGAGTACACACGGGAAACCGGGAATTGTCCGCCATCCAGACCGATACCTCCAACTTCCGGATCCATACCTGAATATTTTGTGAATGTCAGCAAATTGTCGCCGCTTAAATAAATACGAAGATTGGCACCTTTAACAAATTTTGGTACGGTGTAACCGATAACCAAACTTTTCAAACGAACATAATTTCCGCTTTCAAGATACCAGTCAGAAGCAGTCTGGAAGTTTTTATTAGCATCACTTGCATTGATCTTTGGAATGTTTGAACCCGTATTAGTGGGCGACCATGCATCCAGGATTTTATCCCAACGGTTGTAACCTTGTTCTGATGCGTTCAATGTAGATTCTTTGAAGGCGTTGAAAAGTTTGACACCTCCAACACCTTGCCAGAACATGCTCAGGTCAAATGATTTCCAGTTAAGATTTGTTGTAAAACCGTAAGTGATTTTTGGAAATGCGCTGCCCATGTAAGATCTGTCGCTGTCATCAATTTTTCCGTCGCCGTTCAAATCAACAAATTTCAAATCTCCTGCTTTTGCGTTTGGCTGAATTTTTGTTCCGTTTAAGGTATAGCTGTTCGCCGCTTCATCCGACTGGAAAATTCCATCTGTTTTTACCAACCAGTAGGAATAATAAGGTTGTCCCACAGTTGAGCGATATGGCGAAATCGTACCTCTCCATGCATCAGAATGCACCCAAACTGAATTTGGATTTTCGTCAATATATTTCACTCTGTTTTTTAGTGTTGCAACATTACCGCTGATCTCATATCCAAGTTCGCCTGCCTTGTCTTTCCATGAAGCAACAAATTCAAAACCTTTATTGCTGATCTTTCCCTGGTTTATATAAGGAGCACCATAACCGTAAGTGTTGGTCCAGTCGGTATCCTGCTGTTTGATCAGGTTGTATGTTAACTTGTCAAAATAGTCAGCAGAAAGTGTTAATTTTTGTTTCAACAAAGAAACGTCAATGCCGATATCTGTTTGCTGCGAAGTTTCCCATGAAAGTTTCGGGTTTTTTAGTGCAGAAACATACAGGGCTCTCGAATAAACTCCGCCATCGCCAACCTGATATGTATAATCCGAAGTCAGGGTAGAGTAGCCATAGTAACGGCCAACAGATCCGATATTTCCAATACGTCCCCAGCTCGCTCTGATTTTCAAAAGATCAACAGCAGGTACATTAAAGAAAGGTTCCGAGCTTATTTTCCATGCGGCCGTTGCAGCAGGAAAACCTTTTCCACGGTAACCTTCCGCCAAACGTCCGGCTATATCGTAACGGTAACTTCCTGTCAGGAAATAACGGTCAGCCCAGCTGTAAGAAAGTCGTCCAACATAAGAAACGTTACGGTCTTTCCAGTCGTAATCCGTAGGTCTGTCGGAAGTGAAAGTACTGGCGTTAATGAAAAATTGCGCCCAGTCTTCCTCATCGCTAAGATCTCTGGCCGTAGCACTGAAACCTTTTGCTCCGCTTTCCTGAGAGGTAGTGGAAAGCATTGCTCCGATGTTATGTTTACCAAAAACTCTGGCATAGTTAGCAGTATTTTCCCATATCCAGTTGTAGGACTTATCTGTCGAATAAGTCAGAGTATTTTGGTTATTAGGCTTACCCGGCTCGGTTCTTTTCGGAGTGAAATTTTTGTAAAGAGAACCATGCTGACGGTATGAAAATCTTGTCAGAAATGATAATCCGGGAATGATATTGGAATAAGAAAATTCAGAAACGGATTGAAGATCGTTGCCTTTATTGTAAGGTTTGTTTTTTAACAAAGTAGCAACCGGATTGATCGCATCTCCATGAATACCAAGATATTGTGAATCTCTCGGACCTACGCCACCAAATGAACCATCATCATAATAAACCGTTGCAGAACGTGGCATATACATAGCCGAAAGAATTGTTCCGCTATATCCGCTGCTGGTTTCAGTTCCACGACTATCGCTGTTATTCCAGAAAACTTCCTGACGGAATTTCAGATTATCTGTGAATTTATATACAGAATTGAAACGAAGAGAAATATTCTGGCTGTAAGTATTTAAAAGTGTTCCCTCATTTTTTTCGTAACGACCCTGGAAAAGCGTAGAGAATTTATCGGTACCTGCATTGATGCTGATATTATGTCTCTGAACAATTCCGGTTCTGAAAATTTCGTCAATCCAGTTGGTACGTGTAACCTGTGCGTAAGGATTTTTTGTAGCATCCCATCCATCAAGTGGCGCCAGACCGGCGTTTGTAAAAGCAAGGTTTGAAACGTAAGCTTCTTTATCGGCTGTTAAAGAATTTGGCAGTTTCCAGGCCTGTTTAATTCCGCGAAATCCTGAATATTCAATACTAGGTTTACCAGCAGTTGCCTGTCTGGTCGTGATCAGAATAACACCGGCAGAACCGGAAAATGCACCGTAAATAGCCGCTGATGCAGCATCTTTCAGAATGGTAATTGATTCAATATCAGAAGGGTTGTAAGGTGCATTTGGTACACCATCAACAACGTACAAAACGCTTTCCCCACTGCGTGATCCGGTACCGCGAATCGTGATGCTTGGCGTTTGATCCGGGTGACCGCCATTACTTACGGCTGTTACACCTGGAACTTTACCCTGAATCATGTTACCCACATCCAGTACCGGACGGTTTTTGATCTGAGCCATATCCGGCACAGAAGATACTGCCGCTGATAAATCACTTTTCTTTGCCGTACCGTAACCAATGACTACAAGCTCATCCAAGGATTTGGTATCAACAGAAAGAGAAATATTGATGGATGATTTACTTCCCACCACAACTTCCTGACTCTGATAACCCACAAAACTGAAAATAAGTGAAGCATCACCGTTTGGAACTGCAATTTCATACGCGCCAACTGCATCTGTTGAAGTACCACGCTGTGTTCCTTTTATCACGACACTAACGCCCGGAAGGGGTTCATTGTTATCAGCAGAAAGTACTTTTCCTTTGATTGTGATTTCAGCCGGTGCAGTTAAATTCCGTATTTTTGCCTCTATTTCAGGTAATTGAAATGTAGACCGGTTCTGCGTACTTGCCAACACAATTTGCTCATTAATAACCTTATAGCTTATTCCGCGCGGAGTCAGCAGCTGATCCAGAACATTCGAAAGTTTTTGATGTTCTACGTTAAGTTTGATCTTACTTTGCAGAGAAACGCGGCTGCTATAAACAAATTTTACGTCCGTTTTTTTCTGAATTTGTCCCAACGCCTCTTTAAGCGTAACGTTGTCTAACCGCAGCGTCATATCCTTACTCAGGATAGACTGCGCCGAACTTTCCCTTGCGTAGCCGGAGCTGGCAAGTAAAGCGGCCATGATCCATTGAAGCAATCCGATGCGCATAAGTTTTTGCCAGTTGATCGGCTTGTTACGTACTGATTTTTGCATAATTTTGATTGTCTGATTGTTGGAACTATTGGACATTTCATTTCCCTTCTCACGGTGGTACGTGATATGAGAAATCATTGGGGAAATAAGCAATTTAGGGCCGGGTGTGGTGGTACACATCCGGCCTTTTTTATGCTTGCAAAGTCAGGGCGGAATAGTAAAGTCTTTTTTCATGAGGTCGGTGGTTTGGGTTAAGTAAGCGGGTTATTTATTTTATTTACAAGCATTTCCGTCAATCAAAATGGTATTCTCCGACATTGAATAACTCGCTTCCAGAGAAGTACAAAGCATTTCCAGGATTACCGGTAATGATTGTTGTTCAAAGTCTGCGGTTAATTTGCAGTTATACATGGCCGGATTTACAAGAAGAATGTGTGTCTCAAAACGCTGCTCCAATTGCTGAATGACAGAGGTGAGCCGTGTTTCTTCAAATACAATCGTGACCGGTTCAAATATTTCTTTTTTAGTCTGACTTGGTATTTCAAAAAATGTTAGTCGTTTTGACTTTGGCTCGAAAAATGCTTTTTGCTGAGGCTTCAGAATTACTTCCTGTGTGTTTTTTTCGCCTGGCGCGGTTACTGAAACGCTACCGGAAACAACCGATACTTCAAGCATTTTCTGTTTTTCGCGTGCCTTTACGTTGAAGCGCGTACCTAATACTTTAATTTTTACCTCGCCGCTCTGAATCAGGAATGGCCGGGTTTTGTCATGGGCGATATCAAAAAAACCTTCACCGCTAAACGTTACGGTTCTTTTATCATTCTGGAATTTTTTTGGGTAGGAAATTGCGGCATCTGCATGCATCCATACTGAACTTCCATCCGGAAGTTTGTGCATAACCATCCGCGGCTCATTGTTCTGAAAATAAATTGTATCCGAAATGACTTCTTTCTGGATATTTGAAGCCGCAATCGGAGAAATATTTTCTGAACGCTGATTAAGAAAATAAAATCCTAATCCGATCAATAATGAAGCCGCAATTCCGCTTAACCAGATGAAAGCAGGAGAGAAAGTCTTTGTCCTGGTTTCCTTCTTTTCTATCTGCGTTTTGATGTAGTCAAAGGTTTCTTTCTGCAAACGGATTTGTTCACTTTCAGACAGCGAATCCAGATAATCCGTTTTGCCATTTATTGACGCATACCATTTTTCTACCACTTCTTTTTCCTGAGCAGTGCATTGATCATTAAGGTATTTCTCCAACAGGAAAGCAGACGGTACAGGTTGATTCATACAGGGTTTTAGTTATCAATTTAAAACCAAGTCGTATGAAAACAGCCTTACCCTTAGTCGGTTTGAAAATATTTTTAAAAACTTTTGAGGTCATTTTAAATTTTGATTAAAGCCTGCCAATCGGTATGTTTATAAACCTTACTTTCAGTTATTTACAAGTAATGGAATACCTCAATTACTTCTCAAAAACATCTTATTATGAAATTTATCTACCTAACTTTTCTTGCAGTTTTTTCGGTCAGCAGTGTTTTTGCCCAGCGCACTGTGATTTATTGCGGCAATTTGTTTGATGGTACCAATGGCTCGTTGAGACCTTCTGTTACCGTTATTGTTGAAAAAAATAAAATTATTTCCGTTGAAAATGGATATTCGGCAGCACTTTCAGCCGATAAAGTGATTGACCTGAAAAGTAAAACTGTTTTGCCCGGGCTGATTGATATGCACGTCCATCTGGAAGGTGAAACGAGCAAGGATCAGTTTCAAAAAAGAATTCAGCAAAACATGGCTGACGTTGCATTTGATGCGCAGAAAAATGGAGTAACCACTTTGATGGCAGGTTTTACAACCGTTAGAGATTTAGGTGGAAGCGGTGCCAATATTGCTTTGCGTAATGCGATCAACAGAGGTGTTGTTGTAGGTCCGAGAATACTGACATCCGGAAAAACGATTGCAACCACAGGTGGTCACGGCGATCCTTCAAATGGTATCAAACCGGAATTACAATTGCCTCCTGCTGCGCTGGATGGCGTTATTAACAGTCCGGATGAAGCACGTCAGGCCATTCGCCAACGTTATAAAGATGGCGTTGACTGGATCAAAATCACAGCAACAGGCGGTGTGTTAAGTATCGCTAAAAATGGAAAGGGGCCACAATTTCAACCTGATGAATTAAAAGCTTTAATTGAAACTGCGAATGATTACGGACTGAAAGTGGCAGCGCATGCCCATGGAGCCGAAGGTATGAAACGCGCACTTCGTGCCGGCGTTACAACGATCGAGCACGGTTCATTCCTGGATGATGAATGTATCAAACTTTTCAAGGAAAAAGGCGCATATCTGGTTCCGACGATTATTGCCGGAAAGACTGCTTCGGACTCTGCCAAAATTCCTGGGTATTATCATCCGCTTGTTGTCCCAAAAGCACTTGAAACGGGAAAAATGATTCAGGAATCTTTTGCAAAAGCGTATAAGGCTGGCGTGAAAATAGGTTTTGGAACAGACGCAGGTGTTTATGTTCATGGAAAAAACGCCAAAGAATTTGTTTACATGACAGAAGCAGGAATGCCGATGGCAGAAGCGTTGCTTGCTGCTACACGCACGAATTCCGAGATACTAAGTATGAAAGATCAGATCGGTTCGGTGGAGGCAGGAAAACTTGCTGACATCATTGCCGTAGACTCAGATCCGCTAAAAGATCCGGCAGTGATGATGAATGTGACTTTTGTGATGAAAGATGGGGTGGTATATAAGTTGAAGTAACGTGTTTTATCAATAAACAAATAGCCGGCCTGCAAAAGCTGGCCATTTGTTTATTGATAACTATAATAACGTGATTTTCAACTTGGTCAAATTTTGGAGACGCTTGAAATCTGACTTATTAAAAGTATAAATTTCAGTGCAGTGAGTTTCGGCGATTGAAAGATGAATACAATCATTCGTATTATTGAATCCAATCAATTTTGCCAGATCAATGGCGCGAATCAAATCTGAAACTTGATAAGGTACAAACTGAAATGATAAGAAATTATATAGCATTGCTTCTATATCATCTGCCTTTTTCCCTAACTTATGCAGAACAAAAGCAGTTTCCTGGAGACATAAAAGTGAAACGAAAAACTGATTCTTTTCAGTAGCTATATGATACAGATTATTGGCCAGTTCATGTTTCAATATATCTTAAGGAATCAGAAAGTGAATCAGAACATCGGCATCAAAATAAATCACAAATTGATATCGTCAGCCAAAGAAGAAAGATCCAGATTCGGGTCAACATTCATATTTTTAAACCTTTCTCTTATTTCAAGAGACTTTCTGTAAATTTCTTTTTGATTTGTTGGTTTTTGCGATTTTTGATCGTTAGCCAAAATTATGATTTCCTGTTTACCAAAGACACTTTGGAGCGTTTTGATAAAGTCTTCATTGAGATTTTCAGTGTTTATTTTAAATGTGTGTTGCATGATGTTATGGTTTAAACACTTCAAGTTACTATTATTTTAGAAAATGTTAAAGTGCCAAAACTGGAATATGCTGAATTTGAATAATTTTAAAAAAAAATTGACTACTTCTTCCCATACTTTTTAAATATCCCCAATATCTTTTCATAAATCTCCGTATTCTCATAAACCCCTCTGAAATCCATAGAGTGGGGGCCATAGGCGAAAACCGGAACCATTACCGAAGTATGATCATTGGTACTAAAATTACCATCAACATATCCTTTTTTCAGATCGCCATCCAGTAAAGTTAAACCGCCGGTTTCGTGATCAGCGGTAACGATAACAAGTGTTTCACCATTACTATCTGCAAAACGCAATGCTTCTCCAATCAGCTGATCAAAATCCAGCATTTCAGTAACATCATAAGGTACTTTATTGGCATGTCCGCCGTAATCAATCTGCGCGCCTTCGGCCATAATGAAAAATCCTTTTTCATTTTTTGCCAGAGATTCCTGCGTTCTTTTAAATGCTTCTGTCAGGAAATTTCCACGTCCGTTCAATATCGATACTGTTTTAGAATCATCCAGAAGTACAAACGGCGTTTTCAGTGTATTTAAATCTTTCCACTGATTTGAAAACTGGATTCCCTGTAATTTAAGTGAATCTGCGACCTTTTCTTTTTCAAAAAGCGGAGCGCCGCCACCGATTAAAATATCAACGGGAGATTTCAAATAATCATGTGCAATCTGAGCTTCCATCGCTCTGTCAGTCCGGTGTGCGTAAAATGCGGCGGGTGTAGCATCTACAATATTTCCTGCTGATATCAGACCTGTTTTGATACCAAATGGTTTGATTTTATCAGGTAAGTTGGGAAGTGGAATATTGTTGGTATCAACACCAATAGCTCTGTTTCTGGCTTTTTTACCAGTAGCCATAGCTGTTGCGCCGGCAGCGGAATCAGTGATATAACTATCCGCAGCATTGGTTTTGGAAAAACCAATGTTTAAAAATCTGGTAAGGTTAAGTTCTCCGCGATTGGCTGTAACACCAGAATAAATCTGCGCAAGTCCCATGCCGTCGCCTATTAATAAAATTATATTTTTGACTTTGGATTCCTTGTCATTATTGCGATAAGTTGGTTTGTAAAGTGACTGGACTTTTTCAGCGGTATATTCCGCATCCACACGTTTTCTCAGATAAGGGCCCAATTCCTCTACTTTATCAGTATTCAAATAATCAAGTCCCATATTCATCAGCATTTTCCAGGCATTGACATTATCAGGAGTAGCCCAGAAACGCACTTTTTTGCCCTGATCATGTACTTTTTTGATTACAGCATCAATGGCATTTTTCTCACTTTTTACTAAAATTCCTTTTCCGTTCCATTTGGTATACTTTGTAAAATCCTGACTGATCAGACCAACTTTTTCGAGCTGTGCTTTGGTATACTGAATATCCGGCCTTCCATCAAAAAACAGATAATCCGGATATTGGTTAAATTCCTGAGGCGGAGGAACATCACCGCTTAGTACAATTTTGACTGGCCCTTTTGGATAAAAGATATTTTCATACGGCTTTAATATTTTTACAAGTGCCGGAATGGTTTCTTTTCCTGGCGTTTTTAAATCGATCAATAACTGCAAACCCAGGTTTTTATCAGGATATATGCTCCCTTTATTCTTTTCAATCTGATCGAGGATCGGTTTCAGGTAAAGTGCTTGAAATGTATTTTTTGATGTGATATATTTTTGGTCATGCGCTACAAAAATGCTGTCGTTTTTCAGGAAAATGTCAGCTTCTATTGAGCCGAATTGTTGGTAATATGCGCGTAGGAACGGAATATTTTGTTCGTAGTCATTATGAGAATGCGCTTGTGCCGTACTATAACGAACCGGACTCTGAGCATTAACCTGATTAACAAAAAGAAATGCGGAAAGGAAAGCTGGGATAATAAACTTCATAAATGGGAAGGACGTTCTGTCTGAACGGAAATTGAATAAATGTTAATTTGGAATAAAAGTCGTGTCCGAAAGAAATTACCCTTATCCGGATTACAAAAATAATTGATAAAAAATAATCAGGTAGGCCAGATGTTCCTTCAAATGTTGTCTTAAAATGCGGAGAGCTTTTGTAATATGCTGTTCTACTGTTTTTTCAGAAATGATCAATTCTGCGGCAATTTCGCGATTGGAAAGTCCCTGACGGCTGCGGATGAAAACCTCCCGGCATTTTGCAGGCAACATTTCCAGCGCCCTTTCATATTTGCTTTGCAGGTCGGCCGTAAGTATTGTCTGATCCGTCAGCTCCGAAATAGTTGAAGCCTGGATTTCCCATTGATTGTAATGATGTTTCCGGGTGAATTCTTTTCTGTAAAAATTTATCACAGATTTTTTTGCGACGGCAAATAAAAATGGCCGGCAAGTCTGAATCTGGTTTTTCTGACGCTGCTGCCAGATATTTACAAACAGTTCCTGAACGATTTCCTGCGCTGAAAATTGATCTCCTACCTTGGAAAATACATAGTTAAACAAAACCTTGAAATAACGTTCATAAAGCTCGCCAAACGCAAGTTCGTCGTCCTGACCAATCAGTTCAAGAATATTTTCATCGGAATAGGTAAGATACAACTGGCTCATAGGTTTCAATGCCTCAATCCTTTTAAGATTAAGGTAAGAAATTTTTAACAAAAATCAGTCTAAATTTGCTCATGCACTTCACTTGAAAATTAAGTAATCTCTATGTTTTTTCGTTTTTTAATAACAATAAGTTAATAATGTTAAAATTTTTGTACAATTTAGTACTAACCAAGTGAATAGTTGTATTTTGCCCACCCTATCAGTAAGAAGTATTACGCTTAATTTTTATGTACAGGTATCCCGTCACTTCGCGCATTTTGCTTGCTATTGATTGTATCATTTTTGGTTTTGACGGAAAAGATATAAAATTACTTCTGGTGAAGCGAAATCTGGAACCCGAAATGGGGAAATGGTCGCTGATGGGCGGTTTTTTGAGAGAAGATGAGGATCTGGAAGTAGGGGCGGGGAGAATTATTTATGACCTAACGGGGCTGAAAAATATTTATGTCGAGCAGCTTGAAACATTTGGAAAAGTAAACCGCGATCCGGCTGAACGAACAGTTTCAGTTGTTTTTTTTGCTTTGATACAAATTGAAGAACATGACTCCGAAGCCGTAAAAAATCACAATGCATCCTGGATAAGCCTTGACCAGCGCCCCGGTTTAATTTTTGACCATAATGAAATGGTCAGTCGTGCCATTGAACATCTGCGATACAAAGCGGCATTGCATCCAATCGGTTTCGAGCTTTTACCTGAACTTTTCACAATTCCGCAGTTGCAGAAATTGTATGAAGCCATTTACAACACACCGCTCGACAGGCGAAATTTTAGCCGAAAATTGCTTTCTACCGGTTTATTGATTGATACGGGTTTTAAAAATAATAATTCAACAACGAAAAAGGCGACATTGTATAAACTGGATACAATCCGATACAAAGAGAAATTTCATGCTTTCTGGAATTTTATGCCCGATTCCATGAAACCGGTTAAAATTTAGTCATTCTTAGATTTCAAGATTACAAGTAAATAATTATAATATTTTTAATTGTGTCATATATACACTATAAATAAAATATATTACATTTACAAACCGATTAATGATAATTAATAAATGATTTACCTCTTGTCGGTGCGTGGAACTGAGATTATCGTCCGTTTTTACAAAACTTTTATTTTCCTAAACTTTTAAGTATTTAAGCAGTGTCGCATATGAAGAACAAGTACGTGATAGGCATTGATTATGGTACCGATTCGGTTCGGGCGCTGGTCGTAAATGCGCATACAGGAGAAACAGCTGGCACTGCTGTACATGAATACAAAAGGTGGAAAGAAGGAAAATATTGTGATCCGGCCGTTTCCCGTTTCAGACAGCACCCGCTGGATTATCTGGAAGGCTTGGAATCTTGCGTGACGGGTGCTTTGAATAATGCAGGACCTGAAATCCGCGAAAATATTACCGGAATCTCTATTGATACAACCGGTTCAACACCTGTGGCTGTGGATAAAAATGGAACGCCGCTGGCGCTTCTTCCTGAATTCGCGGAAAACCCGAACGGAATGTTTATTCTTTGGAAAGATCATACGGCAAACGCGGAGGCCGAGGAAATAAACCATCTGGCGCATCATTGGGATACCGACTATACAAAATATGTGGGCGGAATTTATTCTTCTGAATGGTTCTGGTCCAAAATACTGAGAACACTTCGAGTGGATGAAAAGGTGCGCGAAGCAGCATTCTCGTGGGTGGAACATTGCGACTGGATTTCGGCAGAACTGACAGGAAATACAAATCCTTTGACTATACACAGATCCCGTTGTGCGGCAGGGCATAAGGCGTTATGGCATCATGAATTTGACGGATTGCCTTCGGAGGAATTTTTTGTCAAACTTGATCCGCTTTTGACAGGAATTCGTGACCGCCTTTTCTCACAGACAGAAACTTCTGACAAAGCGATGGGAACCATTTCTGCACAATGGGCCGAAAAACTGGGTATTCCGGCGGATGTAATTATCGGCGTTGGAGCATTCGATTGTCATATGGGTGCAGTAGGAGCGTTGATCGAACCTTATACACTTTGCAAAGTGATTGGTACTTCTACTTGTGATATGCTGGTTGCACCAAATGAAGAGATCGGCCATTTATTGATACAGGGAATCTGCGGTCAGGTTGATGGTTCGATTGTGCCCGGAATGTTGGGAATGGAGGCAGGGCAATCGGGTTTTGGAGATATTTATGCCTGGTTTGCCAAGCTGATCACAACGCCGGTAGCCGAGATTTTGGGAGAAAATGCAGGGAAGGAACTTTCAGAAAAACTACTTCCACATTTGTCGGCACAGGCTGCACTTTTACCAGTTACTGAAAATGATATTGTGGCCATAGACTGGCATAATGGGCGGCGTACTCCTGATGCAAATCATACTTTGAAAGGAGCAATTTTCGGACTTAATCTTGCCAGTGACGCTGCGAAAATTTTTAAAGCACTTGTTGAGGCTACTGCTTACGGTTCTAAAAGTATAGCAGAACGTTTTATTAGGGAAGGTGTGCAGATCCGTGAAGTTATTGCAATTGGCGGAGTGGCGAAAAAATCCGGTTTTGTGATGCAAACACTGGCTGATGTCATGAATATGCCCATCAAGGTTGCATCTTCTGAACAAGCCTGTGCCCTTGGAGCAGCTATGTTTGCTGCTGTGGCTTCCGGAATTTATGAGACACTTTCAGAGGCCCAGCAAGCAATGAATTCAGGATTTGACGCTGAATATTACCCCCGTCCAGAAATCGCGCAATTGTACGAAAAACTGTACCAGCGCTATCTGAGGGCAGGAAGTTTCGTGGAATTTGGTGCCAGAGAGAATAAATTTGAAGATTTAAAGATCGTTTAATAACAATAATTATTATCCAAAATATTTTTTAGACAATCAGCCTCAATGTTGGATTTAAAGCAATTTGAAATATGGTTTGTTACCGGTAGTCAGCATTTATATGGAGAAGAAACGCTTCGCCAGGTTGATGAACACTCCAAAATTATAAGTGATTTTTTTGATAAAAATTCTGAAATACCTGTTCGTGTAATTTTTAAACCCGTAGTAAAATCTCCGGACGAAATATACCGTATTTGCCAGGATGCTAATGTTTCAGCGAGTTGCGTTGGTATTATTGCCTGGATGCATACCTTTTCACCAGCTAAAATGTGGATACGGGGATTACAGATTCTGCAAAAACCGCTGCTTCATCTGCATACCCAGTTTAACCGTGATATCCCATGGAGCGATATTGACATGGATTTTATGAACCTTAACCAGTCTGCTCACGGCGACCGGGAATTCGGTTATATCATGACCAGAATGAGGATTAACCGGAAGGTAATTGTTGGTCACTGGCAGCAAAAAGATGTCATAGCAGGTATTGCATCGTGGTCACGTGTGGCAACTGCCAGGCAAGATTTAAATGGGGCGAAATTTGCCCGATTTGGGGATAATATGCGACAGGTGGCAGTGACAGATGGGGATAAAGTTGCCGCTGAGATGACATTTGGGTTTTCTGTTAATACTTATGCCGTCGGTGATCTGGTGAAAATAATTAACCATATTTCTGATGAAGAGGTTGATAGACTGATCGTTGCATATGAAGATCAATATCAATTGGTCTCATCTCTGCACAAAGGAAATGAAAAACACACAGCATTGCAAGATGCTGCAAGGATAGAACTGGGATTGAAATATTTTCTGGAAGATGGGAATTTCAAAGGGTATAACAATACATTCGAGGATTTGTATGGTATGAAACAGTTGCCGGGAATTGGTTCTCAGCGTATGATGGCAGCCGGTTATGGGTACGCTGGTGAGGGCGACTGGAAAACTGCTGCAATGGTTCGTGCACTTAAAGTGATGGGAAGCGGGTTGCCCGGCGGAAATTCTTTTATGGAAGATTATACTTATCATTTTAACCCGGATAGAAATCTTGTTTTGGGATCACACATGCTGGAAATTTGTCCCACCATTGCTGAGGGAAAGCCGTCATGCGAAATTCATCCTTTGGGAATAGGAGGAAAAGAAGATCCCGTACGTCTGGTTTTCAACGCGCCTGCTGGTCCGGCAATCAACGTTTCGCTTATCGACCTTGGTAATCGTTTTCGTTTGCTGGTGAATGAGGTTGAAGCTGTGGCGATCGATGAAGAATTGCCGAAACTTCCGGTAGCCCGCGCGCTCTGGAAACCTGCACCGGACATGAAAACCGGTTGTGCAGCCTGGATTTACGCCGGCGGAGCCCACCACACGGTTTTCAGCCAGAATCTGAGTACGGAACAAATAGAAATGTTTGCGGAAATGGCAGGCGTGGAGCTGGTTGTGATTGATAAAAATACAACCTTACGCCAATTGAAAAATGAATTGAGATGGAGCGAAGCATATTATAAGTGACACAGTAAAATACAATTTGTGTCGGAAGTATATTGACCGAAATTTATAAGACAATAGTCAGTTTATCCAGAATTTAGCTTAATAAAATGTTATATAAATATTTGAAGGAACAGGTTTACGAAGCCAACATGGAAATTCCAAAGGAAGAGCTGGCTATTGTCACTTTTGGAAATGTAAGTGGAGTGGACCGTTCTGCGGGTGTCATTGCTATCAAACCAAGCGGTGTGCCTTATCGAAGGTTAAAGGTTGAAGATATTGTAATCGTTGACCTCGATAATGTTTTGGTTGAAGGAAATATGAGGCCTTCTTCGGATACGAAAACGCATACTTTGCTCTATAAAAATTTCCCCTCAATCGGCGGAGTGTGCCATACGCATTCAACATATGCGGTGGCCTGGTCGCAGGCAGGAATGTCTATCCCAAATCTTGGCACAACGCATGCAGATCATCTGGTTGCACCGGTACCTGTCACCGAGGTAATGACGGACGAAATGATTCAGGGAGATTATGAGCACGAAACCGGTAATCAGATTCTTGATTTGTTCAATCGGTTGCGTCTTAGTCCGGAAGAAGTTGAAATGGTGCTGGTTGCCTGTCATGGACCTTTTACATGGGGAAAAGATCCCGCCAAAGCAGTATACAATGCCGTTGTATTGGAAGAAATTGCCAAAATGGCCTACTTAACAATGCAAATTAATCCTGACGTAGTATCCATAAAACAAAGCCTTATTGATAAACACTTTTTCCGAAAACACGGGAAAAATGCTTATTATGGACAAGACAATTGCTAATGGTTTGAAAGGCAAAAAACTTCAATTGACAACCAGATCAAGAAGGCTCTTATATAAATTTGCAGAAAATAAAGCCCTAATGAGCCATAATTAAAAGTTAACAATTAATCCTTAACCATTAAATTAATTTATTTTTTCCCTGATTTTTTAGCCAGTTCTCTCATTTGCTGGAATGCTTCCTGGCGTGTCATTCGTTTTTCGCTTGACTTGGCTGCCTGAATGGAGTCTTTATCGAAACGGCCTTTTAAAAAGTTAAGCAGTGCAATAATCATGACTTTATTATTAAATTATATTTCTTTATACCTGATGTGAAATTATATTTCCTTCTCAAAGCTAAATAAAGAAATTCATTAATTCTACTGCAAACAGCTTTGCATTTTCCAGGATTTATAAGAAACAATTTGTATTAACTATACAGCCTGTTTTTGTTCCTTAATTATATTGTCTTCGATGATTTTCTTTAATTTTCCGCCTGGAACAAAATCTCCGTCAATCCATCTTACAAAATTTTTAGAATGAGATTTGTAAATTTCTATGGATAAAGGTTTGATTCCGCTATACTCCACTTCTTTTACGTATTGTTCGTGCAGTCTTTTAATTTCAAGCAGTGTCTTGTTATCAGTTTTCATTTCCGGGTTTAGGTTTTGTAGGCCTGAGGTAATAATACTATAATATTAAAAACATACCTGATGTGTAACCTACTAGCTGAATATTGAAACAATTATATAGAAACTATATATTGTTTCAGAAAAAATATTTTGAAAGTTCTGGGTTGGAGACTGTTACTGCAAGAGGGCGGATATTTAATTTATTACTGATTTGTTCCTTTTGCAGGGGAATAAGGCCGACCGGGGAAACGGACACTTTGAAACTATAAAATAACAAACTAAGGCAGAGTTCAGGAAGTCAGAATTGTTTTAAGCAAACTAATTTCCAATGGTTTTGAGAGTAAATCAATAATGGAGGTGCTGGCCTTTGCTTTATCAATATCCCGTGTATCAATCGTGGACGAAAGCATGTAAATACGGATTTTATCTTTAATCTGTTCAGGAAGCAGATCAAACTGGTCGATAAATTCAAAGCCATTCATGCCAGGCATTTGAAGATCGAGGAGAATAACGGTTTTGGGAAGATTTTCACCTACACCTGTTAAATATTCTAACGCGTCCTGGGCAGAGTTGAACGGACGAACAGAATTTCCGATACCACTTTTAATAATTAGCTTTTCATAAATAAATAAATCAAAGGCGCTATCATCAATTAAAATAAAATCAAATTGAGCAGTCATAATTTCTATTTATTTATGGAAGGAATATCTATTTCAAAAATACTGCCTTCACCCAAAGTTGATGTTACCTTAATTTTCCCTTCTAATTTATTAATCGCTTCGTGAACGATATAAAGACCTATTCCTGAGCCACTGTTGGTGGCACCGGCGCGGTAAAACATTTTAAATATTTTTTCAAGATCATCTTTTTTTATTCCCAGACCATTATCCTCGAAAGTAATCAAAGTATTTGTCGGAGTAGCACGAATGCTTAATTTAATGTACGATTTTTCTTTTCTGGGATCCTGAAATTTTACTGCGTTTGTGATAAGATTATTAAATATGATTCTTAGTTTCATCACATCCGATTCAAAAACACCGGTTTGCGTAATGTCTGTTATCATATCAATATTCTCAAATTCCGGAAGGTATTTTATAGCTTCTGTAACATCATTTACAAGTTCTTCGAAATCAATCGGAGTCATAGTGGCTACACCACGGGCATTCTTGTAGTAATCAATGATGTTGATAATAAAGGTGTCCAGTTTTTTTACAGATTGCTTGATCAGTTCCAGATATTCGTTTTGAGACTCAACATCATCTTCCATCAATGCCAGATTCACAATACCTAAAACAGACATTAAAGGCGCACGCAAATCATGTGAGGCGCTGTAAACAAATTTATCCAGTTCCTCATAAGCTTTTTCCAGATCAAGGTTTCTCTGTTTTAATTCAGCCCGGGTATTGAAAATCTCGAATGCGTGCGTAATGGCATTTTCTACATACGTATAATCCCACGGTTTGTCAATAAACCGGAAAACTTCTCCCTTGTTAATGGCATCGATTGCCGCACTGATATCTGTATGTCCGGTTATTAAAATCCTGATCGGTTCAGGAAATCTCACTCTTATTTTTTCGAAAAACTGAGTTCCGGTCATGCCCGGCATTCTTTGGTCGGCCAGGACAACATGGAACTCCTTTTGTTCCATAAATTCCTCAGCCTCAACTACTGATGTGGTTGTGGTAATATTGTATTGTTTACGAAATGATGCCTTAAACGATTGCAGATTATGTTCCTCGTCGTCTATGTATAGTATGCGTATCAGGTTATCACTCATTGATTCAGGTAAGGCTATTTTTTTTAGTTATTGGGAGTGTAATTACAAATTCTGTTCCTTGGTCGACTTCTGATATTACTTCAATTGTGCCGTAATGTACTTCAATAATCTTAAAAACGATAGACAAACCTAAACCTGTACCTTCTCCAACATCTTTGGTCGTGAAAAATGGGTCATAAATTTTAGCCTTTACTTCCGGGCTCATACCTGACCCATTATCTTTTATAGAAATTACAACATGCTCACTGTCTTTCAAAAAGGTTTTGACCCATATCGTTGGCTTCCGGTCTGTAAGATTTCCTTTCTGAACGGCATAAATTGAATTGGTAAGTATGTTCATAAAAACCTGGTTCATTTTACCGCCGTAACATTCTACATTAGGAATGCTTCCCAGATTTTTAACCAGTTCAAGATTTGTTCCCATCTGATAATTTAAAATTACCAGCGTGGATTCAATTCCTTCATTTAAATTAACAAAGTTGAGGTCTGATTCATCTACTCTTGAGAACACTTTCAGGCCTTTCACAATTTCTACGGTTCGTCGCGCGCCGTCTTCCATGCCGGTAAGCAGCAGCCCGATTTCAGTTTTGATATAATCCAGATCCAGATCTTTTTTCAGCTTATCAATTTGATTCAGTTTAGTATGTATACCTTCGATGGAATCAATTTGTTGCATTTCATCAAACTCGGAAAGAATCTCCATTACGTCGTCAATATCACGTCTTAACGGACGAATATTGGAACTTACAAAATTAATCGGGTTATTAATTTCATGAGCAATTCCGGCGGTAAGCTGTCCGAGAGATGCCATTTTTTCAGATTCAATCAATTGTGACTGAGCATCTTTCAGCTTGTTCAGTGTATCTTCCAGATCCAGATTGGTTTGCGTCAATTCTATTGTTCGTTCTGCAACTTTCTTTTCAAGTGAAATATTTTGTTCACGGATTATTTTTTCATTTTCCAGGGAGATCCTTAGAGCCTGCTCCTGGGAAAGCTCCCGCTCTTTTTTCAATATGTTAATTTTGTCGGCAAGTGCGAATGACAGCAGGATTACTTCTATAATGGTCCCAACCTGCATGCTGTAATTTGTAAAATCATTATACGGCAGCATATTGAGGTTACGTATAATGTAAAGGATAAGTCCGACCAGAAATACCAGCCAGGCAGTCAGGAAAAATTTTGCCGGTCTGTAATTTTCGAAAAATGAAAGTCTTGCCGCAATGATCAGCGTAACGATGGCTCCCGTAAGTGCCATGATATCAATAATGCGGAAGCTTATCAGATCAAAACCTAAAACTCTTGTCACCAATGCCAATCCATAACCAAAACTTACAATGGTAAGCATGTGATGCAGAATAGGCGATTTGACGCTCGTGTGCAGGAAATTTTTGATAAATAAAATCGTAAAAATCCCGGCGAGGGCAGGAAACATCACATAAGCCAGATTATTAAAAGCTGGTGTGTCCGGCCAAAGATATTTGTAAGTATAACCCGTTAGCGTAAGTTGTGTTAAACCGATAAATAAGATATACAGCACATAGTACAGATAACTTTGTTCTTTTACCGAGAAATAAATAAAGAGGTTATACAAAATCATCACCAGCAGAATTCCGATCTGAATGCCAGCCAGGATTTCTTTAATCAGAGAATCGTGGTAAAAATCTTTTGGTGAATTGATGATAAGAGGAAGGATCAGCTGTTCAGAAGCCAGAACTTTCAGGAAAAAAGTTTTAGCTTGTCCCGGCGGTACTTTTAATTCAAAAACGAGATTTGGATCATTGACTTTTCGTAGTCTGAAGGGTAAGTTTTCAGAATTACTCTGCAGCAGCTTGCTGGTTTCACCGGAATATAACTGGCAGAGGTCAATCATCGGAGATGCCAGTTCCAGCAAAATATTTTCTTCTTTTGTATGATTTTTAATTTTCAGTTTGATCCAGAAAGCAGACTTGCTTAAACCGAAATTTGGCGTTTCTGCATAGCTTCTGACAAACTGGGAAGAGTCCAGCTCCGACAATGTTTTCTTGTTGCTTTCGTCCTCATAAATCTCAATGAATTTTCCAGCCACTGTCTTTTTTCCATAATAGTCTATGTCTTCTCCATGGCTCTTTGCAAATGGAAATAGTATAGTTAAGAAAAGTAGTATTCTTATGGCTTTCATTATGGACAATTATTTTTTTGACAAAGAACTGAAAATTATCACTTTCCTTTTTTAAATATTAATATAAAGCGGATTGATTTTTGTCTCATAAAAAATATTCATCTCGCCTTTTGGTCCTGTTTCAAGTGTATGTTGAAGAGGATTTAAACGCAAATCCATAATTCTGTCGCGCTCTTCCGCATTTGCAAAAGGGAGATTATCAAGATCTTTGATCAACAGTGCCGTTGCAATAAGGCCTTCTTTGGGGTAATAAAATGTGCCGTTTTTGCCCAGATCACGTACAATTTCAAAGCCCACCCGTGTACAATTTCTGAGCGTGGCCGGAGAGCAGAGTGCCATCAGGTAATTTACACCGATCTGAGTGGAAATTGCAACACCAATCCTCCCCAGAAATATACTTCCAATGCCATAACCTGCCACTTCTTTTGAATTGAACAGACCGCAAAATTCTGCAATTTTTATGTCTCCCAAATTGTCGACATAGGAATAAATGGAATCGTCAATTTTGGCGATTGCATCTTCCATCGGCATCTTTAAATTTGCCGAGCGAACTTGTATTCTGCCTCCGCCGTATATTTTCTCCCCGTCCTCTGATTCCACAATAATCATGTAAGTATTGGGATCATGCAGCCAGGTGTGGTTCGCGGATGTTACTTGTTTTACTCCGTAAGATTCGAGTACTTTTCTATGTCCGTCAATATATCTGAGGTTATTTTCAATATCTTCGGGTGCACTGTATGCTCTGATTCTGGCTATCATTTGTTCGTCATGTCACCTGCAAAAAACGTATCGTGTAAGGGTAATCTCAATGATTTGATGGCGGGCTTTTCAGCTTTTGCTATTTTGAATAAAAACACTTCCGCCATATCATCTTCCAGTGGCACCAGTTTTATAAATTTCTGGCGAAGGTCAAGAAGCTTTGCACTTTCCCCTTCATCTACACCGGAATTCTGGCCATGCAATACCCGCGGAAACAGATAAAATGGAGAAATCAGCGGGTGAACTGCATAACCCAGAAGCTCAGCTTTTAGCCAGAGACGTTCCAAAGAAACCCCGCCTTTAAAGAAGTTTTCGGCGCTGTATTTGGGAAGCGTGATAATACCCAGTGCAGAAGCCGATTCAATCAATTTTCTGCTCACATCTATCAAGGCATTTCCGCCATCAATTTCTTTCAAAACTCTGGCAATTTTGTGGTCCCTGATTAGCGACATCGCTGCCAGTTGCGCAGGACTCATACCAAGCGTTTGTACGTCAATTCCATCAGCAGATTTCTCGGCCTCTTCTTTTGTCCATTTCATTTCCCTGAACACAAAGTCTTTATGGCCATCTTCATTCAGCAGTCTTATCCGGTCGCAGCCTCCTATGATTTCAGCAACCTGGCGCATTTGCTCCTTGTCCTGAATCATTAGTAATTCTGCACCTTCAATGCTTTGCGCCGCCTCTGTCAATAATTCAAGTTCCGATTCCGGAATTTCGACAGCCTGTGAAGGGTTACGGTTGGTAGTGCGTTCATAAATCACACGTACCGATTCAGGAGAAAAAACTTTTTCAAATCCGGCTTGTTCTGTCTGACTAAATTCAATAATGGCAACAAGCGGAGAAGAACTGCCGAGGGGAAATAAATTTTTCTTGATAAAAAGTCCGGCTTCGTTACTTTTTAAAACCAGGTTTTCAAATGCAGCCCCGAAGGAAAGGTTAGAGGCAATGTTATCAAAGTTTCCAAAGGAATAAGCCCTATGCTCATCATGGAACAGAAATAATTTTCCGTTTTGATAAAGCCATTTCCAGGGTTGATCATTTCCTGTGGAAGGAGCCTGGCAGGCGGCCTTTACAAGGTGCTCAACCGTCGCAACATCAGGGATATACGTAACGGGATGGTCGTTAAACCGGGAGGCTGTTTCTTTTGCAGTATTTAAGTCAAATGGCGCAAACGGATTGTTAAAGGTAGGATTATCATTAACATTTTTGTTGCTGATCAATCCCTCCGAATCCACATAATAACGGCCTGAGTCATGGAATTGATTGAGAAGAATCCGGCGAACGACGTCCGTAGTGACACCGGCACCAAGTGTTACAGCGCTCGCAAGCTGAGGCCAGGTTCCGATTGATTGTCCAACTTCAAGCAGTGATACCTTTCCACGAAGCGAGCTGTTTTTCGCATCTACAATTCTGATTATTAAAGGTACTTTTTCTTCGTTGGTAAGATTTTTAAGTTTGGAAGGATCGATATTTCCAATGAGGCCGTGGAAAATCGGACGGTCAGGTTCAAGGTCGAATCTTTCTACATCCAGCATTCCTTTATCGCTTGTTTCCATCACGACCGGAATACCCAGTTTTTTTGCTTCATTTCTGCATAACAACTTGATATCAAGCTCATCACATTCTTCAACGAGCAGGTCAAGATTTCCATTCTCGGTAAGAAAACCTGAAATATTTTGTTCTGTAATTCCGTCCAGATAACATTCTACTTTGATGAACGGGTCGATTTCTGCAATTTCTCTTGCGGTAATAATCGCTTTATTAATTCCGATATTGTGCAAACCGGTTTTAATACGATTCATGTTGCTCAATTCCAGCGTATCAAAATCGGCCAGTTTGATATGTCCGCAAATACGTTCGGTAGCCAGTGTTAACGCAACTGCATTTCCGACAGATAATCCTACAACGCCTATTTTTTTATTAAACAGTGAATTCTGTTCTCCGGTAGTTATTTTGTGTTTGTTTCGGCTTGTTCTTACTTCGACAAACTCGTCTTTGTCAAGAATATGAAGAATTCTTTTCGCCCAGGGGTAGTAAACCCAAACTCCTTCTTCGTCCGGAACTTTATCTTTTATCCAGTCTTCGAATAACCTTTGGCAGTCAGCGGCGTTTAGTCTTTTTTGTGGACTTCTTATTTTGAAAAGCTCGCCTTTTTGAGATTGAAATAAATTAAGAATTGTAATATCATAAGCAGAAGCAATCTCGTCAAATTTTTCCCTGTCGGCAGTCTGGCTCAATTTAAAAATAACAGGCAAAAAAATTTGATCGAACTCTATTTTATCCATTTTTCCTGGCGTTGAGTGTTATTATTATCTGGATTTCCCCAGGTTTTGGTTCAATTTTACAATCTAAACATAATTTTACAAGAACAATAATAAATGCTGTTACTTATCTTAATTGATAACGCGCATGGCATTTGTTTAGAGGAGATTGGTTTACAAAATTAAGCAAATGAAATTCAATTTTTTTTCAAATCGTTAATTTCGAAGTAAACTATCTTATTGTTTTTAGAATATGATAAAATTATGTTCAAACATATATATTTGCACGGACAGAATAAAATTGCAGTCCAAATATTTATTACCTTTTTTGAAATAAATCTAGTATTTTTAGAAACATGAATTTATAAGATTAGTTCAGAGTTTACAATCAATGAAATGGAAAGCCCCGAGAAAATAAGTATCCTCTATGTGGATGATGAATTAAACAATTTAAATTCTTTTAAAGCAGCCTTCAGAAGAGATTTTAACGTCCTTACGGTAACTTCCGGCAAGGAAGGACTGGAAGTTTTAAAATCCAATAAGGTCCACGTAATTATCACCGATCAAAGAATGCCTGAAATGACCGGTGTCGATTTTTTAATTGAAGTTTTGAAAGAGTATACCGACCCAATCCGTATACTATTGACCGGATATTCAGACATTAACGCTGTTATTGATGCTGTAAATAAGGGGCATATTTACTACTATCTGAACAAACCCTGGGACGAGCAGCAGCTACGCATTATTATCAAAAATGCGTATGAAATTTTTAGTCTGAGAGAGAAAAACAGGGAGTTGCTGGAGAAGCTTATCGACGCAAACAATCAGCTTGAATTTTTGCTGAGACAAAAACTCATATCCTGATGTACAGATTCAGGAATGTTTAATAGGATTTTCTTCTGAAACTGATACCTTTTCTTAATAAGGGTGTCAGTTTTATTTCTTTTAAAGCGTAGCCCAAAACGTAATAGAATGTTGTGAAAATCAGGGCCGAAAGGATTACAGCAGCGAGAAATAGATTCCCAAGCACCTGTATAAATGTGATTAACTCTGTCATGATGTTTGTTGATGAAGTATAATTATTCTGTTTTTCAGCAATAAAAGAAAAAACTGTACCTGTGGTTTTCGGGCATAGTATTCCCCATCAATCTAGTCCTCAGGGGCTTGTAAGGCTGGTATCTTTTTTGTTAGTGGTTAATAAGTCTACAATCAAAGTAGAAATTCATCAACTTAACGGATCCAACCATGAACAAGATAATCGCAATATTTTTGATTAATTCGCTGATCGCTGTGACATTACTTACCTCATGCAGCCGTCAGATGGAGCAGAAAAATAAGAAGATACAAACGACAGAAAATAAAACAGAAGGATATTTGTATTATCAGAATGACCAAAGTTCAAAAGGTGATTCTACGATAAAAAAGAATGTAAATAATTAATGAAATCCTGTCCGCAAAACGGACAGGATTTATAATTTTAAGGCTTCGCCCGTTCATATTGTACCGGCCAAGCGGTATGGTCGTGCACTTCTTTTGCAGCCAGCAAAGGGAAATAAGGATTGCGTAATATTTCTCTTGCCATCAGAATCATATCGGCGTCGCCATTGACAAGAATTGTTTCAGCCTGAACAGAATCTGTGATCATGCCCACTGTTCCGGTCAGAATACCAGTTTGTTTTTTAATAGCAGAAGCAAAAGGAAGTTGATAAGCCGGTCCGACAGGTATTTTGACAGGCGCAACAAGCCCACCTGTTGAAACATCGATAAGGTCGATTCCTTTTTCCTTTAAAATGGCCGCAAGTTTAATTGAATCATCAAGATTCCAACCCCCGTCGGCCCAATCCGTTGCGGAAATTCTCGTAAAGAGAGGCAAATTATCCGGCCATTCAGATTTTATTGCTTCAATGATTAACAAAAGCAAACGGATACGGTTTTCAAAACTTCCACCAAATTCATCCGTACGCTTATTGCTCAGCGGAGATAAAAACTGGTGTACCAGATAACCATGCGCTGCATGGATTTCTATCACCTCAAATCCGGCTGCCAAAGCGCGCCTGGCAGCGATTGCAAAGTCGGAGACTACCTTATCAATTCCTTGCTGATCCAGCTCTTCAGGCATCGGGTAATTGTCTGCAAAAGCGATAGGGGATGCAGAAAAGGTAGTCCAGCCGCCATCTTCAATATCCACTTTGTCTTTTCCTTTCCAGGGCACTGAAGTACTTGCTTTTCTGCCTGCATGCGCAAGTTGTATACCGGCTACGCAATTTTGCGCTTTGAGAAAAGATGTAATCTGTTGCAGTTTTTCAATGTGCTCATCCTTCCAGATTCCGAGATCTTCGGGAGAAATCCGGCCTTCCGGCGATACAGCCGCGGCTTCTGTAATAGTAAGTGAAGCACCGCCAACTGCACGGCTTCCGAGATGCACCAGATGCCAGTCGCTGGCAAATCCATCCACGGACGAATACTGGCACATTGGTGAAACAATAATCCTGTTCTTAAATTTTATGCTCTTAATTTCAAGAGGAGAAAAAAGCTTTGACATATATTTTTAAAAAGTTGATAAATAAAGTCTGGTGTTCGTTATATGATTATCCGGATCATAAATTTTCAGGCCAACCAGAAGAATAAAGTATTTAAAGTTGCAGAAACGATTCAGTAAGTTGAATTTTACATCCCGGATATGAATTTCCTAACACAGTTTCAGAGTAAAAAAGTCAGTTTATGCAAATAAATTTCAGCAAATTCATGAAGAAAACCGCTTTTGTTTTTTTACTGGTAGTGACTTTTTCGGTGTGTAAAGGTGCTGACATTTATTTCGTGTCTTTGGAAGGAAATGATAATAATCCAGGAACGAAGGAAAAGCCGTTTGGTACCATTTCAAAGGCCAGGGACGCTGCCAGGAAGTTGCCTGGTAAAACCGGACCAACGATTATTTATCTGAGAGGCGGTACTTATGTTTTTAAAAATACCCTGGAATTTGGATCGGCTGATAAAAATATTGTGTTGATGCCCTTTGAAAAGGAGCCGGTCATATTTTCGGGCGGAATATCCATTAATCCAACGAAAGTGAAAAGGTTGGATCAAACAGCATACGCCAGTGAATTTGCAGAAAATCTCAGAAAAAAAATAGGCGTTCTGAATCTTCGGGAGCTCAATATTTCGGATTATGGACAGTTACACAGCGTTGGATTTTCCAGGCCTTACCAACCATCCTGGATGGAATTGTTCATTAATGACAAACCGGGACAACTGGCAAGATGGCCAAATGATTCTACTGTTGCGATGGGCCGCGTAATCGATAAAGGCTCGGTTCCAAGAGATGGTGATAACGGTAATCGCGGAGGTAAATTTGTTTATGGTACAGACCGTCCTTCGGGTTGGAAAAAAACAAAAGATGTCTGGATTTCAGGATATTTCAATTATGGATATGCCGAAGACGCAGTTCAGTTGGCAGCATTGGATACAGTTGGCAAAACTTTCACAACCGTGGAGCCGCACATTTATGGTTTTAATTCGGGCAAAAACTGGAACCGCTGGTACGCCTATAATATTCCGGAAGAAATTGACCAGAATGGTGAATATTATCTTGATCGTGAACGAGGATTATTGTTTTTTTATCTGCCTTCTCTTATTACAAAGCTGGATTTGTCCCTGCTCCGGGACCCGTTAATTGCGCTGGAAGGATCACAGAATATTACGATAAAAAACATTTCTTTCGAAGTTTCCCGCAGTATGGGTATTTACATGGAACGCTCAGAATCCTGTACACTTTCAGATTGTATTTTCCGGAACCTCGGGTCGCTGGCGGTAACGATCGGTAAAGGAATAATGCCATTCAAAACCCAAAAACATGAGGGTAGCGGCGAAGAATCCTCCCGCGTTTTAGGTAGCCTGGATCAGCATCAATATGAAAATACGACTTTTAATCGTCAGGGAGGAAAAAATAACCGCATTGTAAACTGTCATATTTACAATACCGGGGCGGGTGGAATCAGTTTGGGCGGAGGTGACCGCCTAACATTAACACCAGCGGGTAATAGCATTGAAAATTGCAGGATACATGATTTTAACCGAATTGAAAAATCCTACCGCCCGGCCATTAACATCGATGGTGTCGGAAACAGAATTGCTAACTGCGAAATTTACAATGCACCAAGTATGGCTATTTTGCTGCATGGAAACGATCATATTCTGGAATATTCAACGATTTATGACGTGTGCCGCGAAGTTGACGACCAGGGAGCATTTTACTATGGAAGAGATGCTTCCGAGCGAGGCCATAAAGTGAGATTTAATTATTTTCACCATTTGGGAAATGCCAACAGAACAACAGCCATATACCATGATGACGGCGCCTGTGGGATGGAAGTTTTTGGAAATATATTTTTCAAAGCTGGCACAATTCCGGTATTGATCGGGGGAGGTCAGGATATTTCCTACAAGAATAATTTATTCATTGACAGCCCCTTAGGTATTCATGTTGACAATCGTTTTCAAAACTGGTCAAAAAATTCTCTTGACAAAGATGGCGTTATTGAGAAGCGTCTGAAAGCTGTGAAATTCGACCAGCCGCCTTACGCTATTAAATATCCCGAATTGGTTAATTATTGGAAAGACAACCCCGCCATCCCGAAAAGGCTTGTTTTTGATAACAACATTTTTGTCAGAATAAAAACAACAAGAAAAGGTGAGGACAGCTGGTTTATCTGGTCGGAAAAGAATATGGTAAGTGATATTTATCCCTACAACTGGAAAATGATGGACAGCCGTCATTTTATTCCTGACGACACACAACTTGCCGTACCGGAAGGCTGGCAGGTTTTACCGGTTGAAAAAATCGGAATCCAGAAAGATTATCAATAAAAAAGTCCTGTTTGGAATTCGTTTCAAACAGGACTTTTTGTGAGTTGATCGTCACTCAGGCGATTTTCTCTTTAAATATTTTCATCGTTCTTTCCCAGGCAAGTTTTGCAGCTTCGGGATTGTAGCGGGTCGGGGCTGTATCATTCAAAAAAGCATGTTGCGCGCCTTCATAAACATATAATTCATATTTCACCCCGGCCGCTTTTAATGCTGCTTCATAGGCTGGTATTCCGGCATTTA
The DNA here is from genome assembly GCF_015221875.1 of Dyadobacter subterraneus. NCBI lineage: Bacteria > Pseudomonadati > Bacteroidota > Cytophagia > Cytophagales > Spirosomataceae > Dyadobacter > Dyadobacter subterraneus. Next base: position 1,224,130 of record NZ_JACYGY010000001.1, read on the forward strand.
CTCTTTCATCAAGTCCGCCATAATGTAATTGAACAAACGATTTGATTTTTGGAACATCTGCCGCTTCCGGCTGGCGTCCGTAGTAGGCCACGGCAACTTTTAGCGTGGGTGAATTCACAGCCAGCTGGTTTGCCAACCCGCCTCCCCAGCAAAATCCTACACAGCCGGTTTTGCCATTACTATCAGGACGTGCTTTTAAATAATCGAGTCCTTTCAAAAAATTATTCAGATTTTTTGCAGCGTCAATTTTAGCAAAAGCCGCTCTGGCTTCATCTTCATTTTCAGGCGTTCCTCCAAAAGGTGCCAGCGCATCAGCTGCCAACGCAATGTATCCGGCTTTTGCAATGCGTCGTGCAATATCTTTGGTATGCGGATTAAGCCCCCGATTTTCATGAATAACTAAAACCGACCCATATTTTCCAGCCTTTTTCGGTCTGGCCAGATATCCGCCCATTGTAGATCCGTCGCCGTCGTAGTGAATATCTTCGGTGATGATGTCATCGTCGTTTTCAGCAACGGTCATTGCGTTTGCATAATTCACTTCCAAAAGCGGGAGTAAGGCAAGGGCCGCGGAAGTACCGCCGGCAAGTTTGGCAAGTCTTTTTAAAAAATTATCCCGTGTTAGCGGTTTATGCGTGTATTCGTCAAAAAGATTAATAATGCGCTGATCCATTGATTTTCGGGATTAGTTAGAAAGTAAATTTAGGGAAAAAACGTTGTTCAGATTCCCTATATTCTCTAAAATGAATTGCTCGAATTTCTACTTTCAATATAAAAAAAATCTTTTACGATCGAATCATCAAAACACTTGGCGAATTTGAGAGCCATAAACTATGTGTTTCCACAGCCTTTTTCCAACTATCCAGACTGATCAGCATTAAATCCTGCTGTTCAAGAAATTCCTTTTCAATTTTTTTATCGTGATATAAAGCAATGTGATTCGGTGCAATTTGTTCAATCGCTGAAATCGTTTCCTTTAACTCCGGGTTCTGACGAATAACGCCGCTGGCATCCAGGATGATAACCCGCGCGTCGCTGTGATGAATCAATTTCTGAGCAAAAACCAATAGGAAGCTGTCGCTCAGGGAGAATATCGGAATAAAAACATTTTCAATTTTAGTCAGATTTTTTTCAACCAAAATTCCGACCGGACCTTTTACAGCTTTGATAATATGTTTGGTACGCTCATCAAAAATACTGTAATCAAAAAATTTCTCTTTGCCGGTAATAGTATCATAAAGTCTTTCCGGGCTGATGATTTTTGTTGTAAAACCAAGAACTTTACCCAGAATAGTTCCTTCAAAAACCGAACGTCCTATCCCTACCAAAAGTAAATCGAAGTTGCCCAGATTTGCTGTTTCAATAATATCACGATCAATATTTTGTGAAGGCTTGAAGAGTGTTACAACCGGAAGATTCAGCTTTTTTGCTTCCTCATGAATCGGAGCAAAACTTTCCTGTTCATATTCTTCTGAATTAAACTGATTTAGATCGTTGCTTGGAGATAAATGCAGTGCCGTAATAATAGAGTTGGAAGGCGCTTTTTTTACAAAACTATTGGCAAGCCGCAGCATCGTTTGTCCACGTCCGGGACTTCCAAAAGAAATCAGGATTGTATATTTTCCGGTTTCTATTACTGATTCAGGCAGTTCTACATTTTTTTCGGGGAAAAAGCGGTTGACAATATCCAGTGCCGGGCCCGTCATGCAGGTTGTTACCAGCGCCATAATCACCATCATTGCAAATATTTCCGGTGTTAACACACCCAGATCATAGCCAATATTAAGTACCACAAGTTCCATCAGTCCACGCGTGTTCATTAAAGCGCCGATGATGAGGCTGTCGCGCCAGTTTTGCCCGACAAATTTTGCAGCCAGCGAGCTACCGGCAAATTTCCCGATAACCGCCACAGCGATGATCAATCCCGTTATTTGCCACAAATAAGGATCATTCAGCAGACCGATCTGGGTTCTTAAACCAGTAAAAACAAAAAAGAGAGGAAGCAGTAAAACAAGTGCTACGTCTTCCACTTTTTCAATAAAAATATTCCTGAAATTAAGGTTTGCCGGCATGATCACACCTGCCATAAACGCGCCGAAAAGTGCGTGAATTCCAATGATTTCAGTCGCATAGGAAGATACCAGCAGAATGATAAAAAAAACGGCTACAACCGGTTTTGTCAATCCTTCTTTGGTAGAATAAATATCACCCATTTTTTTCAGGAAAGGCCTCACCAGTCTTAACATGACAAGCACATATGTTGCAGCCAGCAGCATGGTATAAATTGAACTGACAAATGAGCCTGCTTTTACGATGGCAATCACCGCCGCCAGAATACACCAGGCTGTAATGTCATCCGTGGCAGCGCAGGTTATGGCCATGGCGCCAAGCCTCGTTTTTGACAAACCTCTTTCCTGTACAATTCGTGCGAGGACCGGGAAAGCCGTGATACTCAAAGCAATACCGGTAAAGAGAGAAAAAGATAAAAAGCTGACTTCGGCAGGAGCAAAACGCTCGTAAACAAAAAATGCAAGCCCAATCCCCAGCGCAAAAGGGAAAATAATACTGGCGTGGCTTACGACAATGGCTTCCTGTGCCTTATTTTTCAATACTTTAAGATCCAGTTCCATCCCAATCACAAACATGAAAAGTATCAGTCCGATCTGACTAAGAAATTGAAGATTCGGTAAGGATTTGACTGGAAATAAAAAGCCTGAAAACTCAGGATAGTACATGCCTATGAAGGAGGGTCCAAGAAAAATCCCGGCAGCAATTTCGCCGATTACAGTAGGTTGTTTGATTTTTTTACAAATATATCCGAATGCCCGGGCTACCAGAATAATCGTGATAATCTGCAAAAGCAGGATGGCGAGCGGGCTGGTTATATTTTGCTTGTAGGTATCAATAAACTGGAACCATGATGAAGTGGTCAAAGGATCTTTTGTAACTGTCACCTTATTTATTTCAAGAACCTGACCTTTCAGGATCAGAAAATACATCAGCCCGGAAAATGCGCCAATCGTAAGGGTATAGAAAATCAGATTTCGTATATTCTTCATTCGGTAATTTTAAATATTAAAGGTTAAGGACTGGTCTCGTATTTAAATAAGTGTAGTATACAAATTTACCGCTTTGAGCCTCGAATATTCATTTGCAGAAGCTGGAAGGCTACTAATATGTAACAAACAGGAAATATTATGTAAGGAAAGTGCCTCCCGAAAATTCATTTCATGAAAAATGGATAAGGAATATATTAAAAGCGATGATTAAATCTGCCAAACGGGATTTATAATCCGTAACTTCAAGAAAATCGTATAGAATTAATTCATAACGATTTTCAAAATAATAATTCCATGAAGCGTAAGGATTGAAAAATTTCCGGGCTGTTTGATGAATAATATTATTTTATTTTAAGATTTTAGCATTTCGGTAATCAAATATTTCATTCTGATATACTACTTTTTGTGTCCTTTCAAGCACATGGAACAGTTTTTTATAGAAAAAATTTAACTCACAAATACCAATAAGCAGGCATGAATGAATCAGTTGTTTCCAGAGAGAAACAGGAATTGTTTTTAAAAGATCTTCGAGGGCAGACAAGTGAAAGTCATGATAATCTTGAAGAGAACAAGTACTCCAAGGTTATATTGGATCCTGTGGTTAAAATGTCTGATTATCAGCTATATATAGCAAAATTATATGGTGTAACGAAAGCCTGCGAAAACGATATCTATCCTGCCATTTCTTCCGTTTTAACTGATATTGGGCAAAGATTCAAATCGCAATTAATTGAGGATGATTTACGTAAAACCGGATTTTCAAAAGAACAGGTTGCCAATCTGCCGGTTTTTAAATTCAATCCGTCAAGCACTGCTGATGCCCTGGGTACAATGTACGTACTTGAAGGCTCAACATTAGGTGGAAAAATTCTCTACAAACACATAAATCAGGTTTTGAGACTCAACGAAGAAACAGGGGCTTCCTATTTTTATGGTTATGGCCAGCAAACCGGGTTGTTGTGGAAGACATTTATTTCTACTCTTGCCAATTACGCAGTTGAAGAAAATTGTGAACAGCAAATTATTTCCAGTGCGATTTCAACATTTAATGCAATCGGTCACTGGCTTAATGAAACGGAAATAAATTGACAGAATGAATATTAAGGATATCGTTAACCGGGACGTTGTAAATCTGACAAATTGTGAAAGTGAACCGATTCATATTCCGGGGAGCATTCAGCCACATGGTTTTTTGCTCGGAATAAAAAATGAAGATCAGGTTATAGATTTTTGCAGTGCCAATTGCGGTGATTACCTGAATTTGTCTCCTGAGCAGATTCTAGGTAAAACGTTGGAAGATATTTTCCAAAAAGACCAGTCGGACCTGTTTGCTACCTATTGGGAATTAAATAAAAGTAACCAGGCTACTCCTTTTGTTTTTGTTTCAAATAAAATGGAGTTTAATACCTCCGTGCATCTTAGCGGAGAAACCCTGATACTTGAATTTGAACCATTTCCGGACGGAACACTAAGTTTGCCAGATCTGTATAATCAGACCAGAAGTTTTGTTTCTCTGATGGAAAAACATAGCTATCTGCCTGAACTTTGCCAGGATATTGCCAATGAAACCAGGGCTATTACGGGTTATGACCGTGTAATGATTTATCGTTTTGATGAAGAATATAATGGCGAAGTAATTGCTGAAAGCAAGATTGAAAATCTTGATTCTTTTTCAGGACAAAAATATCCGCACACCGACATTCCTGCGCAGGCCCGCGAGCTTTATATCCGCAATCCTTTACGCGTAATAACAGATATAAGTTACACGCCTGTCCCTTTACTGACATTAAATGATTCAGGTGAAAAGACCAACAAATCACTTGATTTAAGTCTCTCGCTGCTGAGAAGTGTTTCGCCGATCCATGTAGAATATCTAAAAAACATGGGCGTTGGAGCAACATTGACAGTATCCCTTTTGAAAAATAATAAGTTGTGGGGTTTGATAGCCTGTCATCATTATTCATCAAAATTGCTGCCGCATTACACACGGTTATCAGCATTGTTGCAAGGACATTTTCTTACCTCGCAGATTGCGGTAAGAGAAGTTGCAGAAGAGTTTGAAATCAGCCAGGCGGCTGATAAAGCGCTTATGGAATCGCTAACGATTTTGCATGAACAAGAGGATTTTATTGAAGATTTCTATAAATCACCTTCCTTGTTAAACCTTGCAAATGCGACGGGATTTGCGATTTATTATAAAGGAAAAATATATAAAAACGGTCTTGTTCCTGAGAATGAGGACCTGATTCCGCTATTGAAAAAATTGTCAGAGAATTATCCAAATGCCGGTCTTCACACCGAACAATTGATCTCGATATTTCCCGAAGATGAAAAACTTTCAAAATATGCAGCCGGAATCATTTATCATTCGATAGCTGGCGGAACACCGGATGGCGTTATCTGGCTGAGGGCAGAGCGGCGTGAAACGATCAACTGGGCGGGAAATCCGCATAAAGCTGTGATCCATAATGAAGAAGGAGCCGCAAGACTTTCACCACGAAAATCATTTGAACTGTGGCTTGAAGAGGTGAAAAACAAAAGCTTGAAATGGAGAATTTCAGAAATAAATGCTTCGTCGAGTTTCGCTTATGCTTTGCAAAAACATATCAATCTGCGCTATGTTAGAAACCAGGAAAATAAGAACCGGTTATTAAATGATGAGCTCAAAGCGGCCAATAAAGAATTAGCCAATCTGAACTGGATCAGTACGCATGATTTGAAAGAACCATTACGTAAAATACAGATTTTTGCCTCAAAAGTACTGGATCGTGAAAATCCTGATTTATCTGCCCAGGTTAAAGATTCAGTTGAACGCATGCGGTTTGCAGCAGAAAAAATGCAGGTTTTGATCGAAGATATTCTATCCTATTCCAAAACCGGGAATATGGAAAAGGTATATGAAAACGTAGATTTGACGCTGATTCTGAAAAAAGCTGTTGAAGAATCAGCGGATATTATTGAAGAGAAAAACGGAGTTATTAATTTTGGTAATCTGCCTGTTTTAAAAATAATTCCTTTCCAGATTCACCAGTTATTTATAAATCTGATCAGTAATGCGCTGAAATTCTCTAAACAGGACGTTCCGCCTGTAATCAATATTGAGGTAAAAACAGTTAATGCATTAGAAAGCACATCGCTTAAACTGGCGGAAAACACTGAGTATTTTGCGATATCGTTTCAGGATAACGGAATTGGTTTTGAAAAAGAATATGAGAACCGGATTTTTGATGTTTTTCAGCGGCTTCACCCCAATCACAAATATCCGGGAACCGGTATTGGACTGGCTATCTGTAAGAAAATCATGGAAAATCATTCCGGATTTATCACTGCGGATTCTGAATTAGGAAAGGGTGCGAGGTTTACGCTTTATTTTCCAAAAGAAGATATCGTTTAACGGCAACTTGACTGTAAATTTTTTGATAGGACGAAAATATTAACCGGAAACTTTCTCTAAAAATTCTTTACGGAAATTATCGCCCAATGTTATAACAAGTTCTTTATCAGTGCTTTCTGTAAATATATTGGTTGTAACTTCCTGATGCGTGAAAAACCGTATTGCTTTTAAAGCAATGATATCTCTTTTACTGATCCGGCAAAAATTTTCTGCCGGCAGCAAGGTAAGCAGCTGTTCAAAGGAAATATTTTTCAAAGTAATTTCAGTCCCATTTTCAAGATAAGCCACTTTATCCCTTTTTTCTTTTTCAGCTGAGGTAATCAGTAACAGCTGGTCAAATGCAACAAGTGCCTTTCCCTTATTGGTATTCAGCTGCATAAACTGCTTTTCGGTTTTCCCTTTTTCAATAAGTTTTGCGGCCTTTGTGATGGCTTTTTCAAGACGTTCTTTCTGGATAGGTTTTCGTATATAATCGACCGCATCCAGATCAAATGCTTCCGCCGCAAATTCTTTGTAAGCAGTGATGAAAATGACAGGTTTTCCCTTCAAAAGTCCGGCAACTTCAAGTCCGTTCAAACCAGGCATTTCAATATCCAGAATGCAAAGATCAAAATCCAGGGTTTCCGAAGCCTGCATTAATTTGACAGGATCGTTAAATGCCTTAACAACTTCGAGTCCCGGAATTTGTTCGCACAACATCCGCAGATAGGTAAGTCCGGGCAGTTCGTCATCCAACAGAAGACATCTTAGCTTTGTGTTCAAGCAGATTAATTTTCAGGTGAGCAATATAAATATCGTTTTCCGTTCTGTGTTCGAGCGAATAATTTTCCTGATAAACAAGATCGAGTCTTTTTCGTAAATTTTCTTTTCCAAAACCGCTTTTCTCTTTTTTCAGGATTGGATTTGCACTGATTTTATTCGTTACCGTCAGGGAAAAAGTTGTTTCGTTTAACTCAAAAACGATAGCAATAAAAGCGTCCTGATTTTGAATGTCTGCGTGTTTGAAAGCGTTTTCGATCAGGTCGATCGTAATAAGCGGCGCAATCAGTTTTTCATCAAAAAGAGAATCCTGTTTATCGATCTTGTTTTTAATCCGTAAATCAAATAACGGACTGACTTTTAAGCGGTTAATTTCAATAAGACTTAATGCGAAATCTGTTTCTTCCTGCAAGGATACATACTCACAGTCGCTTTCATACAAGATATAATCCAGCACATTGGAAAGCTTGTCGAGCGCATAATAACTTTGATAAGCGTGCGACTGGATGGAATTCAGCACATTTTTAAAAAGATGCGGATTGAGTTTTGATTTGATTGTTTCAAGCTCAAAATTTTCTTTTTTCGAATCTGTCTCTTTTGATTTTTGAATTAACTGACGGTTTTGTTCCGCTTCTTTTTTTAATCTGAGTATCAAATAAATAATAATGATCGCGCTGATCGTCAATAGTATAGCGAGCGTGTAAATTAATAAAACTGAATTATTGGCCGTGCTTTCCATGCAGCAAATTACATTCAAAAATTTTCTTCTGCACTAAACAGATTTTTACTATCGTTAATTTTACCGTGTTCTTCTAAATTTTTTATTCAAACTGATCAACAGTCCATCAACGTATAATCATAGCTCATTTCTAAAATAATGATCACATTTAAGCAGACAATTTGTTTAGAAATATTATAATTAACTAACTTAGCCAGCATCTTACCAATACCCGGATTATGGATACAAAACCAAATACAAAACTCTACTATGACACCAACGAAGTAGCGGAAATAGTGGGCTGTGAAGCTTCTGCGCTGCGTTTTTGGGAAACAAAATTCCCGCAGCTGAATCCAAAACGTGATGCCAGAAACCGCAGAAGATATACTGAAAGTGATATTGAAATTGTAAGAAAAATAATGCACCAAACCGGCAAGCAGGGAAGGACGATAAAGGGTGCAAGAGAACAATTGCGAAGGAAGGAAGATGCCCAGCTGATGATTTACAAACTTAGCCGGGTAAGACAGTTTCTGGCGGAATTAAGAGATAATCTTTAAGAGTTTACAGGCAGTTTTTAAAATTGAAATGAAGAAAATATTTTTATTGCTTGCGTTTTTTGTCACTTCATATGAATGGAGTGCGGCGCAGACTTTTAGTGCTTCGGAAATAAAAAAGAATGTGGATCTTTTGGCATCTGATACTTTTGAGGGGCGCGGAACGGCCACTTTGGGAGAAATTAAAGCTGCCAATTATCTGGCTGATATATTTAAAAGTGCTGGATTAAAAGCTGCCGGGACGAATGGTTCCTATTTTCAGCCGTTTCAGGTAACAATCGGGATTGACGGATTTCCACATCAGATGACGGCCCGAAATGTAATTGGATTTCTGGATAATGGGGCTGAAAAAACGATTGTGGTGGGCGGACATTATGATCATTTGGGAAAAGGTTATCAAAGTGGATCGCTTTCCCCGGATAGTAAAAATTTGATCCATAATGGTGCTGACGACAATGCATCCGGAACAACCGGTGTGATTGAACTGGCAAAATATTTTGCAGGAAATTCGGTTAAGGAGAAGCATAACTTCCTTTTTATCGGGTTTTCAGGTGAAGAACTCGGTTTGTTGGGTTCTAAGTACTATACAGAATCTCCAACAATTCCGCTCAAATCCATTTCTGCGATGATTAACATGGATATGATCGGACGCTATAATGCGGATAAAGGTTTGATCATTTCAGGTTGGGGAACAAGTTCAGCCTGGGGGAAAATCATTCCGGATCTTGCCAAAAAGCAGCATATGAAATACACGATCGATTCGTCGGGCGTTGGTGCTTCGGATCATACTTCGTTTTATTTGAAAGATATTCCGGTACTGCAATTTTTTACAGGAACACACAGCGATTATCATAAAATAAGCGATGATTCTGATAAAATCAACGCGGAAGGAGAGGCTAGTATCTTGAAACTAATTGCAGGCGTTTTGGAAAAACTGGATAATGAAAAAGACGATCCCGGATTTTTAACAGCCGGAAATCCGCATGCAGGTGCAACAACTTCCAATTTCAAGGTGACATTAGGCGTGATGCCTGATTATAGTTTTTCTGGAAAGGGGTTAAAAATAGATGCTGTTTCAAAAGCCCGTCCGGCCGAAATTGCAGGAATTCAGGCGGGTGATGTGATTACTAAACTTGCCGGTAAAACGATTAACACCATCTACGACTATATGGACGTGCTCGGTGAGCATGAAAAAGGTCAGCAGGTTGAAGCAGAATTTTTAAGGGGGACGGAGAGGAAGGTGGTTAAGGTTACATTCTAGGATCTTGATTTTGGAATTTTCTTGATATTATTGATGCGTCATCTTAATATTTAGGATGCTGATTTTATGATTTACAAAATAGGATAAGAGAAGTCAACGTGCATTGGCTTCTCTTAATTTTTTGATATATCAATGAATTTAACCTTCAATGGCACCTCTTTTTCCCAGTTCAATTACTTCCATCTGGCTTATCAAGCCTTCATGAAGATTAAAACGAAGCAGCGTTCTGATCTTGTGGAAACCTTCACGTCCTGCTGCGCCGGGATTTATGTAGAGCATATTTTTTAATTCCTTATCCCGGATCACGCGTAGAATATGTGAATGTCCGCAGATAAAAATATCCGGTGTTTCAGCTCTTAAAGTTGGCAAAACTGTTGGGTTGTACCGTGGCGGTGCACCGCCGATATGGGTCATCCAGATACGGAATCCTTCCAGTTCAAAATGTAAATTTTCCTGACAGCGTACCTGTATTGCCTTGTTATCAATATTGCCGTAAACAATTCTGACTGGTTTAAAAGCTTCCAGCTGGTCAATAATTTCTACTGACCCGATATCTCCTGCATGCCATATTTCGTCGCAATTGGAAAAATAATCCAGAATACGCGGATCCAGATATCCATGTGTGTCAGAAAGCAAACCTATACTTTTCATCTATTATTAATTGTAAACGGAACGCGTCTTTTGAATGATAATGTAAAACCGTACTACACATTTTCTAACCAGCCATTCTAAAAATTCTGAGAAACAAAAAGTTTAGCCCAGGCAGAAAAAGTCTGCAAATTAAGGAATTATTATTTTAATAATTTTTATGTAACCTTTTTGTGGTAATAAGTATATTTAAAAATCGTGGTTTTCTTAATAAAGGTTAAATGGTAAAATATCGGACACAAAATTTGTTAAAAACTAAAATTTTAGTTGTAAAATTTATCTTGATTTTATAATATTGTAAAACCCAATTTTTATAAAGCTTTCCTTTATATACTCACATAAAATAATCCTACTTAGCCTTGAAAAAAATCTTACTACTGCTATGCTGCAGTCTGTTTACTTTCGCCTCGTTTGCGCAAAGTACCGGACGCTTCTCGATGAAAGGTATTGTTACGGACACGTCTGGTAACGGGTTGCCCGAAGCCACCGTGATGTTGCTGCTGCCCAAAGATTCTTCCCTTGTAAATTTTGGAAGAGCTGCCAAAGACGGTTCCTTTGAATTTAAAAACCTGAAACGAATTACTTACCTTTTAAAAGTTTCTTATGTAGGTTATCTTCCTTATCAACAGCAGGTTATTCCTAATGATGGCGAAGTTACAAATCTTGGGAAACTGGGAATGAAATTCCTGAATCAGGATCTGTATGAGGTGGTTATCAAAACGGCAAGGGCTCCGTTAAGTATTCGGGGTGATACCGTTGAGTATGATCCGAGAGCTTTCAAAGTACCACCAGGAGCAACGGTTGAAGATCTGCTCCGCAAGCTTCCTGGTATGCAGGTGGATGGCGATGGAAATATTAAGGCACAGGGTGAAACCGTGAAACGTGTAACGGTAGATGGTAAGCGGTTTTTCGGTGACGATCCAAAAATGGCAACTAAAAACCTTCCGGCCGAAGCAATTAATAAAGTTCAGGTATTTAATGGTAAAACGGAGCAGTCAAAAGCTACGGGCGTGGATGATGGGAAAAGAGAAAAAACAGTAAACCTGGAATTAAAAGACAGTCATAAAAAAGGTGGTTTTGGAAAAGCCATCGCCGGAGTAGGTACGGATTCCAGGCTGGAAGGGAAAGTCAGCTACAATCGTTTTGACGATAAACAGCAGTTCTCCGTTCTGGGTTTTGGAAATAATACGAACCAGTCCGGTATCGCCAGAAATGATTACCAGGATTTCAAAGGAAGTCAGTCGTTTAACTGGGGTGATGATGGTGATTTTGGATTTGGCGGCGGTAATCGTTTTAGTTCGGATGGAGAATCCATTACTATTCAGCCTAACTGGGGTGGTAATAATTCTCAGGGATTTACAAAAAACTGGGCAGGCGGCGGAAACTATAATTTTGACACAAAAAAGACAAAGGTAAGTGCGAGTTATTTCTATAATTCCACGGATGCATTGACGGATGTCAGGTCGAGCCGGGATAATTTTTTAAATAATACGACTTACAAGTCCACAGATGATAATAAAACAAATGCTTTCAGCGGAAATCATCGTCCAAGTTTACGTATCGAAAAAGTTATTGATTCACTAAACACCATTGTGCTGATCAGTAATTCGAGGATCAATAATGGGGACAATAACTATGACAGTTTTCAGCAATACTACCGCAGCGGAGATACTTTGTCGAACCGATCAACGATAAACAACAGCAGTTTGTACAATTCATTTGCGATGTCGAATCTGCTTTTGTACCGTCATAAGTTTAAGAAAAAAGGTAGGAATTTTGCTGCAAGTGTTGGTTATAATATCAATAATTCGGATGGAAGTTCAAATCTGAATTCCGTTAATGAATTTTTTCTTGATCCATCGCAAAACAGCACAATTCGTCAGCAGAACAAAACGAAGAGTGACCGGAACCAGCTGAAAGGAAGTTTGTCTTACGTAGAACCATTCGCTAAGAAATTTTCCTGGGAAACATTCTATAATTTCAGTCTTAGAAAAGATAAAGTTGACAGAAACGTATTCGACGTTAAGGATAGCGGGCTCGAAGTAAATCCGGCGTTGACAAGGTATTATACCAATCAAATCAATTACAATCGTGTCGGTACAAGCGTGAGATATTCAAATAACGGCTTGAATATATCTGTCGGTGGCGCTGCCCAGCAGTTTGATCTGACCGGAAATTTTGCGCAGGATCAAACCTCTGTTGATTTTACAAAAGTGACCCGGTCTTATTTTAAAGTGGTACCAAGTGTCTCGCTGAATTACGACTTGAAAAGAAACCGGTATTTGTATATGGAATATCAGCAAAGTGTTCAGGAGCCGGCAATCAGTGATTTGCAGCCCGTTGTTGACAACAGTAATCCTTTAAATATTGTTGTTGGAAACCCAAATCTGACTCCTGAGTTGAGACACAATATTTATGCCGGATATCAGTTTTTTAACCCGGCAAATTTTACTTACCTGTTTGTAAATGCACAGTACAATTACTACGTAGATCAGATTGTTTACAATAAAACTATTGACGCTAATCTGGTTACAACCACTAAACCGATGAACGTGACCGGCGGTATTAATTATGGCTCCAGTATTGGTGTTTCATATCCGATCATTAAGACAAAATTGACCTTAGGGCTGAATACAGGTTTTAATTTTAGCGAAAACCCGATTTATATCAACAATGTGATCAACAAGACAAAAACAAAGTCTTATAACTTTGGTGGACGTCTTGATTTTACGCCAAGTGATATTTTTACGTTTTATACCAACGCTTACTGGAATATTGGCAATACAAGCTATTCGATCAATTCCAATCAGGACCAAAAGGTACTAAGTGCAAATTATAGTGGAGATATGAATGTCAAATTTCCAAAGGAAATTTTTTTCAATGCCAAGCTGAATTTCAATACTTACGCAAACAATCAATTTGGTTTCAGTCAGAAACAGCCGATCTTAAATCTTTCCGTTGCGAGAATTGTACTGAAAAATAAAAGAGGTGAAATTCGTTTTACAGCAAATGATGTGTTCAAGAAAAATCTTGGAATAACACAAAGTGCAACGTCAAATTATTATTCGGAAACCAGAGTCCGGACATTATCCCGATATTACATGCTGAGTTTTACCTACAATATGCGGGGAATATCAGCATCGGTGAAACGTAGTAATGGTTTCTAAAAAAGTATTTTCGCGTCATCTGCCAATTTGCTGGATGACGCTGAGTTTTATCAAGTCATTAGCCCAAAAACAGATTAATATGAAACTGATTACGATCTTATTCCTACTGATCTCTACGATTTCTTTTACCTCCAAAGCTCAAAAAATGGAGGGAGAAATTACCTATGAGAAAGTATATCACTGGACGAAAATTTATTCCCGCGCGAGCTATCTGAGTACTGAGGAAAAGGACAGAATGAAAATGACCTGGGGAAATGATGACGAGCAAAAACAAGATATGAAGCTTTTCTTCAATGAACAGAAAAGTTATTATTCATACTTCAAAAAACAGGAAAATGAAGGTGGCTATTCGTGGAATGAGCGGGAATACAAAGTATACCGCGACCTGGAAAATGAAAAGCGTACGGATATCATTGAAATGCTAGGGAAGGTGTTCATTGTTGAAGATTCTACAAGAGCACCTAAGTGGAAGGTTATGAACAAGATAAAGGAAATTAATGGCTATATGTGTATGATGGCAGTTACCGAAGACACAATAAAAAATCAGCAGATTACAGCCTGGTTTGCGGACAATCTTCCAGTATCAATCGGACCTGAATTATATGGCGGTTTGCCGGGCATAATCCTGGAACTGGATATCAATGACGGAGACCTCGTAATTACTGCGAAAAAAATTGAATTGAAAGCAATAACAGAAGATATCAATATTCCTAAAAAACTTAAAGGGAAAAAGGTCACCGAAGCTCAGTATAATACGCTGGTGTCAACGCATATGAAGGACAGCATAAAAGCACATCGAAATCCATACTGGTCTTTGCCTTATTAACTGTTTTGTTAACGTTTCTTAATTACCAAAAGAAAAAATAATTATTAAGCGTAAATTATTTTTTTTGTTTTATACCTTTGCGGTCTGAAAGGACAGGTAAAGGACTGAAATACTCAGCATTATCTCTTCCAAAATGAGATAATGCTTTTTTTATGTAGAAAATGGCCTTTTTTAAAAATCCTAAGTAATCTATGTGCCGGAAAGAATTGAACGAACCGTGGCATGGTTTTCTTTACTCACTTCTTTAAACTATGTTGAACTTAACACTTTTTAAATTTTAGTATAACCCTTGATAATTATGAAAAAAACGCTTTTGGCCGTTGCCATGCTGTTTGTACTTGGCTCATGTGCCAGCAAGAAGAAAATGCTCGCTGTTCAAAATAAGGCAAACGAAATTCAAATCCAGTTAGACAAAGCAAGAGCTGATCTAAACGATTGTGATAGCAGAACTGCAAGTTTGAACAATGATTTGAAACTGAAAAACGACGATCTTACTGCTAAAAATAGTAAATTGAAAGAGTTGCAGGATCAGGTTGATTTCCTGAAAAAGAACAACAACAGTCTTCTCGACCGTATGTCTGATCTTTCGGTAATCAGCAAAGAAGGTTCTGAAAGTATTAAAAAATCTTTGGAAATGATGAACGTTCAGGGTGGCCAGATCCGCGACCTGAATGCAAGTATCCAACGTAAAGATTCTCTTAACATGGCGCTTGTTTTGAACCTGAAACGGTCATTGGCTGATGTTAGTGATGAAGATGTTCAGATCGAAGTGAAAAAAGGAGTGGTTTATGTATCACTATCTGATAAAATGCTTTTCAAATCTGGAAGTGCTCAGATCAACGGACAAGCTGAAACAGTTCTTGCGAAAGTTGCCAAGATTCTTAACGACTACAAAGAAATTGAAATTCTTATCGAAGGCCACACGGATAATGTGCCTATCGCTACTGACAAATTCTCTGATAACTGGGATTTGAGCGTTTTGCGTGCAACTTCTGTTGCTCGTACGCTTCAAAAGAAATATGGTGTTGAGCCGGTTCGTTTGATCGCTGGTGGCCGTGGAGAATATCTTCCTAAGGTTGCAAACGATTCTCCTGCTAACCGTAGCCTGAACCGTCGTACTGAAATTATCATTACGCCTAAATTGGATCAATTCTTTAATCTTTACACGCCAAACGCTGGTAAATAAGGAAAATTCAGTTTAAAAAGATTTATAGCCCGTCAGAATCTGACGGGCTTCTTTTTTGTCTTAACTATGAATAAATTGTGCTATTTTGCTATGAACTTTACCACATAATATCACAACCTTATGATCCGGATTTTTTCTTTTGAACATTGGAAAAATATTGTTTTCCTTTTCCTGCTTTTATCACAGCTCGCTACGGCTCAGCAACTTGCCGAAGCTCCCGCAGAAAGTGTTGGCCTGAGCAGCGAACGGCTTAAAAGAATTGATAAAATTTTGCAGGAATATATTAATAAACAGCAGGTTGCGGGCTCGGTTGCCATTATTGTAAAGAATGGTAAAATTGCTTATTTCAAAAGTTTTGGATCAGATGATTGGGATACTAAAACACCATTGAAAAAAGACGCGATTTTTAGAATAGCTTCCCAAACAAAAGCGATCACAAGTACAGCCGCGATGATCTTGTTTGAAGAAGGAAAATTTTTACTGGACGATCCGATCTCAAAATATATTCCTTCTTTTAAAAATCCTCAGATTATTGACAAGTTCAATGAAAAAGATTCCAGTTATACTACCAAGCCTGCAAAAAATGAAATTACGATCCGGCAGTTGTTAACGCATACATCCGGCATTGGTTATCCAAGTATCGGATCGAAGGAAGCGGTTGCGATCTATGCGAAAAATAATATTCCAAGCGGGATTGGGACAGCACATTACAAACTTGCGGACGTGATTACAAGACTTGGTAAATTGCCGCTTGTGCATGAGCCAGGTGAGCGCTGGACATATGGACTCAGCGTTGATGTACTGGGTTATCTGGTGGAAGTTTTGTCAGGAAAATCGTTGGATAAATTCTTTAAAGAGCGGATTTTTGAGCCTTTGGGCATGAAGGACACTTATTTTTATTTACCTGAAAATAAGAAAAACCGTTTGGTTCAACTCTATTCCCAGGATAAGGAGGGTAAAACGATTAAGGCTGAAACAAGGCCTGGATTCAACAATGATTATCCAAAGGAAAACGGTACTTTTTACGCCGGCGGAGCTGGTTTAACTTCTACGGCTTACGATTACGCTATTTTTCTTCAAAGTTTCATCAATGGCGGTCAATATAACGGAAAGAGGATTTTAAGTCCGGCTACGGTTCATTTAATGACACAAAACCAGATCGGTGATGTGAATGCCGGAAGAAATAAATTCGGTCTTGGATTTGCTATTGCGACGGAAAAAGAAGCAGCAAGAATACCTGTTTCGATTGGGACTTTTGACTGGGGCGGGATATTCGGCACCACCTATTGGGCGGATCCAAAAGATAAAATTGTGGCATTACTCATGACGCAGAAATATCCGAATTCCGTTTGGGGGGAGATGCAGGATAAGTTTAAGGTGTTGGTGTATCAGGCGGTGGTGGAATAGGTTAGGAGGTGTCAGGAGGTGGTCATTTTTTGTCAAGGAGTGGTCAGGAGGTGGTCATTTGATTGTCTTGAAATTGTCTTTTGTTGGTTGTGATCAGGATTTTGTCGGGTTGTTGGTCGGCAAAATCCTGATTGATATTTGTGGTTTATTTGTCTCAAAATTTCTCACTTAATTCTTTCCTTATCTTTTTCTTGTCAATTTTCCCGACACTTGTTTTTGGGATTTCGGTTACGAAAATGATTTGGTCGGGGACGTACCATTTTTTGATTTTGCCGGATTCTACGTCTTTTTGTATTTTATTTTTGATTATTTCCGGCGTCAGAATATTTTCGAAACCGGGCTTGGGTACGATAAGCGCCTGCGGACGTTCTCCCCAACGGACATCAGGCAAACCAACTACCGCAACTTCACTCACACCTTCGAGCTGGGATAACAGATTTTCAATATCCAACGACGAAACCCATTCTCCACCCGTTTTGATTACATCCTTTACCCGGTCCGAAATCGTTAAATAATACTCCTCATCTATCGATCCGACGTCTCCCGTATGTAACCAACCGTTACCCCAAAGTTTCTCAGAATTTTCAGGATCTTTAAAATATCCTTGCGTCATCCACGGACCGCGGCCAACAATTTCACCAACTGATTTTCCGTCATGCGGAAGGAAATTTCCTTCATCATCCATGATCCTCAATTCTACAAAAGGCGTAATTCTTCCGGCTTTAATCCGGTAATGCAATTTGTCTTCTTCCGAAAGATTTTGCTGTTCGTCACTCAAATGCGCAACGGATAAAACCGGCGCGGTTTCAGACATCCCATAACCAGCGGAAACAGTTATTCCCA
Source organism: Dyadobacter subterraneus (assembly GCF_015221875.1). Taxonomy (NCBI): domain Bacteria; kingdom Pseudomonadati; phylum Bacteroidota; class Cytophagia; order Cytophagales; family Spirosomataceae; genus Dyadobacter; species Dyadobacter subterraneus. Next base: position 1,241,952 of record NZ_JACYGY010000001.1, read on the forward strand.
TCGCTTTTGCTGCTTTTGCCAAACCCGTTGTTAGTGCTGAACCGCCGATTAAAACTTTCCATTTCGAAAGATCCGTCACCTTCGCTACTTCACAATTAATAACCATATTCAGGATTGTCGGCACGCAATGTGATAGTGTTACTTTCTGTTCCGAAAGCAATGTGGCCAGCATATCAGGCTCGTATCTGCCGGGATAAACCTGTTTATTATTCAGCATAGTGGCAACAAACGGAAAGCCCCAGGCATGAACGTGGAAAAGTGGAGTCAACGGCATATACACATCCTGATCAGAAAAGGGAAGAGCACGGTAACCGCAGAAATAGGAAATCAATCCCATCGTGTGCATAAATAACTGCCGGTGCGAAAAATAAACACCTTTCGGTTCCCCGGTTGTCCCGGTTGTATAAAAAGTGGTCGCCCAGGTATTTTCATCAAAATCAGGAAAATCATAAAGCTCGCTTTCCCGGGAAAGCAGTTTTTCATATTCGCCTTCATTCGGGAAACCTGTTTTTATTATTTCAGCATTTTTATCCTGATAAACTATATCGCTGATGATTATGAATTTAGCATTCGTATTAATCTTGTCTTTTATTGCTTCAAGTATCGGAATAAAATCTTCATGTACCAGAATAATTTTATCTTCCGCATGGTTGATGGTATATAAAATCTGGGCAGGTGAAAGCCTGACATTGATGGTATGAAGAATGGCTCCATAAGCAGGAACCGCAAAAAAGCATTCAAGGTACCGGTGTGAATCCCAGTCCATCACGCCCACCATATCGCCGGGTTGTATTCCCAGATTTGAAAGCAGATTGGCAAGTCGGCGGACACGCCTGTTAAACTCAAAATAATTCATCCGGAAAATGTTTCGGTATATAATTTCCCTTTGGGGATTATATTTTAAAGTTTGGGCAAGCAATGTTTTTATCAGAAGCGGAGAATCATATGCAGAGGAAGTACGCGGTATTAATCGGGTTTGAATCATAATTTTGGTACTTTTAAGGCCTGTGTCCGTAAATAATGGTTAAGCGTTACCGTCGGGTACAAACCAGAATAAATATTATTTCAAATTCTGATTTGAGCTTTGTTGTTAATTGTAAAAATAAAAGAAAAAACGTAACATAAACCATATTATGAGCGAAAGTATTCCGGGAAAAGAAGTAATTGAAAAGGCTCACACACTCATTACGCCATATATTCACAGAACGCCTATCCTAACCTCGCAATTTTTAAATCAGCTGTCGGGAGCCGAGCTTTATTTCAAATGTGAAAACTTTCAGAAAATCGGTGCATTTAAAGCGCGTGGTGGTTTGAATGCGATATTGTCGCTTTCGACAGAACAATTGAAAAATGGCGTTACCACACATTCCTCCGGAAATCATGCTCAGGCAATAGCTTTCGCAGCGGCCAAAGTAGGTGCAAAGGCATACATTGTAATGCCAGAAAATTCTCCATCCGTCAAGATTAATGCGGTGAAAGGATATGGTGCGGAAATTACTTTTTGTAAGAATACGCCGGAAGAACGACAGGCGGCTGTTGATAAAATTGTAGAAAATACAGGAGCAACTTTTATTCATCCTTTTAATAACTATGAAGTAATCGCAGGACAGGCAACTTCTTCCAAAGAACTTTTTGAAGATTTGGGTTTTCAACCGGATGCGATTATCGCGCCGGTTGGCGGTGGAGGTTTACTAAGTGGAACTTCCTTATGCGCACATTATTTTTCACCGGAAACAAAAGTTTACGCCGGAGAGCCGGAAGGAGCGGCGGATGCCATTCTTTCTTTTAAAAGCGGGAAAATAGAAAAAGCGCCTTTTGTAAAAACAATTGCAGATGGCTTACTGACACCTCTTGGAGATAAAACACTGGAAATTATCAGAAAATATGTGAAAGATATATTCACCGTTTCGGATGAAGAAATTGTTGCGGCCATGCAGCTCATGTGGGAGCGGATGAAGATTGTTGTTGAGCCTTCCGGAGCTGTTGTGTTAGCGGCCGTACTGAAAAATCCGGAGGTTTTTAAAGGTAAAAAGGTTGGAATAATTATATCCGGCGGGAACGTGGATTTGGGAAAATTACCTTTTTAAGCATAATATTTGAATCCGGAATAATAAAATTGTTTTAATGCTTATGCATATTTGATAATATTACCGTTATATGTGGAATGTTATAACTGTGTATTTACATTTGCATCATAAACTATACTTAAATTTTGAGCATGAGAAAATTACTTGTTTTATGTCTTATCGTTTTTCTGGTTTCCTGTAAGGATAAGGACAAGGATGCTGTTGTTGATCCTGATTTTGCGCCGGGATTTGTTGGTAGTTATTCTACAACAACCATTGACGGTATCACAACTTCCGTTCACGACTGGGATATTACTTCGACAGAAAAAAACGTTCTGGCAATAAAATATACAAAAAGTTCGAAAATCACGGTGTCTGGTACTATTGTGCCTCTTGTGCAGATTTATACATTGACTGCTGTGAAGGCAACTGCTGCTGACAGTTTTACAATTGATGAAGTTGTAGATGTTGACCAGACCACTGCCGTAGCTTTGAAGCAGCGTCTTCTTGGTACTGCAACGAAGGTGACTAACGCAGCGGGTAATGCTCAGCTAAACATTACTCTTGAATTTACAAATTCCGTAACAGGAGTAAAAGAACAGGTTTATCTGGAATTCAAGAAGAAAGCATAATTGATTAAAAATATAATGTTGAGGGCCTGGCGGAATTTCTGCCGGGCTTTTTTATGGCCTGATTTTTAGGTAAATGCATTTTATTAATTCGCAGGAATGATTCTTTTTCTTTTGGTATTACAAAAAACATATTCGAACCATGACATTCCTGTTCCAAATTATTTTCTTTTTTATGACTGCCAACCAGCCCAGACAGGTACTTCTTTTTTCAAAAGATAACAACGAAGTTCTTCTCAAAAAACAACTGGCTGAATTTGAGAAAAATGAAGCGGGAATGAAAGAGCGCGATATTGAGGTTAAGGTATATAAAGTCTCAACCGAAACTGCCGATACGTTTAAAAGGTGGAAAATTAAGGAATTAGATTCTTTTACTTTTATATTGATAGGACGTGACGGAGGTGAAAAACACCGTTCTGGAAACTTTGTTTCACATCAGGATTTATTTGGAAAAATTGACGCCATGCCGATGAGGAGAAATGAAATCGGCAACAATTGAGTCAATTTTAAATCAAGAAAATTTGATTTAGAAACCGGTTTCCTATCAATTTGCCGTATCTTTAAATCCTGAATTCGACTTGCAAATTGTATATCCGGGAAGTGTTAAATGGAATTTGAAGAATATCTGAAAGTGAAAAAAATTGACAGCGCCGCTTTTAAAAAAGCAGATCAGGCAAGATTTCTTGAATGGGAAAGTATTTTTCTGACCATGCATCCGGATAGTTTTACAGCGCAGAAAAAATTTCTTATCAACGATATTCGCAGAAGATATCTTCTTTCCAATGAACAGGAAACTGCTAAATCCTGACAGAATTATCTCCCGCAAATACCTACAAAATCACAATAAGTACAGACATTCAAATCATCTGTTTTCCTGAAAGGAATTGTGGGGTCAAGTAAATTATTCAGTATTTCCGTTAAAATTCGCTCTGATTTTTGAATGAAATGATTTGCGTCCAAACCTTCTGTCAGTTCAAGTGGATTGGCAATCAAATTGGTCGGGTCACGGAAAGAATAAAATCCTGATTTGATAAGATACTGGCCAAATTCATAAGTTTTGCCACCAAGATTTAGTCCTTTTTCATCCTGCATTTTACGATACATCAGGTACTCATACATCCAGAGCTGACGCACATATCCGGCTTTCCGGTCAGGGTCAGTAAGTATAATTTCTTCCTTTCTCTGCGGATCAGCTACTTTTTGTTTTCCGGTAAGTTCCACACTGCCCGTTTTATAATCCATTACAAAAAGTGTCTGGTCATTTTCATCCAGCTCGATCCGGTCAATTTTTCCTCCAATACGAACCAGGGTATCCACATTTTGAAGAACCAGATTTAGTTCAGTACGTAATGGCTGTTCAGCAGCCAGGATTTTTCTTCTTGAAGTTTGTTTAATCTGGTGATTTAAAAAGGTAAGAATTTGTTGCTCACCTACTTCGTAATATATTTTGTTCAGGCCCAGATCGGTAACATACCCTTTGAACAACCGGTCAAATTCCTCTCTCAAAACTGATTTGATCTGCTCCCGCGAAGGATCTTTTTCTTCCAGAAAAAATTCCTGATCCAGACGTTCCAGACTCGCATGAAGCCAGGTCCCGATTTTGTCCATTCCTAATTCCTCTTCCACATCTTCGGCTTCCTGCACACCCACAATATGTTTCAGATAAAACTGCATGGAACAACGAACCAGTTCATTTAAATGAGTAGGATAGAGCCCTTTACCAGAAAGATAATTACGAATTGCCAGCAGCATCGCAGCATCTTTCGGGACATCTTCATTTAAATTTTCACTGCCAATGGTCTGAAAGGAAACCGTTTTATTTTGAATTGTAATATTAGGATTGTACTGCGACAGCTCGAATTCTACCTGCTGAATAAAACGACTTTTTTCTCCTCCGCCCGGCGCATCGTTGGTGCTTGTATAAAGCATATGGATTTCGGAAGCGCGCTGTAATAATCTGTAAAAGTGATAAGACATAACCGCCTCCTGATGCTGATGCGTGGGAAGTCCAACAGCCTGTGCCGCATCAAAAGGAATAAGCGAATTCTGGCGTTTGGCCTGGGGTAGTATGCCTTCATTGACAGAAAGGATAATTATTCTGTCAAAATCCAGCGCCCGGGTTTCCAGCATACCCAAAATTTGCAAAGAACTGATCGGTTCACCACTAAAAGGAATACGCGTCTGACGGATCAGTTCAAACATAAAAGACCGCAGCGTTTTCAGTGTAATAATTTCCGGCCGGTCTTCAAGCGTTTGTTCAAATTGTTTTAGTAATGTATAAAAAAGATACAAATACTCCGTTTCCAAAGCATTTTTATATTCCTTGTAAACTTCCCGTAAAATATCAATCAGACCATAAAATGTCTGGATTACCAGTTTAGAGTTATTTTTTGGCCAGTGGGTAAAAAGAATTTTGAACAAAGCATTTCCTTGTCCCAATTCCATTAATTCATCTGAACTCAGATAAACCCTGTTTCCATCGGTAATCTGCCAAAGTGTTTCCTGAATGATCGTATTTGTTTTCTCCGTCAGCAAAGGCCGCAAAACTGCGTGTTCATAATGCCGGATAAAAGGATGATTCAGTATTTTGTTGATGGATTTGTGGTTGAATTTTGGAATACGAACATTACGTCCGCTTTTATTCCGGAATTCTACTACGTTTTGCTGCAATTCAAAAACACTGTCGATCAGCGTGTATAGCATTGAATTTCTCAGCGACAAACCCATTGTGATATTGAGATCTGTGACGCCTTCATCCAAAGAATATAACATCGGAAGCAAGAGATTTTCATCCGCAAGCACAATGGCAGTAGGCACAGGTTCAGAAGGATTATCGCCTTTTTTCATAGCGGCATAAAGCTGGCCGGCTACTTTGGTTTGAAGCGTCGCATTGGGTACGCCATAAACGATTATATTTTTTTTTGTTGAAAGAAGATTATCTTCCGTCCAGTTCCAGTCTCCAAATATTTTTAATTTCTGATATTCACGCAGACTTTTTCCAGCTTCCACGCCTGTATTTTCGGACATGTAATATTCGTCCGTGTCCCACAATACTTCCGCTCTGCCAGCTTTTACCAGCGCGGTTACAACTCTTTTTTCCGATTCGGTAAAAGCGTTAAATCCGGCAAAATATATTTTGTCATAATCTGTGCGTTGCAGCAAAAGATTATCTACATCTTCCGCCAGCTGCCGGTATGCCATTCCGCGATACGCCTTTCCGTTTTTTAAAAGTCTTGAACGGAAAGTGCTGTAAACGGTTTTTATATTTTCAAAAAGAGAAAAATACTGTTTGCTTCCGTTGCTATTTTTTAAAGTTTTTCCGTCAGGCAAATTTTCCTGCCAGCGTGTTAAAGCTTTCGCTTCGGATAAGTAGTCGAACAGATAATTTGTGTTAACCAGATACTGATCAATTTTATCAAGATCACTTAACAAAACCGACGCCCAGCCCATAAATCTGTCAAACTGAACATCCGGATCGATGGTTTTGAAAGTTTCGTACAATTCAAAAAACAGATGAACAGGATCTTCAATTTCTAATGTACATATGCCTTCAACAAAGTCATCAACAGCCTCCACTTTCGGACTCATGACTGCCTTTGTCGTTTCATTCGCCAGTTCCTGCATCACAAAAAATGCAGCACGCCTTGTAGGTACTACAATCACAATCCGGTCCAGAAAAGTACCGTTTTCTTCTAAAATATGACTGGCAACTTTGTTGAGAAATGAAGGCATAATGTGGCGGTCGGCTTTCGGCTATCAGCAGTCGGCTTGAACAATGGAAATATTATGAGTTTTTGTAATGTAACGACTTATAGCTAAGCCTTCGTTCTGTCAAAACAGAAAAAGTTATATTGTATTAAGTGTAAGAAGCTATAAACTGACAGCCGATTGCCGAAAGCCGACAGCTTCTTAATCAAATAGCGGCCAGTTTATCCCAAACGAAAATGACCGGCGCATGCCAAGATAACCGGGTGTTTGGTAATAACCCTTCGGTCCACCGATTCCCTGATTAACGTGAGCCATTTTAAAAGCAAGGCGTATGCGTTTGATACGAATATTGGCAAAAATATCAGCTACAACATATTGCTGTACCTCAAAGGAATTCTGTAAATGAAACTGCTGGGTGATTGGCATGTACGCATCGGCAAAATAAGAAGACCGGTACATGGCCGAAATGCCAAGTTGGATAAATAAAACCTTTGCATAAGTAAAGTCAAAAGTCAGCTGTCCGCTCGCAAAATATTTGGGAATCCGGATGATGTCTTCGTTAGAATTAATTGTATAATAAGCCATCCCGGAAAGATTCCAGCGGTTCATGTGAATATTGGTAGTCGTGCCTATTTTAAGCAAACTAAAAGCACTGCCAAGCTGACGGGGAATTGAGGCAGTATCATAATAGACATAATTATTAATCAGATTGTATTGCACTTCCGGTGTCAGCTGAATGTTTTTTGTTTTCAGCGGAAGCGACCCATAAATGGTGTTTGTTCCGGTCAGTTTAAAATTATTCTGCCAGTCAAAATTATTGCTGATGTAGTTTTGGGCGATAAGGTCAGGAGATGTAAATATGCTCTGATAACCTGCTTTGATCCATTTGGTATCCAGTTCGCCCTTTAATTTAAAATCCCGTCCAAGTAAATGTTCAGCTTCGGCAGTAACATGTTGGGTCGAATCTTTCAGATAGTAACTCAGCCAAAGACCGACAATATTGTCAAATTTTAGTCCTGTTCGATAGGCAATGGTCACGTGACCCGTTGTGTTCGGTTCCTGGCCTGTTACATTCATTCCATACAAACGCTGCCTTATATAAGCCCGGTAATTGAAGCCTGAGAAAGTGCCCTTTATACCAATTTTATTATCGAATAATTTGTAAAAAATATTCTGACGAATATTAGCAGTATCATACCTTGAAGCAGGATAAACACCATAGGTCACACCACGTGCGGCAGCCTTGTCAGTATAGCGGTTGATTGTACTTTTATAATCCGTTTGCGTGAAAACCTGAAAACCGTTGGCCAGTTTATATTGCTGATAAACATGAAAAACATGTCGCCTTTCCCACGAATTGGCATCATCACTTATTCTGGCCAGACCATCATAGGTATAAATCCCATCGCCGGTAGCGCTGGTATCAGGAATGACACCGCCCTGTTCACGTACTTTTTGATTTAAATGACTGTAATGGGTCAGGATAAGATACTTTTTGTCCTTTGAAAAATAATGTCCCTGCAACAGGAAAGTCCAGTTCTGCCCCAATAATGCAGCGGAGTTGATCCCGTAAATTCCGTATTGTTTATTAGAAGTAAGGCGTTGACCCTGCATACCGAAATTAAAACGGGGATTAACGTTCTGAGAATAACCAAATCTTCCGAGCGTTGTTTTTCTTCCCCCAGAGCGGTAGGTCAGATCTGTGTATTGAGAGTGGGTATCAATGTATTGAATTTCGTCTTCCTGAATGGCATAAGGATCATAGGCGCGCATACCAAGCTGGGCACCAATATCCTGTCGCGGCTGAAAAAACAGATTTCTTGTTGCCGTTGCGGTATTTCCCAAATCTACCAGTTTTCCGTAAGAACGATCAACGGGAGTCCATCTGTTAAAATCCGGCAAAAGCGTATCAACCAGATAACGTACTGAATCCCGGTTATTTATAATGTCATTTTCGTAAAAATGAAGTGTAGTTTTCGGTCCGTAAATTGTTTTCGTACTGTCATCCAGAAGTGCTCCGCCTTTTCCTCCTTTTGCACCACCGCCACCACCGCCTGGCATACTCATACCGCCGGGGAGTTTAACCTGCGCGGTTGCTGCGTATGGAAAAAGCAAAAAGCCGGATAAAGCAAGAAAAATAACAGATAATAAAATTCTCATAAACGATTCTATAATTCCACCGATTTTAAGGATAGGGTTACAAAGTTTGGTTAGTAATCCAGCGATCAAATGGTTCGGTATCGGCTCCGAAATTTATCTCCATTGGCAAATAAGCAAAACGATCCAAAACTCCTGATCCGGCTGCAAGCGGTTTCAGCTTCACCATATCCTTTTCAGTAGTGACTACAAAAGTATCGTTTTTTATGTACTTAATAAGATGTTCCAGATCCGTTGGCGTGTAATTGTGATGATCAGAAAAAATAATTTCCTTTACAACGTTATACTTGCTCCGAAGATATATAGTAAAGGGCAGTGGATTGGCAATACCGGCTGCGATTATAACATTTTTTAACAGAACAGGACGCTGATGATCATAAGAAACCGGCTGAGAATAACGAATGGAGGCAAAAAAAACAGGAACTCCGGGCCGACTGTATTTTTCTATCGACTGACGGATTTTTTGTTTTTCAATATTAGGTAAATCAGCGGGACTCTTGGTGACTACTATAACATCGGCTCTTTCTGCACCACTTCTTGTTTCGCGTAATCTTCCGGCCGGAAATGGTAAATCTTGATAAAACGGGCGGTTGAAATCGCTTAATAAAATATTGATATCCCGATGAATGGCCCGGTGTTGATAGGCGTCGTCGAGCAGAAGAAGATTTCGTTCCGGAAACTTTTCATAAATGGAAAAAGCGCCTTTTACACGGTTTTCACAAACGGCAACAACAATGTTTTTCCCAAATTTTGAAAAATATTGTAAAGGCTCGTCTCCTATGTACGAGGCAGTGGAATTGTCGCCGGCAAACAGCAAACCTTTTGTTTTTCTTCCATAACCTCTGCTCAGAATGGCGATCTGGTATTTTGAACCAAGAATTTTGGTAAGATACTCAACCATAGGTGTTTTTCCGGTTCCGCCTACGGTGATGTTGCCAATTGAAATCGTGAACTGAGGAGGCTTTTGAGATGAAAAAATCCGGACGTTATAGAAGAAATTCCGTAGCAAGGTTATCCAACCATATACCAGCGAAAAAGGTGTTAATATTATTTTTATCCAATTATGTTCTGCCATCTTATCTGCATAATTACATATTTTTTGGTTAATATTGTTCCCCGAAAAAAAACTGACACCATAAAATATGCCTTTAAGAATTGTGTTTCAACCCTATACACTTCATTTTCGAATGGAGGCCGGTACGTCACGTGGGGTGCTGAAACAAAAAACTTCCTGGCTTTTGAAAGTGACAGATATCGAACAGCCTGGCATTGAGGGATATGGCGAATGCGGTCCGCTTCCGGGATTAAGTTTTGATGACCTTCCTGATTTCAAAGAACAACTGACTGAGGTTTGCGAGCTTTTCAATCAGCTGGATCTGGACGTTTTTCCTTTCAATCTTGCCATTATTTTACAGCAGGTTATTCCCGATCATTTGCCTTCGATCAGGTGCGGAATTGAAATGGCTTTGCTTGATTTTATGAACGGCGGACAGCGGATTCAATATAAAAATGCTTTTTCAAAAGGTGAAAAAGGTATCCCGATGAATGGGTTGATCTGGATGGGATCGTATGATCACATGGCGGAACAGATTGAACAAAAACTGACACAGGGATATACCACGCTGAAAATGAAAGTGGGCGCTATTAATTTCGAACAGGAATGCCGGGTGCTTGAATCTGTTCGTTCCCGGTTTTCTGCGGATCAGATCACATTACGTGTTGATGCCAATGGCGCTTTTCAACCTGACGAAGTTTATTCAAAATTACAACGACTTTCAGAATTTGAACTGCATTCCATCGAGCAGCCGATTAAAGCAGGGCAATTGGATTTATTAACCGAAGTTTGTGCAAATTCTCCTGTTCCGGTGGCGCTGGATGAAGAATTGATCGGAATATTTGATTACCGAAAGAAATTTGCACTTTTAAAACAAACCCAACCACCTTTTATTATTTTGAAGCCGACGCTTCTTGGTGGTTTTCAGCATTGTAAAGACTGGATTGAAATCGCGAACAGACTTTCAATAGGCTGGTGGATGACTTCTGCATTGGAATCAAATATTGGTTTAAACGCAATCGCTCAATTTACAGCAACTTTTGATAATCAGCTTCCACAGGGACTTGGTACCGGCCAGCTATATCATAATAATATTGATTCTCCGTTGAAATCGGAAAATGGATTTTTGTTTTACGATAAAACGCAATCGTGGAATATAAATCTGGACGAAAATGCCTGGTGCTAACCGGCTTTTACCAACTGTGTATCCGCTGATAGAAGTGTCTTATGGTATCGGCCTCGGAAGAATATTTAGGTGTTATTTCGCTGGTTATGAGATTTATATCATTATATATGGAATCAGTGGGTAGTCCGAAAATCTTCAATTGGGCATCGCCGTTATATTTGAGCAACATACTTTTTGTCTCCCAATTGTCATCTAATACTTTACTGATCAGAAAATTTGTTTCAAGCGAATCGTTCTTGTAAAAGTCAATTTTATAAGCTCCAATTTTTTGGTCATAAGAATATTCCATCGTTTTTGCATATCCCGCATCTTTCGCCAAAATCGTTTTGGAAGGAGTAGTCGTTTTGATCCATTGCCACTTTCCAGGTAGATAACCTGATATTGAATTAGATCTTGGCCCGCATCCGCAGCTTTTCTCACAGGAAGAGAAACATGCTGCGGCAATAATGGCAGAGAGGTACAATAATTTTTTTATCATGGTCAATTTTTGAGGATTACCTATTTTATGACCATAGTTCTGTTCAAATGGTTGTAAATGAATAAAATAATTAATCAGCCCAGTCAACACCTTTTCGCAGCCAGTTAAGCGTAGCTGCCTCTTCTGAATTTTCCTCTGGTATAAAATTATACTCCCAATTAGCCTGCGGAGGCAAACTCATCAAAATAGATTCTGTCCGTCCATTCGTTTCCAGCCCGAATTTCGTCCCACGATCCCAGACCAGATTAAATTCCACATAGCGGCCGCGACGAAGATATTGCCATTGTTTTTGTTTTTCGGAAAAAGAATCGTCACGATGTTTTTTCATGAAAGAAGTATAGACAGGAGCGAAGCTTTCGCCGATCTCTTTTACAAAAGCAAAAAGTTCTTCTTTTGATAGATTGCTTCCATAACCCGCTTCATCCGGTTTCAGGTAGTCAAAAAAGATTCCGCCAATGCCGCGTGTTTCGTTTCTGTGTTGGATGAAAAAGTAATCGTCTGCCCAGATTTTAAATTTGGGATAAAAATCGGTGTGATGTTTATCGCAGGCAGTTTTCAGATGTGCGTGAAAGGTTTTTGCATCTTCTTCCACAACGTAATGTGGCGTTAAATCAATGCCGCCGCCAAACCAGCAAGTTCCGTTGCTCAGCTCAAAATATCTTACATTCATGTGAATAATAGGCACATGCGGATTTTTTGGATGCATCACAATGGATACGCCGGTGGCTGTAAAATGAAAATCATCCGTATCATTCAACTGCATTTGCTGACGCAGGCGCGGATGAACTTCACCTTTGACGCTTGAAAAATTTACGCCTCCTTTTTCAATAACATTTCCATTCTGGATTAATCTTGTGCGTCCACCGCCCCCTGAATGATGTTCCCAAAGATCTTCTTTGAATTTTCCCAGACCATCTTCATTTTCAATGGCTGCGCAAATATTATCCTGTAATTGTTTGAAAAAGCCTTCTATATCTTCAACTGTCATTATAAATCTAAAATTGTGCGAGGCGAAATTACGATAAATTTAAAAGCGGGATAAACTGTTTTTAAAATTGACAGTTTAGATGTCAGCTATCTGATCAGGTCTATGGTTATTTTTCCAGATAAGCCGGATGCTGCCCAACGAATTGGATACCGGCAGACCCGACATTACCAAGATATCTCCGGGCAGCGACTACCGTTCTGGTTTCAAAATCGTCATAATTTGGAGCATCGGGTTTCATGCTGCTTATCCGGACATTTCCGGATGCATGAATAAATTCACCATCACCAAGATACAAAGCAACATGGGTTACCCTGGCGTCAGGTGATCTATTTTTTCCGCTGGCAAAAAATATCAGATCTCCTGATTTTAAATTTTTAAGTGCATCTTCAAGATTTAACTTGTCATTTCTCAAAACAGCGACAGGCTCACCAGCCATAACCTGCTGGGATGCGTCGCGAGGAATAATAATTCCATTCATGAAAAAGGCCGTTTTGGTGAACCCACTGCAATCCACGCCTTTCACAGAAGTTCCGCCCCACAAATAGGGGACACCGATCATTGTTTTAGCAATATTGATAATCTGTTCCGGGTTTGGAGAAGGTCTTTTTAGCCATTTTTCATAATCAACAACTTGCTCCTGCGGAATAAATGCGGTTCGGCCATCCGGATAAATGACTTTATAAAATCCTTTTTGTTTACCATCACTAACCAAAATATCGCCCATTACCAGATCTGAAACCCTTTGGGATTTTCGGTCCGGGATTGTGTAGGCGTGGCCAAAATCATCGACAAAAATGAGCTTGTTTTTTTGTTTCCAGCTGGCCATTTCAGCAGCTGTTTTTAAGGAAATCGCTCCTGCGTCAAGCCAGGATATATAGCCATCCGGTGTACGGACCAGATAATAATATCCCTCTTTTTTAAGAATATCGAGTGGTGTTCCCAGCAATGATTGCGTCGCAAGTTCGGCCGCATTCTTGGGATTTGATCGGATATTTACCACGGAAAGATTAACAAGCGCGTAGATTTTTTCTCCTAAATTTTTGGCTGGCAGCGTTTGAACAGGAATCTTAATTTTGACTCCCTCTTTGATCAGTGTATCCGAAAACTTTTGAGCTGCTTTAAGTTCTGTTGTTTCAAAATAGTTATTGCCTGAACTATCGACCATGATTTGGAAAACGGCTGTCCGCTTATCAGGAGCATATTCCTTTGCGACGGCTTCTGCTATGGCGAATATTTTCCTGACATTGACAGAATCGGTGGAAATCCGCTGGTTTTGACCTCTTGAAATGAGGGGTAAAAGCAGCGTACAGAAAAGGCAAAATTTATAAGCTTTCATAAAATGTAATTAACAGGTAAGCTAGCACAAACAAGAAAATAATCCAAGTTTGAAAAATTCGTGGGCTTGTAAAGTAAACGGAAGTGATTATTGAATTTAAATTAACAGTAAATTTTGTCAATTAAATTAAAAACGGTTGTAAGATTATTCCGGTTGATTTTAAGGAGTTTACATCATGTTGAGAAAATAAATATTAAGCCCGGCACCGTTTTCGGCAAAAGAAGGGGAACCATCCAGAAAAGATTTTTGTCTAATACCAGCAGCCAATCGGGTGATTTATCACACGTTATTTTCTGCGCCGCTTTTGGGGGCGACTGGAATTGACAGCGGGTTGGGGTTCTGTGTGTAAGCATGTCGGGAGCTGGGGGTACCTCCCGTAAATAATACCTTTCAAACAATAACTGGCGAAAATACTTACGCCATGGCTGCTTAATCCGGAGGATCTAGCAAATGCCATCATCCCTCCAACCTACGCACTGATGGTTGGGCTCCGGGGTGTCGCAAATCAGTGCTGGTTGGCATAGTGGTACGGAAAGCCAACGAGACCCTAGCACCTAAGGCCAAGACGCGGGTCCGCCGTGAACCTTGTCTGGCTCGAAAATTCAATCGCGGATAAGCATGTAGAAGGCGCAGGGTTTCCCTGTTCTGGACGAGGGTTCGAATCCCTCCGTCTCCACTGATAATACTTACAAAAACAATTAAATGTCTGCAAATCAACGATTTGCAGACATTTTTTTTGCTTTGTTCCTACCAAAATGTTCATTTATTCCCAGTATTTAGGTGAGCAATTAGGTGAGCAGCTAAAAGCGATGAAAAATGTGCTCACCCAAATGCTTGTAAACTGTTGATATATAGCCTGTTTACTGTATTAACATCTTGATTTTAGTTGGCTACGGTCTTATTTTTAATCATAATTAAATTAGATTGTTATGTTGACAAAAAGCTTCACAATGTTTTATTACCTGAAGAAACGTAATAACTACGTAAAAGGAAATCTTCCGATTTATTTAAGGCTTACAATCGATGGTAAGCGTGTTGAACTCGCTACTAAGAGAGAATGTGAACCAGAGAAATGGAATTCTTCGGCGGGCAGGAAAAGCGGAAATAAGGAAGAGGTAAAATTATTGAATGCGTATCTTGACACCGTACAAGCCAAAGTTTACGAGATACACCGCCAACTTATTTCTGATGGCAAAGAAATAACTGCTGAGGTTATCAAAGATAAATTAATGGGCGTGGCAGATAAACCTAAAATGATTTTGGAAGTGTTTCAAAGGCACAATGAGAAACTGCGTAGTCTGGCTGGTAATGAATATGCATTTGGAACCGTCGTACGTTATGAAACGTCACTAGAACACACTAAAAACTTTATATTTTGGAAATTTAAAGAACAGGATTTTGACATCAATAAGCTCAATTATGAGTTTATATCCGAATATGAATTCTGGCTTAAAACAGTGCGGAAATGTGGGCATAATACAGCGATGAAATATTTAGCGAATTTCAAAAAGATTGTTCTAATCTGCGTCAAAAACGGATGGCTTGCAAAAGACCCGTTTTTTGCTTTCAAATTAGGGAAAAGGGAAGTGGATAGAGAAGCCTTAAATGCAAATGAAGTAAACGAAATCGCAAAAAAAGTTTTTGTCTCGCCACGGCTTAATCAGGTAAGGGATATCTTCCTTTTTTGTTGCTATACCGGGCTTTCTTACGTTGATGTACATAAATTAAAACGGTCGGAAGTGATTGATGGAATCGATGGTGAAAAATGGTTAGTCATCAAGCGACAGAAAACCGATTCTCCATCGCGAGTTCCTATTCTTCCCTTTGCTTGGGAAATTCTTGAAAAATATAATGACCATCCACAATGCAATGTGAAAGGGCAGCTATTGCCTGTTTTAACTAACCAGCGAATGAATTCCTATTTGAAGGAAATTGGTGACATTTGTGGAATAGAAAAAACAATCACATTTCATTTGGCTCGGCATACATTTGCTACGACAATAACATTGACCAATGGAGTTCCTATTGAAAGTGTTTCAAAGATGCTCGGACACCGTTCCCTTAGAACCACCCAGCAGTATGCGAAAATTGTTGACAAGAAGATAAGCGATGATATGGCTAATTTGAGAAAAGTTTTAGAGCAGAAAAGAAACTACAATTAACATCGATCTTAAAGTGGTATATATTCGGAAACATATAACAACCGAAAATTCCTCGGTTGTTATATGGTAATTATTAAGGCGATTGTAAAAATAAAATGGTGGTTTTTGTTATACAGGCAGTGGAGAATTACTGTTTCAAAATATCAGAGGTTACATGTACTTTCAAATTGTCTGTTATTTAGGGACACTTAAAGGAGGAACTCAAATCATCCAAAGGTTGATTTTGCTATAATTCAATGCTTATAGTATTTATTGTTACCAATTTAACCATTATATGAGACATATTTACTTTAAACAATGTTAGCATACGAGTCGATACCGTTATAGATAAAGGGATGAACACAGATTTATACATTTCTATAAGAGAAAATATTCAAAAGAAAGTTCATCTTACAACGGATGAAATGAATGAACTTCTAGATAATTATTTTATTAAACGCATAAAGAGAAAGCAACTAATAATTCAACCAGATTTTATCGCTAAACATCGTAGTTATGTAATTTCGGGTGCGTTAAGAGCTTTTGTAATTGACAATAACGGGCAAAGTCACACGATTCAATTTGCAATTGAAGACTGGTGGATTTCAGACTACAACAGCTATGTTAATCAACAGCCAGCAACAATGTTTGTAGAGGCGCTTGAAGATAGTACGATCCTACAAATCGATTATGAAAGTGAGCAAATGCTCATGGCTTCCAATCACAAATATGAAACTTTGTTTAGAAAGATGGCCGAGAGAACGGCTGCTTTTACTCAGCGAAGATTAATATCTTCTTTCACACAAAGTGCAGAACAACGTTACGAAGCCTTTTTAGAAAACTATCCGTTAGCTGTTCAGCGTTTACCTCAATATGTACTTGCGTCATATTTGGGCATGAGTACAGAGTTTCTATCAAAAATCCGCCATAATAAACTGAAAAATAAAAGTTGAACTGGTTCAACTGTATTTCCTATTCTAGTTCATTTTTTATTTGCCTTTGTAGCTTCAATTTTACATAGTTAATTAAGTTACATTATTTATTACAAAAGATTATGGAGTATTCTGGAAAATTGAAAGATAAGGTTGCGTTAATCACTGGTGCGTCTAAAGGTATCGGTGCAGCAATTGCCAAGGCTTACGCAAGTGAGGGTGCCGCTGTAGTGATCAATTATGCTAGCAGCATGGAAGCGGCAAATAAAGTTGTCCAACAAATAATTGAAACAGGCGGAAAAGCAATCGCGGTACGGGGTAATGTGGGAATCGAGGAGGATGTGAAACGAATTTTTGAAGAGGCTGTTACAGCGTTTGGCAAGCTTGACATTCTAGTTAACAACGCAGGGATATATAGTTTTGCAGGAATAAGTGAAATAACCAAAAAGTCGTTTCACCAAATGTTAGATATTAATGTTTTAGGAAGTATTTTTACCATTCAGCAAGCTATTAAATTGTTTGAGGACAGAGGCGGTGTAATTATAAACATTGGATCAATAGTTGCGACACTTGATATGCCTGAAACGTTGGTATATACTCAAACCAAATATGCCACAGACGCCTTGACGCGTATTATGGCAAAGGAACTGGGTCCGAAAAGGATTCGTGTTAATTCAATTAATCCGGGTTTGGTAGAAACCGAAGGAAGTATTGCCTCAGGTGTGATCAATGGAGATGGAGAAAAATGGCATTTATCAGAAACGCCGCTTGGCCGTGTTGGAAAACCTGATGACATTTCGAAGGTTTCCGTTTTCTTAGCTTCCGATGATTCCTACTGGATAAATGGTGAGACAATTGCCGTAGCAGGGGGCCAGCGCTAACTATAATCTTCTTATTCTTCATAATATAAGAGAGCAGGACTATATCTGCTCCTTATATGTTGACCTTGGTTAGCTTACATTAACTGAATATTTTTGTAAATACCTAAATCTGCTTCTGCAAAGAGTTGGTGATCATCAAGTATTATACCGGTTTTTTAACATTTGTAAGTAAACTGATCACCACGGACTTATTAAATTATATATTCGGACAGTTTACTAATTTAAACCTGTTTTGTTAAAATCACTACTTTTGTATTTGAGTTGGAAAACGCAATTTTTAAAATGTAGTTGTACTTGGCAATAGGATTGTTCTACAAAATTAATAGGGTGACGTCCCAAATAAAATTCCCTCTTAAAATCAAGGCTTTATCTCAAACTGGCATTTGTGAACTCATGCGATTTGAGGCTGTATTTTCGTAGTCGAAAGTAAATTCTACAAAGTTAAATAGGCTTAAGGACGAATTTTGCATTGGATCGATATTGCAATAACTAGTCCAATATTACGATGTTATAGAATCTTTATTTGCCGACAAAGGTAAAATATTATTTCAGAGGATAGCCCCGGTAAAAATTAATGCAGGGGATCGTAACGCTCATTTCTTATCTGCTGTGAAGGCATAATTCTTCTACGTCTTGCAGGGAAGTCCAGACGCGGTATTTTCGGCTGTTACAGGATTAAATGTATAAGGATTGTTTGCTGCAGTCATAATGTCAGGAATTTAGCTTGCTTTGACTATATCAGATATTGCATTGAAATTAAATCCTCCGTTCCTGAAGTTTATCTGAAATTCCTTAATTATCTTTTGAATCTGCTTTTTATCAATACCCGAATAACTAAGCTCAAGCAACTTACTTTTGGGTGAGTTGAGTTTTTTTAGCTTCCAATATAGTGGATGGCTTTTACCAATTAATGGTCGAAAAGAATTGTCACTGGGATCTTTAACCAAAATCTTCAATTCGATTATAGCATCAATTTTATTTTCGGCAACAAATATTTTTACACAGCGCCCAGTATTGAGTGTTATGACGGTTTCATACAACGTTTTCATAATTTTTTTAGATTTGAGACTTAATTGTGAAATATAACATGGTGTGTTAACGTAGCGGAAGCATATGAATGCTGCCCATTTTGATGTACATCAATTATATCAAGTCTAAAATTAGTTATATGAATAAGGAAGGGCAATGTATAAATAGTTGCAAATAATGTTAAAATTATAAACTTGAAAAGCAATTAGGAACACATTATCGTAAGTCAAATACTACAAAAAATCAGTTATTTTTTATGCAAGGTATTTTATGAAATTTGAGTTAGGCTACTCTAAAAGATTTATGTTGTTTTGCATTTAAGATATTAATTTAGATATCTTGAACAACAACAAATTGTATCTTTCTAAATGCCAGAAGGTCATTACATGTAATTAGTATTAGTGTATCTTAGGTCCTTCATATGTTTATCTCCTAAATCGTTAAATTGCGGATTTTTTCTTGGGGAAGATCACGAAAAAAGAACCTGGCAGATATTACTAATTTAGATTAAGAAATAAAAATATGTATATGGCAGAATTGAAAATTTTAATTGTTGAAGATGAGTTTGTTGTGGCCAATGATCTCGACCAAATGCTCACAAAAAACGGATATTTTGTTACTGGAATTGCTACTTCCGTATTAGAAGCTAGGCATCTAATTTCCTTAAAGAAACCTGATTGGGTTTTACTAGATATTATTCTGCGCGAAGAATTAACGGGGGTTGATCTTGCTTTTGAGCTGCGAGAAATGGGAGTGCCATTTTTGTTTATTTCTGCAAATACTAATCAAAGTATTTTAGAGTTAGTGAAAAAAACAAATCCATATGGTTTCATGGTTAAGCCTTTCCGTGAGCGAGATCTGTTAATTATGCTTGATATCGCCCGCTATAAGTTTAATTTGGAACAGGGCATAATTTCAGAATCTCCGGTGGAGTATTCAACTACTAATTTCCAAATAATAGATGGTATCGTTGGCCAAAGTAATGCGCTAAAAGCAGTTTTCAAAAAAATTAATTTGGTTGCTCCTTCTTCAACATCCGTTTTGATAATTGGAGAAAGTGGTACGGGAAAAGAAGCACTCGCACAGGCAATTCATAGATTTTCACAAAGGGAAATTAAACCATTTATTACATTAAATTGTGCGGCACTTCCGGAGTCTCTGATTGAATCTGAATTATTTGGTCACGAACGAGGAGCGTTTACTGGGGCAACTAACAGGCGTATTGGTAAATTTGAGCAAGCCAATGGAGGTACGATATTTCTCGACGAAGTTGGTGAGTTACCAATTGATTCCCAGGTAAAGCTGTTAAGGGTCTTACAAGAAAGGGAAATTGAGCGGGTCGGCGGGGAGGATTGCATCAAAGTAGACGTCCGGGTTGTTGCCGCTACCAACCGAAATTTAGAAAAGGAAGTCGCCGAGGGCCGATTTAGGCTGGATTTATATTACCGCCTCAATGTTTTCCCCATTCATTTACCTCCGCTAAGGGAAAGATTGGAGGATATCGAAGACCTTGTTCATTACTTTATACATAAATTTACGAAGCAGTCTAAACATGGAAAAGTATCAATTTCTGCATTTGCAATGGACCAGTTAAAGACATATTCATGGCCGGGCAACGTTCGACAGTTGGAGCATTTAATTGAGAGAAGTGTTCTTTTAGCATCAAACCATCAAATCGAATCAATTGAAATTCCAAGTGTTCGGTTGAATACTACATTAATTAACGAGTCATTAACCACTAAAACCCTAGAACAGGTTGAAAGGGAGCATATCATTAATGTACTTAGGGAATGTAGGGGAAGAGTATCTGGTAAGGGAGGAGCAGCTGAGACTTTGGACATGCCTGCTACCACTTTATATTTAAAAATGAAAAAGCTTGATATTAAACAGACCTATTATTACTAAAATTTATCTATTTTTAGGTGGGAATCTGTGGAACTCAGTTTACGTAGTGATTTCAAATATTTTAGATCCTATTTTGTTTTACAAAAAAGCAACTGATCGAAGTAGTCATACAGTTGCATCGTATATAAGTAATAGTTAGCTCGAATAAATAAGTTAGTTGCAATGATTGACTCACTCGGAATCATTTTTATCAGTACTCTAGTGTCATTTGGATAAGGTATATAATTTGGTTATTCCAGTAGAAAGCAAGAGTGTTATTATTAGATAAAACTAGCTTGGCGTTCAATGTATATTTGTAGAAAGTAATATTGTAAAATCTAGATTATGAAGCATCCTAATAATTAGTCCATAATTGAATCAATTAATAGTAGGCACTTTTGTAACATGAGAACTGTCTTTTTTACCTGCCTTTTCTTGCATTTCTTGATAACATCAAGGGCGGAACTGCCGAAGTCTAAAAGCTACGATCTTAAAAGTCAACGCCTCCTTATCCAAATCAGTGGTTTATTCAATTTTACAGCGGCCCAAGGAAGGATTGATCTTGACAGTGCAATGTTACTTGCATGTGAAAACCACAATTTAAGTTTCTTGGAAAGCTTTGATGAAGATTTTGCAAAACAGAATACCTCACCTGCTTTTATTGCACTAAAATCAGGTGACTTGATTTCCACGAAGTCTTATCTTGGAAAAATTGATATAAGAGACAGGATTAATCTTTCACTAGGTATTGGCGCTTATTACCTTTCTAGGGTTGGTAGCAAACAAAATGATCTTAAAAACGCCTTGAAGTTTTTTTATTACGCATATCGGCAAAGCAGACATTTAAAAGCACCAGATCTAAAATATAGGGCTTTAAGTATGCTTGGTAGGTATTATGTGCAGAGTGGAAATCAGTTGAAAAGCAGTCTATGTTTTTTAAATGTTATAAATTCAGCACTAGTTTCAAAGAATAAGTTATCGATTGCTGATGCCTATGGTGCTTATGGAAGCTTTCTGCCGTATGGAAATCCAGACAAATTAGCCTATTTACAAAAATCCTTTAACGAATATTTAGCGGTAGGTTCCAAGGAAAAACAAATTGAAATTCTGTGCAAAATGGTAAGCATTGATTTTCTGCAAAACAACAGAGAACTCGCTTTGAGTAGACTCAATAGGATGCTACAATTGCAAAAGGAAATTAGATTTAAGCACTCATATTACACGGAAAGTGTTATTGCTTGGATAGAGAATACGCGAAGCAATTATAACAGAGCACTTTATTATGCTTTATTAAGTTTGAAAAATTTGGAGGCCGTCGGTGATAGTTCTTTTGCAGGAACGGCGTATTTGAGATTGGCTGATATTTACCACCAGACAAATCGGCTGGATGAGGCGACCGTGTCTTATAAAAAAGCAATGAAAAGCTTCGAAAATGGTTATATGCAACCCTCTTGGTACAAAACTTTTTCAAATTATGTTTATACAATTACAGCATCTGAAAGGCCTCTGGAAGCGTTAGCGCTGATTAAAGAATCTATTAAACACATACCACCCATACTTCCTTCCGACAAAATGGAAATAGCCATTAATCGTGCATTTGCATATTTGCATCTGCGAAGATCTGAACTTGTCCGGAAATATTCTAATGAAGCAGCTTATTGGGCCTCAAAAGTTCAGAGTGAGGAGCAACAACAAGACGTTCTTTATTCATATGCTTTAATAGCAAATTTTTTTGCTCGAATTAACGATTTTATAGAAGCAAAAAAATACCTAGAAAAATCCAGTCTATTGCCAATCGAAAAGTACAATTATCTTGCAACTAAACTCATTTTTCATACTAAGTATAAAATTGACTCAGCTAATGGAAATCTTGCCGCATCTCTTGATAGTTTTAAACAATTCAAAATTGCGGAAGATTCGGCGATTAATGCTCAAAAAAATCGACAAATACTCGAGATTGAAATGAGATTTCAAACTGCAAAAAAAGAAAATGACATTAAACTTCTTCAAAATGAAAAATTGCTTCAGGAAAATAGATTAAAGCAGGAAGTGCAAGCTAAAAACATCACATTTGTTGGTAGCTCATTACTATTAATTATTGTTGGACTTCTATACAGCCGTTTCAGAATTAAACAAAAGACTAATGAAATGCTTATAAGTCAAAAGGAGGAAATTAGCGAAAAGAACAACTCTTTAGAAGAACTTTTATTAGAAAAAGATCATATTCTGGAGGAAAAGGAGAGTTTAATTGAAGAGAAGCAGGAATTAATCGTAGAAAAGGAATGGTTAATTAAAGAAATTCATCACCGGGTCAAAAATAATCTTCAGATTGTGATGAGTCTATTAAATTCGCAGTCCGCATTTATTGGGAATGATGTTGCCTTGAATGCAATAAAGGAAAGCCAATACAGAGTTCAAGCCATTTCCTTAATTCACCAAAAACTTTATCAGTCGGAGAATGTCGCTTTGATATTAATGAAAGACTATATTCCTGAATTGATAAATTACCTCAAAGAGAGCTTCAATATTCGTAAAACAATCCGCTTTAAGATGGACATAGGCTTAATTCATCTTGATGTATCCCAGGCAGTACCTGTAGGCCTTATTTTAAATGAAGCCATAACGAATTCAATAAAATATGCGTTTTTGGAGACTGCATCTGGTATAATCAGTATAATATTAGATCGTCCGGAACCGCATAAATATCGTTTAATAATTTCTGATACTGGTCCCGGGCTTGCGGAAGGATATGATTTATCTAACCTCACTTCGTTGGGTATGAAACTTATAGCTGGATTAAGTCGTCAACTAGGTGGAACGCTATCAATAGAAAGTGTACATGGGCTATCGATAACTGTAATTTTTTCGGAAATAAATATTGCTATTTCCAAGTCTGCGTGGGACAGAATATCGAATATGTCAGCTTAAATTAACTTCGATTTTTATAAATTCTACATAATCTCTTGAAAAATCAGGATCGAAAAATAGTCCTCAGAGACTGGTCACGGGAGACATAAGCTTCAAACCAATTCCAAAGGGTTCTTAACTTAATTCTGTAATTCACCAATGAAATCAAGTGAATCAATAGCCAGACCAAAAGTGCAATGAAACCATGAAGAAATAAACTCTTTTTAAATAGATCTACAACGGCAGTGCTCTTTCCAATGATAGCCATATCACCTTTGTCATTGTATCTAAAGGCTTTTGATTCTTCTCCTTTTGACATTGCGTTAAAATTTTTGGCGAGATTTAATCCTTGTTGAATGGCTACTTGTGCCAATTGTGGATGTCCGTCCGGATAGTTCCTGTCTAAGGTTTGGATGCTTGAATCTCCTATTGCATATGTATAATCAATTCCGATCACTTTGTTAAATTGGTCGGTTATCATTCTTTTACCTTTTCCAAGACTTGTTTCGGGAATACCTTCAAACGTATTAGCGGTGATACCGGCTGCCCAAATCAATGTTTTGGAAGCTATTACCTCACCAGTCGACAACCTAATGATATCGTTTTCAAAATCTAAAACCCGAGTACTTAATTTAATTTTCACACCTAGCTGCGATAAAGCCAAATAGGCCCTTTGTTGACTTTTTTGACTCATCTGCGCCAACAGATTTTTTCCACCATCAATGACATAAATATTACCTGGATTTTCTTTAAGTTCGGGATAATCTTTTGTTAGCATAAATTTTTTGAGTTCCGCCAACATACCGGAAATCTCAACTCCAGTAGGTCCACCACCAGCAACAACTACATTAAGTAATTTCTTCCTTTCCATGGCATCCTGCGTGACCGTTGCCATTTCAAGTGTTTTCAACAACTCATTACGCATTCTAAGTGCATCATCAATCGTTTTCATCGGAAGCGCATTTTTTTCAATACTATTATTTCCAAAATAATTGATTTTCGCACCAGTTGCAAAAACCAGGAAGTCGTACTGGATTGGGTCGTCATTTATAAATACTGTACGTTTTTCAGTATCTATTTTCGAAACTTCCCCCATCCGAAATCGAATTCTTTTTCCCCTTAACAGCTTTCGGAATGGGTAGCTTATGCTAGCCGGATCAAGAAAGCTGGTGGCGACTTGGTATAGCAATGGTGGGAAATAGTTGTAATTATTCTTATCAATTAGCGTGATCTGATAATGTGGGTTTTTCAGAATTTGCTGTGCGAAGTTAATCCCGGCAAAACCGCCGCCAATCACTATAACATGTTTCTCATCGTAAATTGAATTTTCCATATTTTCGTCCATCTTGATTCTGTTTATGAGTGTTTATTTTTGGCTAACGTAGGACGATTCGTTTTAATCGATACTAGGCAAATTTGAGTAGCTGTCGATCCAAAGTTGCACATATGAAATCATTTCTAAAATGGCTTGTTCATAAATATTCCAGTCGAAATTAGTGTACTTAACATGGTTTCTACGAATTTTTCTCTTGTTTATTAACTTCGTCGATCCGTATATGTTGTTGTAATAAGGTTTTGTGGAAGCGTCTCGCAAGCCTATGTACTACTCGATTTAGCCTCACTGTTCTTTTGCCAAAAAGTGCTCCGCTTCTCACTGTAAGTTTTTTGCTGTTTTCTTTATTTGACTTTTGGGGCTGATAATAGGTGACTTTTGCTTTAATCTTGTTGTACGGAAGATAAGCTGCGCTGAAAGCCGAATGTCCTGTTGCAAGTAATGTCGCTGGTGCTGCAATATTTCCGACGAGGAATGTTATATACCCCCAAAATCTTTCTTTATTTCCAACTATTTTTCCGTTTGTGAAGTTCAGGTTTAGATAACTCTTATCAAAATCCGTTTTTTCATGGACATGATAGGAATGGTTTTCCTGATTAAACTTTGCCATTTCGTTGGTCAAAACAGAATCAATTTGCTGGCGAAAGTAGGGATTTACCTTTTTGGCGTATACCCAGTTAACAGCCATGTCCTCTGTTCTGTCAATTTTTTTTTGAGGGTAAAATACGTTGGAGCACGACCAAAAAAAGATCATGCTAAGTACTGTGATTATCTTATTCATTTATGTAGTATGAATTAATTCATGATGGAAGGACCTTACTAAGACTTGCCAGGTAAGTCATGTTTCAACATGACTATACTCCCATGATTACTTTTTGCTGTTTATATCCAACAACAACGTTTTGATTGCCACTTCTAGCTGCTGGTCTTTTCCGATCAAAATTTGTTGAAAATCATTGTATACTTTTACATCGGGCTCAATGGCATGATTTTCAAGCAATGAATCCTCTCTCAACCAAGAAAGTCCCATTGTTGGATAACCTATGGAAATTGTTCCGTTTATTTGTACTTCTCGATATGGACCCGTACCCGTTCCAGCAATGGGGGTGCCAATCAATTTGCCGATTTTTAGTTTTTGATAAACGAATGCGAAATTAAATCCGTCAGAATAATTCCCTTCGGATACCAGAAGGCAGGTCGGTTTTACAGACCCGTCTTGCTGAGCAGCATTTAACATTTTGTGACCCTGTGGTCTTGGGAGCAGACCAAGTTTGTCAGTTAGAACTTTAATCAGTTCGGGGTGGATATTACCTCCGGGGTTATACCGCGTATCAATTACCACACCTTGCTTATCCCTGAATTTGCCTGTGAACTTGTCGATAAAATTTCGGAGATTGGTTTCGTTCATCTGTGCAATATGTATATATCCTATATCTCCTCCGGATAGACTGTCCGTTAATTGTTCCATTGTATGAACCCAACGTTTGTACAACAACGTTGATGTCTCGTATTTTGGACTGGTTGGTTTAATGACCTCTTCATAATGTTTATTTGTTAAAGGGTCAAAAAACCCAATTTTAACAGCTTTCTCGTTTTTTTTATTTAGCAGGAAAGCCCAATCCGTTAAGGAATCTAATGGTGTGCTATCAATTTGGTCAATAATAGAGCCTTTTTTTAAACTGGAAATAGCTCTGTCAAAAGGACCACCTATGAGAATATCTTTGACTACAAGGCCTTTATTTTGATCAGTTAATTCATACAAAAGTCCCAGCGCTGCGGTCTCATCAATTGCATCAAACTGTTGGTTAACTAAACGGGCACCTGTGTGCGATGAATTCAGTTCACCAATGAATTCGCTTAGCAATATTTGAAAATCGATGTCATTATTAATATGAGGTAAAAAACCAGCGTAATATTCATAGTAAGATTGCCAGTTTACACCTTGCAATCTTGGATCAAAGAATTTTTTAACCATCGTCAAATAAATATGCTTAAAAATATAATTACGTTCCATGACTAGGTCGATTTGCATAGTCGTATCCTTGGAGATAATGGTCATATTGCCTGATTTGCAATCAATATTTAGAATTCTACCATCAGCCAAAATGAATAGGGTATCATCATCTGGCGAATAAGATATTTCACCATTATTCACATTTAGTTTTGCTAGTAGGCTTGTGCTATGACTTTTTAAATTTGTCATCCATAAATCATAATGTTCATTTTGTCTAGCCAAAAAATAAAGCTTTCTACCATCTCTTGATAAGATTGCATCTGCCATATTGGTGGAATACTTGCTAATTCTTGCAGATCTAAACTCCAAATTTTCAAGATTTATGTCGTAGTTTAAGTTTTCCCTGAGATTTGTTGAATCTTTGGTAGGCTGATTGAGCAAAGTATCTGAATAACTATTTCCTGCGAATTCATCAAAAGTACCCTTATTAAAAAAGATTCCGTACACATCGCTCTGACTTCCAGTTGCCATGTTTCTCATTCCATCCTTATCTGAGAGAAAGTATATCATTCGACCATTCAATCCCCATTTAGGTTTTTCAGTTCCGAAGCCGCTTTGTGTCAAATTGACTCTGTTTTGGCTACCATCTATCCTGATTAAAACAACGTTATAATTATAGCTATAGCCCTCCAATGACTTTACAAGTAAATTTTGGCTGTCTGGTGACCAGCTAAATGATTGGTCTCCATCGGAGTATGAAAAATTAATGCCTTCAGGAAGTACTGTAGTTGCTTTTTTATCTTTAAGATCGAGAATTTTTATAGTATTTCTTTCTTCAAGGAATGCCAATTTTTTACCATCGGGCGAGTATGCTGGTTGAAATTCATCTCTGTCACTTTCAATAACTGGTAACGTTTTAATTTCGTTAGCTGCATAAAAATAAGGTTCGTCTAAATTTAAGACTGAGGATTGGTATATATCCCAGGATTGATTTTTTTCGACCGCATAAATTATTGCCTTTCCATTTGGAGCATAGTTAATCATCCGTTCCTGATAGGGGGTATGTGTGATTTGCTTTGCAACTTTGCCATCCGCTGACGTGACAAAAACGTCTCCACGGCGTACATAGGCAATTTCCTTTCCATTCGGTGATAAAACCATCTCCGTAATTCCATCTTTAATTTTAATGTCTTGAAATTGGCTTGAATTAAAGTTATTAGCCATTTTGATGATCAATTTCTGTGGCTTATAACCCTTAAACAATGTATAAATGTCACCGCCTTGGGTGAATACCATGGTGCCGTTTTTCGATCGTGAAAGATCACGAATTGGATTTTTTTTAAAAGTTGTGAGCTGCTTTGATCGATTAGGGTTATCTAAGGAAGATTGGAAAATATTCTGATTTCCTTTCTGTTCACTTAGGTAATAGAACTCACTTCCAATACCCCATAAAGGTTCACGATCTTCACCTTCAAAATTTGTCAATTTTATATATAGATCTTTTTTTAGGTCATAAAGCCAAATATCGCGGGTGACTGGTGATATATGATGCTTGCGAAACGGATCTTCGATTCCTTTCCTATCTTGGAAAATCAGTTTATCCTTTGTAGTATTAAAGTGAGCATTTTCTGTCCCGGCAGAATTAATTAACAAGTTTTTGCCACCTGTAACTGGAACACTATATAATTTCATCCAAATTGGATCATTCGGGAAGCGAACGGAGGAATAAATATCGTGACGGTCTGTTCCAAAATATATCAGAGTACCGTCTTGTGAAAATTCCAACGGTATATCTTTTGACGAGTCAAACGTAAGGCGATGTGCGTTACCCCCATTTGATGAGGTAAGAAAAATATCAAAATTCCCAAATCGATTTGATGCAAAGGCAATGCTTTTGCTATCCGGACTCCAAACCGGATAGCCATTATACTCTTTCGTTGCCGTCAAAGGCATTGCCTGGCCACCTGTGACCGCAACTTTGAAAATGTTCCCTTTATATTCAAATGCAATCCAGTTGCCATCCGGGGAAATAGATGGTTGTTGCATCCATAACAACGTTGAAGTTTTTTGGCAATTACCAATTACAGACTGCATGATTAGCAGTGTAGCTATCAAAATTCTCATTTTCTCTTAGTCAATAAAATAGTTAAGGCTGGCACCTGATTCGAACATCCGCAACCAATCAGGATTGAATCTCCCAAAGTGCGTCGACGAATTTATTTTCTTTATCTATGAAGAATTTCTTCACACTAAATCCAGAGGTCTGTGCCAATTCCCGAATCTGTTGCAAGTCATATTTTTGGGAGACTTCCATATAAATAGGTTCATCTTTCTGAAAATAAAACTGTGTGCCATTATAAAGCGAAACTCTTTGAACCCTTTTACTTATTAGGTAACTTTTACAAGCACCGGTCCCTGGATCGTAAACGGGGTAATGCTCAAAACAATCTAAATTAAAGTTTGCTCCCAATTCAGTGTTTATTCTTGTTAAGAGGTTAAGATTGAACGCTTTGGTTATCCCCGATGAGTCATTATAAGCAGACAGTATAGTGCTCGGGTCCTTTTTTAGGTCAAAACCAATTATTAGATGATCACCTTTAGCTAGAAAGGTTTTCATATTTTTGCAAAATATCGTTGCCTCGTTAATCGTCATATTGCCAATATTAGTGCCTAGAAACAATACGAGTTTGGTTTTTTGACTTATTGTGTTAATTTGTTGGAGGGCATGACAATATTCTTGTGCAACCCCTTTAACACTTATCCCATCGATGATTTTGGGTATAGTAATATCAAGATAATCTATTATGTTAGAAGATATATCGATAGGAATATAATGGTTAGACAAACCCATCAGCATGGCCTGATTTAGTAAATGAATAGATTTTGATGCATCTCCTGCTCCAAGTTCAACAACATCATATCCGTTTTCAACATATGGTAATTGATTTAGAATTTCAGTTTTTTGATCAGAAATAATTTCTAGTTCGGCTCTTGAAAGATAGTATTCAGGACAAACCATAATGTCTTGGAATAAGCTATCGCCAACTAAATCATAAAAATATTTGGGTTGAAGAAATTTATTTCTGCACGTCAATCCAGCTGTAACGTCTTCCAAAAAGTTTTTATGAATTTGTAAGGAATCAATCACGTTTTGTGTAGCGTTCATATTCATAACTATAGTTTAAATGAATTTTAAAAGTTAGATAACGCAGGTACTGCCATATTGTAACTTACCAATGCGGCTTGAATGATTCTATATATATGTATTTTTTTAGCATATAAGAATCGAGATTAGTTTGACAATGAATCTAGCTTTAACCAAAAAGGCGCAGTCAGAAGACTGCGCCTCCCTGAAACTATTGAAACAATTTGATTTTTAGATTTTCATTTATGGCTTCCAGAAATTCTTCGGTATATAAATAATGAACACGATGCTCTACATTATTTCCATGGATAGCAATAGCCAAATCCTTTGTCATTTTACCATTTTCAACCGTTTCAATGCAAACGGATTCCAGTGCCTTAGAGAAATTAACCAAGTCCTGGTTTTTATCAAGAATTCCACGAAATTCCAATCCGCGTGTCCAGGCAAAAATTGATGCAATAGGATTTGTTGACGTAGGTTTTCCCGCTTGATGATCTCTATAATGTCGAGTTACAGTTCCATGTGCTGCCTCAGCTTCCATTGTTTTGCCGTCCGCCGTTACTAAGGTTGACGTCATTAGCCCTAACGAGCCGAAACCTTGTGCGACTGTATCACTTTGAACGTCTCCGTCGTAATTTTTACATGCCCAAACAAAACTACCGCTCCATTTTAAAACTGATGCCACCATGTCATCAATTAGTCGATGTTCATATACAATTCCGTTAGCCTCAAACTTTTCTTTATACTCCAAATCATAAAGTCCTTGGAAAATATCTTTAAAACGGCCATCATATTTTTTCAATATTGTATTTTTTGTTGAAAGATATAACGGCCAACCCTTTAACAATGCCTGATTAAAACAAGCGTGGGCAAATCCTGTAATAGATTCATCTGTATTGTACATTGCCATGGCTACCCCATCTCCATCAAAGTTAAATACTTCAAAAGTTTCAGATGCTGAGCCATTCTCCGGTGTAAAGGAAATCGTCAATTTACCCCTACCTGTCGTTTTGAAATCAGTTGCTTTGTACTGATCTCCATAAGCATGGCGACCGATCACAATTGGTGATGTCCAGTTTGTAACCAAGCGTGGAATATTTGAAATAACAATAGGCTCGCGAAATACAGTTCCGTCTAATATATTACGAATTGTACCATTCGGAGACTTCCACATTTGTTTCAAATTAAATTCTAAAACGCGTTCTTCATCCGGAGTAATCGTTGCGCATTTAATTCCTACACCATATTTTTTGATCGCGTTAGCAGCATCAATTGTAACCTGGTCATTAGTTTCGTCACGATACTCAATACCTAAGTCGTAGTATTTGATATCTATATCGAGGTAAGGAACAATTAATTTATCCTTGATGAATTTCCATATGATTCTGGTCATTTCATCACCATCAAGTTCTACTACCGGGTTTTCTACCTTAATTTTTGTCATGCTCATTTGTTACTAATGTTACTAAATAATTGTTTCTATTATTTTGATTTATTGCTTACTAAGAGAATTTCGATTCTTTGACCTTTGTCTGTATACGTTAAATTTTACCGAAACGAAATTTATAATTCCTAAGCCATTAAGCTGACTTCATCAGCGTAAAGAAGTCGTTGTTTAGCGGCAAGAAGTGTATTTTTGAGCAGGGCTGTGATTGTCATTGGACCGACTCCCCCTGGTACGGGCGTTATCCAAGATGTCTTTGAACTTACTTTATCAAAATCTACATCACCATACAGCTTATAACCAGTTTTTGTCTGACGTGATATTTCTGGGTTAATCCCAACATCTATGACAACCGCCCCCGGTTTGACCATGTCCGCTGTTATAAAATTTCTTTTGCCAACTGCAACTATCAAAATATCTGCCTGACTAGTATGTAGTTTGACCTCAGGCGTATAAATGTGACATAATGTAACAGTACAGTTTCCTGGGTTAGAGTCGCGAGCCATCAAAATGCTCATCGGTAATCCCACAATATTACTTCTACCCACTACAACACAATGTCTTCCCTCTGTCTTAATTCCATATTCTTCTAGCATCAGCATTATGCCATAGGGAGTTGCAGGAATAAATGACGAGAGGTTGCGCTGCATTCTTCCTAAATTAACAGGATGGAAACCGTCTACATCTTTTCTGTAGTCGATGCATTCTGTTATTTTTTCCGGATTAATGTGAGCAGGCAACGGGAGCTGTACGATAATTCCATCGATATCGTTGTTTTCATTTAGTTCCAGTATTTTTTTTATTAGCTCTTCCTCGGATATCTTGTTTTCTAATTTAATCAATGTTGATTTAAAGCCAACAATTTCGCAATTTTTCATCTTGCTAGCCACATAGGTCTCGCTAGCACCATGGTTTCCGACCAGCACCGCTGCTAAGTGTGGTTGCTTGCCGGAATTTTTCCTCATAGCCACGACTTCTTCACTAATTTTAATCTTAAATTTTTCTGAAATAATTTTTCCGTCTAATAATTGCATAAAATATTTTGAATGAATGAAGGCTAAATCGGGAGTTATCAAAAGCTTTTTACCACGTTCCACTGCTTTTCAGAATGCTTCTAGTCGGTTACTTCTGGCTCCAAACTATTTTCTGAATAATATTTATCTCTCCCATCTCCTTTGGGTAGTGTGCAAGTCAATGGCGATAATCCAATAGGTTTTGCTTTTATGCACTGGCTTTTTTATTTTGTAGTGGCAGGTCAAACCAGCTAAAACCATCTTTGGTGATCAAATCTTCACCTACTTGAGCGTTTACAGAATTCGCCGGATACTCAAATAGTTTAAAATCTTGATCATTTTGCCAGGAATCTAGAATTGGCATAACAACTTCCCATGCTGCTTCCACTTGATCTGCTCTCATGAAAAGTGTCTGATCTCCTTTCATGGTATCTAGTAATAGAGTTTCATATGCCTCTGGTGCTTGATTTTTAAAGGTTTCCTTAAAATCAAAAACCATGTCGACAGGTGTTATGTCCATGTCAACTTGTGGTCGCTTTGCCTGCATCTGCAGTCTAATACTCATCTCAGGCTGTATACTTATAACAAGTTTATTTTGATGAATATGATTTTTTAATCCATTCGGAAATGTCGCATATGCTGATTCTTTAAAATGAATTGTGATCAAGGAAGAGGATTGTTGCATTCGTTTTCCGCTCCTCAGGTAAAATGGTACTCCGCGCCATCGGTCATTGTCAATTAGAAATTTTATCGCTGCAAATGTTTCAGTATTTGAATGAGGATTGACTTTGGACTCATGTAAATAGCCTGGCACTGGCACATTTTCAACTAATCCGCCGCTATATTGTCCACGTACAGAGGATGTGTGAACCTCGGTTCTAGAAAATTTTCGGATTGAACGAAGAACGTTTACTTTGCTGTCACGTATAGAATCAGAATTCGAAGTAACGGGTGGCTCCATCGCGATAAGGCAAAGTAGCTGTAAAACATGATTTTGAATCATATCGCGAAGTGCACCTGAATTGTCATAGTAATCACCCCGATCTTGAACACCTAACTGTTCCGTAACTGAGATTTGAACGTGTTCGATATGTTCAGAATTCCAAAGGGGTTCCAGAATCGAATTTGCAAAACGAAAAGTCAATATGTTTTGAACCGCGGCTTTACCAAGATAATGATCGATGCGGTAAATTTGTTTTTCCTGATAAATTTTGGCCAGTAATTCATTCAGTTCAATTGACGACTTTAAGTTATGGCCAAAAGGTTTCTCGATAACGATTCTTGTACTTTTCGGATCTGAAAGACCGGCAGCCTCTATATTTTTGGCTATTATTGGGAAAAATTCGGGTGCTACTGCCAGATAAAAAATAACTTGGGCCTCTGTCTTCCATTTTGCATTCAAATTTTTTATCCTAATATCAAATTCTTTGTAACTCTCTGCATCGTTTGCATCTGAGGATTGGTAAAAGATATTTCTGGAAAATGCCTCCCACACTTCCTTATTTGCGGGTACATTTCTGGAATAGGAATTAACACCATTTTGCATTTTACCTCTAAATGTTTCATTAGTAAGTTTTGTTCTACCAGTGCCTATCATAGCGAAATCATGTGGCATGTGGCCCTCGATAAATAAATTGTAGAGGGCAGGTGCTAATTTTCTGGCATTCAAGTCGCCGGTTCCACCAAAAACAATAAATATTGTTGGATGTAATTTTATATTCTTTCCCATTTCATGTTCAAACTGTTGCATTTATTTTTTTCTGTTTTTTCCGCTAGCGGAATGCCTGACAAAAGTATACAGACTAAAAAATGGTAGGAACGTCATTTGACACAAAATACTTGTGACATTTGTCACATCAAAAACTAATTCCAACCACCGCCAACTGACCGATACAGATCTACGTTGGCATCCAACCGATCCTTTTTAATTGCAGCAAGTTCTAGCTCACTTTGCAAAACATTACTTTGAGCAGTGATAACTTCCAAATAATTTGCAATCCCGTTACCAAAAAGCATTTTGGAGTTTTGAATTGCCTGCCTTAGAGCCTCTGTGCGATCAAAAATAAAACGTTGCTGTTGTTTTAATTTATCCATTTTTACCAAGGCATTTGAAACTTCACCAACAGCAATGAGGAATGATTGCTGAAATTGAATCAATGATTGCTGACGTTTAACAAGTGAAATCTCATACTGTGTTCGAAATTTTCTTTGTTGAAACATAGGCTGGGTCATGCTTCCTAGCGCCGTAACGAAGAGGGATCCCGGAATATTAAACCAATTGCTAGCCTTAAAGGCATCCAATCCACCCTGTGCAGTTAAAATAAATGAAGGGTACATCGCTGCTTTCGCAATTGCAGAGTTTGCATTAGCGCTTGATAAGGCCAGTTCAGAAATTTTGATATCTGGCCTTCTGGTAAGCAGTTCACTGGGAATGCCTACGCTAAGGCTATCTGGTATATTGATCGTTTCCAGATTAAGAGTACGGATTATTAATGATGGGCTTCTTCCACTTAGAACACTGATAGCATTTTCTTGTATTGAGATATCCTGTTCAAATTTAGGAATGAGCTTTTCGGCAGATAGTTTCTGGGCCTGTGCTTGCTCGATTGCAAGCGATGTGATCTGGCCAGAATTAAACTGCAATTTCATTATAATCAGGGTGCTATCAGTTAGTTGTACATTTCTCTTTGCAATAGCCAACTGTGCGTCCAACATCAATAGATTGTAAAATCCTTTTGATATGTCTGAAACAATTCTTGTTTGAACAGCTTTTTTTGCTTCCTGGGTTTGAAGGTAAGACGCCAGGGCTAGGGCTTTTTGATTTTTAATTTTACCCCATAAGTCTGCTTCCCAGGAAAGTACTGGGCCTAAGGTATAGTCTTCAATATGTTTCGTTTGCAAAAACTTATCAAGCGTTAATCCATTTAGGCTATTGTCAGACGGTCTGTTTGTTAATCCATTAATTTGAAAGCTTAGATTGGGAATATTTCCCAATTTGGCCTGGCGTAGCGCCAAAGCTGAGCTTTCTATATTTTTTATTGCCATTTGCATGTCATTGTTATGCGCCAGTGCTTCTGAAATTAACGTGTTTAAATCAGCATAATGAAAGAATGACTGCCAGGGCATTTGTGCAACCGAAATAGAGTCTTCGGTAGTGTTATCTCGGAAGGTCGTGGGAAGGCTCGCACTTTCGATAGATAAATCCTTTGATATTTTACAAGCCAGGAAGAGTTGTAGGCCGAGTAGCGTAAGCGCCAGCTTAATTTTTTTTTGATTTTTCATATTGCGTTTGGTATTAAACCATCGTTATTTTCATTTATAGATGTCAAATTTTTGCTAGTAAATTTTTCCTGAATAGATTGGAACACGACGAATAGCACTGGTATGATGATTACACCCAGTACGACGCCTGAGATCATACCACCTGCGGCCGCAAAGCTGATGGAATGGTTTCCCTGTGCTGATGGTCCTGTGGCGATGCTCATGGGGAACATGCCGAATACAAAGGCCAGGGAGGTCATAATGATCGGACGGAGCCTTAGTCTGGATGCTTCCATGGCTGCTTCAACCAGGGATTTACCGGCCTTTCTTCGTTGGAGTGCAAATTCTACGATCAGGATGGCATTCTTGGCCAGCAAGCCTATGAGCATGACCAGTGCGACCTGGACATAGATGTTGTTTTCAATCCCTTTGATGCCAATGACTGCAAACACACCGAATATGCCGGTAGGAATTGAAAGAATAACCGAGAACGGCAGGATGTAACTTTCATACTGTGCCGCCAGAAGGAAGTAAACAAAGACAAGACAAAGCATGAAAACAATAACGGATTGTCCGCCTGATGAAATTTCTTCTCTGGTTTGTCCTGAGAATTCGTAAGTGATACCGGAAGGAAGTTTTTTTGCAGCAAGGTTTTTAATTGCTTCAATGGCATCTCCGGAACTGAATCCAGGCTTAGGAATAACATTAAGCTGTATAGAGTTAAAAAGGTTGTAACGGGAAGCGGTTTCAGAGCCGAATACCCTTTTGAGTGTCACCAGGGTATTTAACGGGACCATATCACCACGCTGGTTTTTGACATAAACACTATTTAAGGAAGCGGGTTCAGCTTTATCGGCAGCGTCAGCCTGTAAGACAACTTTATAGTACTTACCGAAGCGGTTAAAGTCAGATGCCTGGGCAGTACCAAAGTATGCCTGCATGGTTTGCAGGATGTCCTTTACCTTTACACCAAGCTGGTCGGCTTTGTCATCATCAACTTCGAGCTGGTATTGTGGATAATCGGCCTTGAATGTTGTGAAAGCAGCCGCCACGGGTGCCTGTTTATTAAGTTCGCCGATGAATTCATTGGTAATGGCAGAAAATTTACCGAGCGGTCCTCCGGATCTGTCCTGCAGCACGACATCGAGTGCCTCAATGTTGCTGAATCCAGGCACTGTCGGGAAGGTAAAAGCATAAAAACTGCCTCCTTTGACATCGGCCAGTGTAGTCTGGACAACGCCCAGCAGCTGGTTAATATCCTTAACTTTTCCGCGGTCGGCCGCAAGTTTCAGCTGCACAAAAGAAGTGGCCGAAGATGGGCTTGCTGAGGAGGTTAACAGGCTGTAACCTGGAATCGTAACCACGAATTCGGCAGCATCCAGTGCTTTCAATTTCTTCTCTGCTTCAATCATGACCTGTTCTGTTCGTTTGAGCGATGTTCCTGAGGGTGTTGAAATAGCAATGGCAAGAAAGTTCTGGTCTTCTGTGGGTATAAATCCTGTTGGTGTGGTACGTAGCATGTACACGGTGCTGATAATGACTACGGCCAGTCCGCTCAAAGCGATCCACTTTCTTTTGAGAAGAAAGCCCAGCATTCCCATGTATTTGTTTGTCAGCCCTTCAAAACCTGCATTGAAGCCGGCAAAGAATTTGGTTTTGAAGTTTTGTTTTTGCTGTCCGGGATGTGCATGCGGATTTTTCAGAAACAGGGCAGCAAGCGCCGGGCTCAAAGTAAGGGCATTAACTGCGGAGATGACAATGGCAATGGCCATGGTAAAAGCGAACTGTCTGTAAAACAATCCCGTAGATCCTTCCATAAACCCGACTGGGAGAAAGACGGCTGCCATAACCAAGGTAATCGAAATGATTGCACCGGTGATTTCATGCATGGCTTTTATGGTTGCCTCTCTGGGCTGGAGCTTTTCGTGTTCCATCTTGGCGTGCACGGCCTCCACAACAACAATGGCATCATCGACGACAATACCAATGGCCAGCACAAGTGCGAACAGCGTCAAAAGGTTGATTGTAAAACCGAAGACATACATAAAGAAGAAGGTACCCACAATGGCAACCGGGACGGCAATGGCCGGTATAAGCGTAGAGCGGAAATCCTGCAGGAAGAGCAGCACAACAATAAAAACGAGTATAAATGCTTCAATCAAAGTGTGTTCCACCTGTTCGATAGAAGCGTCGAGTGCTCTTTTTGTACTATAAAAGGTGTTATACTTAATACCTTCCGGGAATGATTTGGAAGCTTTTTCGACGAGTTTGTTTACAGCGATCTGGATGTCGTTGGAGTTTGATCCGGCCAGCTGAACGATGGCAATACCAACGCCGATCTTACCATTCAAACGGGTTCTGGTGGCATAGGTATAGGATCCGAGTTCCACACGGGCAACATCTTTCAATCTGAGCACGGACCCGTCGTTATTGGCCCTAATGGCAATATTTTCGTAATCTTCTGCTTTGTTTAATTTTCCTTTGTACTTGATTACATATTCGAATGCTTCCTTGCTTCTGTCACCAAACCTTCCCGGGGCTGCTTCGAGGCTTTTATCCTGGATGGCTGCCGATATATCCGCAGGTGTGACATGGTAGGTCTGCATCTGTGCCGGGTTCAGCCAAACGCGCATGGAATAATCTTTGGCTCCCCCAAACAGGAATGCCTGGCCGACACCGGGAATCCTTTTGATATCAGGGATGATGTTGATGGAAGTATAGTTGTTTACAAAAGTCTCATCATATTTTTTTTCGTCCTCGGTATAAACGCCTACGACCATAATCAAGCTATTCTGTTGTTTGGCGGTGATAATACCCTGTTGGACGACTTCGGGTGGCAGCTGGCTGGTAGCCTGGCTTACCCTGTTCTGTACATTGACGGCCGCCTGATCTGGATCGGTGCCGAGCTTGAAGAAAACAGTGATGGCAAGGGTTCCATCATTACTGGCAGTGGAGCTCATGTAAGTAATATTCTCGACACCATTGATGGCTTCTTCGAGCGATGGTGCAACCGAGCGCAGAATTGTTTCAGCATTGGCCCCCGGGTAAACGGCTGTTACCATTACCTGAGGTGGCGCTATGTCGGGGAATTGTTGCAAGGGTAACTGGACCAGGCCAAGTACTCCCAGAATTACCAACAGTATTGAAATAACTGTTGCCAGAACAGGACGTTTGATAATATTTTGTAACATGGTTTTGATGGTTAGCGGTAAAAATTAATTCTTAGCGACTG
The DNA here is from genome assembly GCF_015221875.1 of Dyadobacter subterraneus. Classification (NCBI taxonomy): domain Bacteria; kingdom Pseudomonadati; phylum Bacteroidota; class Cytophagia; order Cytophagales; family Spirosomataceae; genus Dyadobacter; species Dyadobacter subterraneus. Next base: position 1,280,710 of record NZ_JACYGY010000001.1, read on the forward strand.
TTTCTTTGCCAGGCGGATTTCCAGGTTGTATAACTGCCCCTTCCGGTAAATTATCAAAGCCGCTAAGCACTATTTTATCTCCGGCCTTTATTCCACCGTCGACCAAGTAATTCTCACCACTTCTGGCGATAATTGAAATAGGTTGCTTCTTTACTTTGTTGTTATTGCTTACCACGTATACCAAAACTTTGTTTTGTATTTCCGCAGTAGCAGATTGAGGAACTAGAAGAATATTGCTATGTAAAACACCCAGCTGTACTTTTCCAGTGTTACCAGAACGAAGAATACCCTGAGGGTTTGGAAAATTGGCCCTCACCGTAATAGCACCTGTATTCTTATCAAACTGGCCGTCAACCGCGTCAATTTTTCCTTTAATCGGATAGATACTATTATTTGCCAAAAGCAGTGAAACAGGAGGTAAATTCTTCATTTTTTCTTCAATAGACTGTCCAGCATATTGATCTTTAAAAGTCACAAAATCCTTTTCTGCAAGTGAGAAATATACATGCAGATTGCTAACATTTGATACTTGTATTAATTCATCAGGATCTTGTGGACTAATTAAAGTACCCTGCTTTTTTAAAATTCTACCGACATATCCTGAGACAGGTGCCTTAATCAAGGTATAACCCAAATTTATTTTTGCCGTTGAAATAAGTGCATTAGCCTGCTCAACATTCGCTTCAGCTAGCTGACTTGTTGCTTTGGCTGTCTTTAATTGATATTCTGCTATTACCTTGTTTGTCACCAAGGGTGTAAGTTTTTCTACTTCTAGGTTTGCATTAATTAATGCAGCTTGCGCAGCATGTAGACCAGCCATTGCGTTGCTCAAAGTCGCCTGAAATGGTTTATCGTCAATTTTAAATAATACTGTTCCGGCATGCACGAATTTCCCTTCATCTACATAGATTCGCTCAAGTATTCCGGACACTTGCGGCCTTATTTCAACATTGACTATTCCTTCGATGGAAGCCGGATAATCTTGGTAGGTTGTGACGCTACTTGCAACAACAGTACTAACAGGTAGAGTTGGTGGTCTGTTCGGCGCGTCTTGATTTTTTGGAGCGCAAGCCCAAAGCAGCGATGCTGCCACATAAATAGAAGTTTTCATCTTTCTTATTATTATAAATGATACGGATTATTAAGATTGGTATTCAGTATTTTGATACTAATTAAGACTCGTAAAGGTTTCAAAATGAGTTAGAGCTAAATAATTTGAGTGAACTGCAGAATGCAAAAGGTGTTGTCGCCAGTATTAATTATCTACAATAAGTAATTTACTTTCAAGGCAAAGTAAGAACTGACTCACGACTTTACATTTACCTATTTATTTTCCAACGGTTTGCTATATACGCTATGATTGCTGTCGACTATTCAGACTAATTGTCTAAGCCTAATATCTGATTCATGTATTAGGCTGTAATCAAATAACTATCTACAATATAAAGTACTATGAACTACACCCATCAGGTAAAAAGGTGGACTTTTTAAAATCTGAAAAACTGCTTCCTGTAACACTTTTAAAATATTTACTCATGTGGCAGGCGTCTTTAAAATCAAGTCTATAGGCGATTTCTTTTAATATTAAATTTTCCGATACAGCTAATCGCTTAGCTTCCATAATTATTCGTTGCCGAATGTGTTCACTGGCTGTATGACCCGTGATCATTTTAACCTTATAATTTAAGTAGTTAGGTTCAATACAAAGCAAATCGGCGTAATCGGAAACCTTCTTCATGTTGATAAAGTTAGAAGAAACCAATCCAATAAAACGAGCTGCTAAATGGGATGGATTATTAAGTACTTTTGTTACCTGACTATTATCCTTTGATATAGAAAGTCGGATCATCAACACCTTGAGCAAAGCCTGTAATAGTTCAAACTTGTATTTCGAAATACTTTGGAATTCCCAAACCATTTGTGTGATTAATTGTGAAAACTCGCCGTTAGACTTTTTGTCGATTTTTAACACAGAAATTGTAGGAAGATTACTAAATTCATTGAGGAAGAAAGAACGAAAATTGTAATCATAGATATTTAAAAATGAAACCGAAAAGGAAATAATGTAACCTTCTGCACAGGTGAAATTGGAAAGGCGATACAGTTGCCCAGGATAAATACAAAAAACACATTCATCCCCCATATCAAAAGGTTTGGAATCAATCAGATATGTGCCTTCACCTTTTTTACACCAAATTATTTCAAAGCAGTCACTACGATAAGACCAAATAGAGTTCTCTTTTTGGAATTCTGCTGGGTCGAATGGCCTAATTTCAAATTCATTTATACTTGACATGGTTTCCATAAATTATTTGTTAGAACGATGACGTGTTATACAAACAATAATTGGTCCAAAGTGTAATCATCTGATAATGAAATATATAACATAATATTGTTTGAGAATTTGATACCAAATATGGTATTATTATTTATTTGATGACCATATATGGTAAAATATATTTCGACACTGGATTTGATTAAAGAATATCTGAAGGCACAACTCCTAGTTATTTGATCAGCTCAATCTTTCTTAATAGGCGTTGTCACTTACTTTTCCATTTGTTAAGACGTAGTATTTGCCTTCAATGTATGGTCGGTAGATTATCATATAATGGAGAGGAATTAATAAAATTACCATATTTGGTAGTTTTATTTTTAGTATTATTTTTTTAACTTTCAGATAATTAAAGACTTATGTTGTGGTATAGGTTTTGATAATACTTCATTGCTAAACTGTTGAGTGAGATTTAACATTTCCCAAAGCGTTACGATTGTCTACCTGTCGTAGGTTGTGACAACCCTTAAATGGTTTCTGCATTTACAAAAGATGATATAATTAACACATATAATACTCACCTTACTGATTGTTAGAAATGAAAAATGACGCGATTTTCGACAGTACTTTTGATGAACCAAAACATCAGGTCGTTTTAAATAATCAGGATATCAATCTTTCAACTTTATTCTCCAAAACGTTTGGAGCTCAGAACTTAGAAGACTTTTTAGCTGAAGTGACAAAGGGTTTTAGGAAAGTTATTTCCTTTGACGAAGCTGATTTACTGCTATTTTCTAATAAGCAGTTTTACATTACCTTTTGGAACACTTGCAGACAATCCGAGTCAAAAACTTCTATTCCAGTTCTTACTACGGATAACCGATTACCGATTACTATTGGTAACGATCCATTTTCAGAAATCATTTCATTAAAGGAACCAACGCAATTAAACAGGCAATATTGGGACGGCAAGTTTCCGGCAGACACATATTTATTCTATAAAGAAACTGCTTTTGAAAATACTATATATATGCCGTTTTTTCGACAAAAAGAATTGGTTGCCTTATTACTATTGAGAAGCAATAATCCTAATGGTCTTTCGGTTAATGCATTTGATAACCTAATGCAAATTACACCATTATTAACCCCTGTACTCTTAAATTTGCTTTCTATTGATATCTGTACCTTGAAACCTAGAGCAGGTAAGGAGCTTGAATTATTGTATCTAAGTTTTTTATATGTCCGGAATAGAGGGGATTTACACCAACTAATAAAGGTTAAATTGAAGTCAATACTTGAATTTGATGAAGTGTGTATTTTACTTCTGAATAATGACAGCCTAACGTATTCAAATTATATTTTTTTTTCGAATCGGTCTATTTTCGAAAATTTCTCTGAATTTAGAAATACAAAGTTTCCCATTAACGATGGCATATTCGATGTCACATTAGCCGCTGAATCACCAGTAGTATGGAACACAGAGGAAGTGTTGAAATGGAATAATATTCCCGCCCCCATTAAATTCATTGCGGATAATAATGTTAAGAGGATTGCAGGTGTTTCAGCAAAAATCGGTAGTGATGAAACGATGGGTATTTTTTTTACCTCCGAAAATAAAAATGCCTTTTCCGCCCAAGATCTTTTGATTATTGATGAATTATCATTTTATCTTTCTTTCTCCCTAACAAGTATTAGAGCAGATGAAAAGAGTAAAAAACTTGAACAAGATAACGAGTTAATACTTTCATTAGCTTCGGAAACTGTGCGAATACGGGAAAAAGCGGGGTTGAAAAAATTCTTACATCAGTCATTGAAGAAATTATTTCAGTTTAATGACATGCTTATTGTTATCCTTAACCCAGGTCGGCAGACACATGATATATATTTTTCTTATGAGGAAAAGGAACGAACGATTTCAGATGAATATGCTCAAATTCTTAAAAAACGCGCTTGTGTAATCAGTGATGGTATTTCTGATGCAGTTTTAAACTCGGAAATACCACTTGCCTGGGATTTGTTAGAGGTAAAGAAATCATGGAAGAAAGTACCACTTTTCGTGGACAACCGTCTTGAAAATAATATGAAAAAAGTAGCCGGTATCTCGATTCGAAATAATAAAGAAGCTATCGGTGCAATTTACTTTTATTCTGAGCAGCAAGAGGCTTTTGAGACGAAGGACCTTATCAAAATTCATACTATTTCCCATCACATATCTATTGCTGTCCTAAATATTCTTGCGAGTGAAGAAATTCGAAGACGAGATTCCGAAAAAAAATTACTGTTATCGTTTGGACAGGATCTCTATCATGTAGAGTGCAAGGAGCAGGTATATCAAATACTTAATGGATACTTAAAAAATATTCCTGAACTAGTGGATGATTTTTTTATTTTAACTGAAACCGGTAACGTACAAACATTACCGTTGATTTCAGCGAAAAGAAATTTTGTAATTAGCCAGGATTTGTTGAGAGCTAACATTAAGATTGAATTGTCGAAAGAGGATCCCGTGATGGAATTGTTTTATGAGCAACAGGAAGTAGAAATTTTTGAATTAGATTTCCTATTGGAGGTCAGTAACGCGCCATCATATCTTCAAACATGGAAGGATAATTCTATCAATTCAGTATTAGTACATCCTATACATGATAGATCTGGCATTAGAGATGTTGTAATTTTACTTACAAGTATTCCAAAAGTGCATGTGCTCAAACACCTGAGTTTTTTTGAAGGTATTAGTCAGCAATTGTCGTTAGTAATGTCAAAGCTGTCAGCAGCTGATGAAATTAAGAAGAGAAATGAAGAGAAAAATGCTATGCTAGCTATTAGCAACTCGATCGCGGCTATCAGTAATAAGAAGGAGTTATTTCAAATGCTAATCCAGAAACTCAGGGTACTGCTTGTCTTTAGTGATATTTTGGTTCTTTGCAAGGATGGAGATCAATTTTATAATTTTATTGATTGTTCTGACCAAACAAGTAAACCTTATTTAGATTTTTCGAAAACTTCCCTTCAAGATTATATTATTCAACATGATTTAAATACTCAAATCATCAACTCATTTGAGCCAATACTGTTTAGAATTGATGATCACCTGTCAAAATCGGATGTCAATTATTTTCTTGACACAGGAGTGAAAGAAATTGTTGGCGTAGCCCTGCGAAATGGGACAGATAATATCGGTTGCGTTATTTTCACAAGCGAAGCAGAAGGAAATTTTTTACCTCAACACTCTGATTTAATCAAAGGAGTAACAAGCCAGATTTCTACTGCTGTTAAAAACCTAAGAGCAATTGAGGATCTTAGTAAACTTGAAATGCAAAAATCCATCTTACTTGAAATAAGTAAAGAGTTAGGCAAAGCACGAAATTTGGATCAGCTCGAGTTCATTGTTAAGGAAAAAATTCTTGGAAAGTTGCCACCGAGTGATTTAATTATTTCATTTTTTGACCCTCAAAAAGGCTCTCATTGGATTTATATGGTGGCTTCAGAACTTGAAAAATCAGGGATGACGCCATATCCTGAGCCGTTTAACCTAGAGTCAGCGGTTGGGGAAAGCATAGTCAATAGAATTAAGTGTGATACTGGTAGCAAAGTGTTTTATATTGCCGAATTCCTACATCATAATGGACATGCCCCATACATAGAGTTGTTTTATAACTTGGGAGTAGAGGCTATAATTGGCATACCTATGTATTGTGCTGGAAAATATCTGGGTATTGTTATATTATCCTGCGAAGATCTTAATCCTTACAAATCCAAGCTAACTTTAATTGAAGGAATTGCCGACTACATAGCTCTTGCCGCTATGAATATAATGGTCAATGATGAAGCATTGGAAAGGGAAGATGAAAAGTCTAAGTTATTAGAATTTAGTAACAACATTGCAGGTGTCCGCGATAAAACAACCTTAACCAAAACTATAATTGACGGGTTAAATAGTCTTTTTTCAATTGACAGATACATGCTTTCGGCAAAAACGATGGATCAAAATGCAGAGGAGTATATTTTGTTTGATTTAAAATTTACCGGCAATAAAACGACCGATTTAGCTGACCATATTAGTAAATTTAAAATTGATCCGAAAATAGCCAAAGTGATTTTTGATTCAACCGATCCTATAATGTTGGATATAGAAGAACTTCTGCATCAAGATAGAATTTCTGAATCTAGCGCTGCATTATGGGAATCGATTTCTGGTACTCGCACTATCCTTGCTGTGCCATTGAGAGCTGGTATAGAAAATATTGGAATTTTGTGGCTTCATCCTGATATGCAGGTCAATGAGCGCTTGTTAAAAGGCGTTGCGTCACAAATTGCACTTGCCGTAGCAAATAATATAGCAAATGAAAAGATCAGCAAACACTACATAGAAATCACAGAATACAAGCAACGCCTCGAGCAAGAAAATTTACATCTTCAGGAAGAGATGCAGATTACTAATAATTACAGTGAAATTATTGGTAATAGTGGCTCAATGAAAGATGTGTTTAGGCTGGTCAGTCAGGTATCTGAGTCTCAAAGCTCTGTTTTAATTCTGGGAGAAACAGGTACGGGTAAGGAGCTGGTTGCCCGGGCGATTCATAACGCTTCTCCTCGAAAGGACAAGTTGATGGTGAAAGTGAACTGCGCAGCTCTTCCACCAAATTTAATAGAAAGTATCTTGTTTGGACATGAAAAAGGGAGTTTTACTGGAGCTATTGAACGTAGGGTCGGCAAATTTGAACTTGCAAATCGAAGTACTCTTTTTTTAGACGAGATAGGAGAGCTACCATTGGAAATGCAAGTGAAATTGCTACGTGTTCTCCAGGAAAAGGAATTTGAAAGAATAGGGGGCAAATCAGTAATTAAATCCGATGTCAGGATTATTGCTGCAACGAATCGAAATTTATTGAAGGAAGTAGAGAAGGGCAACTTTAGAAGTGATCTTTATTTCAGACTGGATGTATTTCCAATAACAATTCCTCCACTTAGAGAGAGGAAGGAAGACATTCCGCTGCTTGCCTGTCATTTTTTAAGGAAATATGCTATAAAAGGATCTCGTGCAAGCAGTTTTTCAAATCGAGCAATGAAGGAACTTATAGCATATAATTGGCCAGGGAATGTAAGAGAACTCGAACATACCATCGAAAGAAGTGTTTTATTATCGAATAATTCAATGGTTTCTTCAATTGGTCTTCCTTCTGAATTGGTGAATGAAAACGTAATAATGGAGAGTGAAATTAAATTACAAACCCTTGAAGAAAATGAGCGTGCACATATTATAAAAGCTCTAAAAGTATGTAAGGGTAAAGTGTCCGGCATTGGTGGCGCAGCAATTTTGCTAAATTTACCTTCTACGACATTGCATGCACGTATAAAAAAGCTAAACATTAAGAAAAGGCATATTTAAATATTCATCCGGATCAGTTTAAGTTTTTTGCATTTACATTTTAAAGCAAGTATGGTACCCGATTCAAATTCTAAATGATGTAATGTTTCGTCCAATATTTCATCAGAATTTGTTACATCATTTATAATTGTAGTTTAAAAAAATCCATCTTATGTTTCAGAAGCCATATCAGAGTGGAATTAGCGAAACACCTAAAAATTTATCCCTAAGCAAAAATGGACGCTAACGCCATATTTAACTAAAAGATAATGTGATAATTATCACAGCTTTTTTGAGTCAAATGACATTTTTAAACAAATGATACGCCGATACCTTTGTGTAGTTAACTATGAGAGTTTCTTGATCATAGTATATTATCAATCACATAATCATAACATTATATGAAAATCGGAGTTATCGGTGCTGGCTATATTGGCGGGCTCCTAGCAAAAAAGTTTGTTGAAGCTGGATTTAATGTAGAGCTTAGTAATAGCCGGGGTCCTGAAACGCTGCAAATGATGGCAGCAGAGCTGGGCGAAAATGCAGCTGCCGTAACTGTGGAACAGGCCGCAAAAAATGATATTATTGTCCTGGCCGTTAAATGGGAGAGTGTGCAAACTGCATTAAATTCTGTCGTATCATTGCTCGATGGTAAGATTATAATTGATGCCACCAATCCGTTTTCGAATAACGACAAGTTATTAGAATTGTCTTCAAGTGCAAGTGAAATTGTTGCTTCTTATGTTCCCCATGCCCACATTGTCAAAGCTTTTAACTCCTTGTATGGAGATTGGATTGATGCAGATCCAGTTGTAAATAATGGTAATCGTGTGGTATTTATTTCCGGCGATAATAAAGAAGCTAAAAAGACAGTTTCAAAGCTTGTCAATAAAATGGGATTTTCTCCGATCGATATTGGTGATTTGAAAACCGGAGAGCTTCAACAAACTGGAAAACCATTGGGAGGGCTCAATCTAATTCATTTGTCTTAATTCATTGCCCTAGCTAAATGCTAATTTTTGAACAATCTTTAGATATAATTATTTAAAACTTTGATCATGGAACAAATCGATAATCATACAGGAGAAATCCAAGTTATAGGAAGAGTCCAAGTTAAACCAGAGAGGACTCAGGACTTTGTAAGTCAATTTCAAAAGGCATACGTACCCACAAAGCAAGATGTTGGTAACCTTCAATTTCAGCTTTTTAAAATTAAGGATAAGCCAAACGAATATTTTGTATTAGAACGTTGGAAAAGCAAGGAAGCTTTAGATGCACACATGGGAATGCAGCATACTCAATTATTGTTTTCCGCCCTAATAGAGGATCTTACACATCCTGTAACAGATAACTTGTATTTTTTAGAAGAAGTAATATTTCAGGATTAGACAGGATTTTTATGATAGAAGCTAATGAGGAAAGTAAAGTAGCGGACTCACAGGTAAGACAATGTTATTCTAAGAAAATGAGAACTGAGTGTAGAGTTGAAGATTTAAAGCAAAAACTTAGTGGTAACCCTTTAATGCTTCTTTTCAAATCTACCGAAACATATAAGCCTGTTTAACTAAATAATTTAATCCTTCAAATGACTAGACGCTAGTGTTTGAAGGATTTGTTTTTAAAATGCAAAGTAAAGAACATTGGATTT